>CAYZXK010000054.1:0-23233 GCA_964482395.1 uncultured Planctomycetales bacterium | reverse complement strand
GCCTGGTTGACCCTGCGGGCGGTTCCGGTTACACAGCGGGATTGGACCCTCGATGGTTGCACCAGCCCCCCGGCGTCCAAGTCCCTGGACGCGGACCTGCGATGGGGCGGCTGGGATCTGTGCGGAGGATTCCAGTGAAGGCGCCCGTGCTCATCGGCGTCGGTTCGGGCATCGTGCTTATTGCCGCCGGGCTGATTACGCCGCGACTGGCCGATCCCAGCAGGAAAAGGGCCGAAAAAGCACTGGACCAGGCCTCCCTGGCGCTACGCCACCTGGCACGCTACAGCGTCAAGCTGCCACGCCTGGAAGTCCAGGCCGGCACCGACGAGCTGGAAAAGGAGGAACGGCTAGCCTTCGCCGCCGAGTCGGCCACTGAGCGGCTCCGCGACCTCCAGGCCGAGTACGCACAGCTAATCCGCGGCGAACAGGAACGAGCCAAGCGCAGCGGCCTGCCCATAGTCAGTTTGCGGGCATGGACGCCGGACCGCGCCGGCTTGCAGCAGGCTGTGGCGGCATTCAGACAGCAGGTCCGCGAGAATGACGAGTTGCTCAAGAAGGCCCTCGCGGAAAGCTCGGCCGCTGCCGGCATCGACGCCAATGTGGTCGGCGTGTCGCAGACCCTTGGTATCGCCGAATACACCCGAGCCGCTGACCTGCTGATCCAGGCCCAGCAACTGCGCATTCGCCAGGCCGACGTCCAGGCCCAGTTGTTGAACCTGGCCGCCCAATGGAAGCTCTCCCAGGCTTGGCTGGATTACTACCGGGCACTGGAGCCCGGCCCAATCCTGACCCGACTGCAAAGCGACTTGGCGGAACTGGCCGACCGAAAAACTCAGGCCGCCGACGATGCCCGCGTGGCGGATGAACTGACTCAGAAAGAGCGGATTCTGGCCCAGGTCGAGCAGAGCCTGAAGGAAAAACGGGCTCAGTTGAGCGAGCTGGAAGAACAGGGCTTCGAGGCCGGGCGGGACCAGGGTGAACGTGGGTTCCCTGCCTATCGGGACCGGTATCTGCGGCTTCAGGCCGAGCTGCGCCAGCTTCAGGAGCAGGAACAGGAACTGCGTTATGGCTGCCGCCAAGGCGCGGAACTGGTGGGGACCGACTGGGCCAGCGGCGAGATCCGCGACGGGCAGGTCGTAATCGGCCTGGAGGAGTTGCAGCGGCGGCTGGCAGTGGCCCAAGAGCGCGGCCGGCGCCTGGAAGGTGCCACCGCCACCCTGGAAACCCAGATCCAGCGCCTCTCCGAATCCGGGCAATGGGCCGGGGAGCGGGTCGTCCACTACCAGCAGCGGCTCAGCGAGTTGGAGGCTCAGCAGCAGGGACTGGTCGAAGAACTCAAGAGTCTGGTTGAGGCCGCGTTCAACAAGGAGGCTGAGGCCCTGCGGGCGGCCGAAAACGCCGTTCGGGCCTTCGGCCAGGCGCAGCGGGTGGCCGACGCCTGGTTCAGCGCGGCTCGCAATCTTCAACGCGATAAGGACCCCAAGCGGAAAAACGCCCGACTGGCCCTGATCCTCCGGGACCCGTATTTTGAGCACGTTTCCCGCAGCGCCGAAGCCTCGGCACGGGTATTGGCCGGCCGGATTCATGCCCAGCGGGTGACCGCCAACCGGTCCCTGATCGAGGACCTGCGCGGCTTCAGTGAGCTGTACACCGATCCGCGGTTCACCTTCGACCCGACTGTGTTTCAGACTCAGCTCCAGACCGCCAGCACGGCCGGGACCGAAACTCTGGAGAAGGCCGCCCAGCTTTACACCACCATGGCCGATCGACTCTCGGGGCAGCCGACGGCCTGGGTGCCACTGGCCGGCCTGGCGACGACCTACCATCTGATGATGGCGGTCAACCCCGACCAGGCCGCGGATTATCTGACCGAGGCCTCGGACGCGATCACCAAAGCCCTCGAAAAGCGAGAACAATCCCCGTACCTGCGGCCACTGCTGGCCTACCGCGACCATCTGGCCCAGCTCGGCAAGCCGGCCGGCCCCGGAGTGGAACCGCCGGCTGAGCAGCCGGAGGAGGAAAAGCAAGAGGACTTTTTCCTTGAGGAAGAATGAGGCGCAGAATCAGGAATCTGGCATGCTTAAGACGCCGCTGAACGCCTTTCATCGACAGTGCCAGGCCCGGCTGGTCGAGTTTGCCGGCTGGGAGATGCCGGTGATGTACACCAGCATCGTCGCGGAGCACAACTGGTGTCGGGAACACTGCGCCCTGTTCGATGTTTCGCACATGGGCCGAATCGAGTTCTGGGGCCCGGACGCGGAGCGGTTTCTGGAGCGCCTGAACACCCGCAACATCGGCAGCAGCCAGCCCGGCATGTGCCGCTACAGCCACATGTGCCGCCCGGACGGCGGCATACTCGACGACGTGATCGTCTCCCGGTTCGAGGATCACTTCCTGGTGGTCTGCAACGCGGCCAACCGTCTGAAACTCCTGAGCTGGTGGGAGCAGCAGCGGGGCAACCTGGAGGTGGAGATCCGCGACCGGACCCTTCAGACCTGCATGGTTGCCATCCAGGGCCCGGAAGCTCTGGAAACTCTGAGCCGGTTGCTGCCCGTCCCCATCCAGGACCTCAAACGTTATCGCTTCAAGACCGGCAACGTCATGGGCGTCGAGTACTATCTGGCCCGCACCGGCTATACCGGCGAAGACGGTCTTGAAATCATCCTCCCGGCCGACCTGGGTCCCACGGCGGTCGGCATGCTGACCGAGAAAGCGGAGCAGATGGGCCGACCGATCCGACCGGCCGGGCTGGGCGCCCGCGACACGCTGCGTCTGGAGGCCGGCATGCCCCTGTACGGCCACGAGTTGACCGAGGAGTGGGACTCCATCACGGCCGGTCTGGAATGGGCGGTCGACCTGACCAAGGATTTCATCGGCAAGAGCGTGCTGGAGAGAATCAAGGCCGAAGGGCCGCCAAGGAGAATTGCCGGTCTGGAGGTGGCAGGCCAGCGCATCGCCCGGCCGGGGGCTGCGGTGGTTTGCGATGGAGAACAGGTGGGGCTGGTGACCAGCGGCACGCAGAGCCCGACTTTGGGCAAGAACATCGCCATGGCTCTGCTGCGGTCGGATCGGGCTGGGCTCGGTCAGCGACTCGAAGTGGATATTCGCGGTACGCGCAGCCCGGCCACGGTGGTGCCGTTGCCGTTCTACAAACGCAAGACGACCTGAGGCGGGTTGTGTCCGATTGCCCCGCCGGGTGATCTCGAGGATCCGGGGTATCGGTTAGGGAAGCTTGTTGCCAAGGCAGCTTTAAGGGAAAGCTACGTTGCCATGTTCGTGACCATCAACCGCAACATCGCCGAAATGGAGTACGCGGTACGGGGGCCGCTGGCCCAACGGGCGGCCGAGCTGGCGCGTCAGGGCCGGCCCACTATTCCCTGCCACATCGGCAACCCGCAGGCCCTGGGGCAGCGGCCGATCAGTTTCTACCGCGAGGTTCTCAGCTTCCTTGAATTCCCCGCCCGACTGGCCCGCGAGCGAACTCTCCGCCGGCTGTTCAGCCAGAATCCGGCAGCCTTTGAGGGCCTGACCGCCCAGGACTTCGCCTGCGACTACGTGCTGGAGCTCTGTGACCAGATGCTTTCCGAACTCCGTACCGGTCTGGGTGCTTACACGGAAAGCAAGGGGCCGCAGTTCATCCGCGAGGCGGTCGCCGAGTACATCGACCGGAGGGATAACGTGGCCGTCAGTGGGGGCCGGCGGTCGGACCCGGACGCGATATTCCTCACCAATGGGGCCAGCGAGGCCGCCAAGCACATAATCGATATCCTGATCTCTGGGCCCCGTGACGGCATCATGATCCCCATCCCGCAGTATCCGCTGTATTCGGCCGCCATCAAACGGGCCGGCGGCGTGCAAGTCAATTACTATCCCGACGAGGAAAGCGGATGGACGCTCAACCGCTCCATCCTCGAAGATGCGATCGGGCAGGCCCGTCGGCAAGGGGTCAATGTAAAGGCGATCGTGGTGATCAACCCGGCCAACCCGACCGGCGCCATCCTGCCCGAGCGGAGTGGCCGAGAGATTGTGGACTTCGCCGCCGAGCACGGGCTGGTCATCATCGCCGACGAGGTCTATCAGGATAACCTGTATGGCGCCGAGTTCGTCTCATTTGCCCGGCTGATCGGGCAGCGGGACATTCCCTTGTTCAGCCTGCACAGCACGTCGAAGGGCTTCTACGGAGAATGCGGGCGGCGCGGCGGGTATCTGGAGATGCGAAACCCGCCCCGGGTGAAGGACTCGAACCTGGGCTTTGCGGATGTCTTGCTCAAGCAGGCTTCGGTGAGCCTGTGCTCCAACACCACCGGTCAGGCGTTGACTTACCTGATGGTCAGACCGCCGCCGCCTGGCAGCGAGCCTTACCAGCAGTTCATCGAGGAGAAGGAAGGCGTTCTGCGCGAGCTCTACGAGAAGGCCACAATGATCAAGGCGGCCTTCGAGGAGATGGAGGGGGTCGAGTGCTTCGGCCGAACCGGGGCCATGTATCTGTTTCCCAGACTCAACGTACTGCCGCCCGGAACGACGGACTTCGATTACTGCATGAACCTGCTGGAAACCACCGGGCTGTGCACGGTCAACGGCTCGGGTTTCGGCCAGAAGCCGGGGACGAGCCACCTGCGGATTGCCTTCCTGCCGCCACGCGATCTGCTTGAGCGGGTGTTGCCGGAGTGGATCCGGTTCCACAACCGCTATGTCCGCGGCGTAACCTAGGTGGATCAGCGGCCGCCGGCAGGTTGCCTGTTGATTCAGGGTGGCTCGGGGGCGGCCGGTGACGAAGCCGGGGCGGGCGGCAGCAGCACTACCCGGAAGCGCACCTGATAGTCCAGGTTTTTCGGCTGTTCGGCCGGGTGCGCTTCGCGGGCCGCTCCCTGGCGCCCTTTCAGCAACAGTTCCATCAGGCGCCCGATCACCTTCTCCCGCGAGTCTGCGTAGCCCAGCGATTGCACGGTCTGGACCGGTTGCGAAGGCGCGGCCGTCGGAACCGGTTCCCGGCCGCCTTCGCCGCCCCCGGTCTGCGTCAACGGGCCGGGCGGCTTTTGGAATACGATCGTGACTGGTGGTTCGGTGACGGCTTCCGCGTGGCGCCGCCGAACTTCCTCAAGCTTGGATTCCGGACCGGCGCGATCGGCCGCTACTTTACCGCCGCCCGCTGGCCGGAGCGCGGGTGTCGCGGGCTGGCCGGCCTTCCGCCCCGCCCCAGCTTGCAAAGCCGGTGGCAATGCCTCGGCTAACTCCGACGGCTGGTCGAATGTGTGCGCCAGGTAGGTCACGGCCCGGCCGGTCCCGCTGTCGGCCTGGCCCTCCACACGCACCTCCGACCGCCCGCTGACCTCCAAAAGTTGGCCGATCCGCGAGCTCAGCTCCCCGACATTCATCTGGAATGTCGTGGGGTCTCCCGCTACGGCTGTGTCGGACCACCTGGCAAGCAGGGCGGCCAGGCGCTGATGCTGGGCCTGCGTGGGCGCCTCAATAATCACATTGAACCTCGGGGTCTCCTGCGGCTCACTGACCGCAATCGCGACCGGCGGCCCGCTGCGGTCTGGTTCGGTAGGACCGGGCTCGCACACGGCTGGTTGGCTGCCGCCAGGCACCAACAGCGGCCCGGCGACGTCCAGGCCGGCGCCGGTCCCCAGACTCCCAGTCCCCGCCGGCCGCTCAGCCTCGACCGACTGCGGTCGAGCGGTTTCCCTGAGTTGCTCATTGTCCAGTTCCGCCTCGCGTCCCGGTTGAGGCAATGATTTCTCCGGGCCGGATCGTCGAGCAAGAATCAACGTTTCCTCCCGCCCGGTCTGGGTTCGGTTTGGGGTGGCGGGCCACCGCAAGGCCCGATAACCCACCCATACCGCCGCCACCGCGACCGCTGCGGCCGCACTCAACCGCAGCGTCACCCGCACAATGCGCGGCACGGCTCGGCTGGTCCTCCTGCCCGAGAACCGGGCCGCCGTCTGGCGGGCAATGGCAGCCGGCAGTCCCTCCGGGGCCCGGCGCCGTGGCAGGGCCGCGAGCTGACGCCGGACTTCGCGCAGCTCTGCCAGGAGCCGGCGACAGTCCTCCGACTGGGCCAAACGCCGCTCCACTGCCTGCCGCTCTTCCTCGTTCAGCTCCTCGTCGAGGTACGCTGACAGGTCCGCCTCGAGCTTGTCCGCCTCGGGGTCAATCAACGTGCGCCCTCACATTTTTGAGAAGCACGCGGAGCATCTGCCGCCCACGATGGATCCGACTCTTGACCGTGCCGACCGGCACCCCGAGAATCTCGCCAATCGCTGCGTAATCCAAGTCCTCTATGTCCCGCAAGATCACGGCCAGGCGGAACTCGTCCTCCAGTTGCTCCAGTGCCCATTCGACCCGCCTTTGCATCTCCTGGTCCTAGGCTGCGGTGGCCGGGTCCGCCTCCCGGCCGGACACGTTACCGACCGGACCCTCCTCGCGGTAGCCGTCCAGCGACTCATGCGGTCGGCGGCTGTGGCGTCGGCGGTGCGAAAGCGTCAGGTTGACCGCGATCCGGAACACCCAGGTGTAGAAGGCTGCGCCGCCATGGAACCGGCCCAAGTTCTCCAGGGCTTTCAGGAACGTGGATTGGGTCAAGTCCAGTGCGTCGGCATAGTTGTTGCACATCCGGTAGCATGTATTGAACACTCGGTCCTGGTAACGTCGAACGAGTTCCGCGGCCGCGGCCTGCTGCCCGGCCAGCGCCAGCCGGACGAGTTCGCGGTCATCCAGATCGTGCACGCCGGCGGCTTCAGTCACGGCGACCTGCCAAAGCCTTGGACGCCCGGCCGGCCCTACAGTTCCCACCTGCGCGGAGAAGCAACCGCCCGACCGCCTGGGGTCCGAGGACCATGGTATGATACCCTGCCGCGTGTCCGGCGTCGGCATCATGGGGATGAGACGAAGGCCGGGCTCGCAGACCCTCCTTTTATGGGGCGTGCGCTCGTTCCCGGCCCTGCCATCACTGCTGGCCCGGGACCCGGCCGGCCGCTTGCGCGTTCTGGGAGGCCGTTGCGCTCGGCTTGTCGGGCAGCGGCGTGCCGAACAATTCACGGCATAGCCGATCCAGACGTTGCTCCAGCTCGGGGTCGGGCCGGCATCGGCGGGCTAGGTTCACTGCGTACGCTAAGTTCTGCGGGGACAGTAGCATAGCGGCGGGGCAGGGCAGCTTTGCTCGCTCAGCCAGACATACCAGGTCCCCACAGGTATGGCGATCAAGCCCCAGCAGCTCGGTCGCCCGCCTCAGGTAACTGGCCCGCAAGGCGAGTCTGGCCCGGCGTTTTTCGCTGGCTATTCGGACTACAGCGGCCACCGTTGCAGCCAGCAGTGCTGCACAGGCCAGCGTCACCGTAAGCTGAGTCTGTGCTGTTTCGTTGAGGAACCCCTCGCGCAGCGCCTGGAGCGGCCCGAAGTCGTCGGAACCGGCCAGGACTGTGCGCATTGGCAACCCGAAGCTCATGCTGACAGCTCCGCCGTGGGCCCGGTCCTGGATGAAGCTGGGCGAGCGGCGTTCTCGAGGCCCACGCGGCCCGAGCCGAGCATCCTTCGTCTGCCGGCTGAGTACCACTTGGCAAACTGCTGCATGGGGCCCGGGCGGTCCGCCACCTTAGCCAGCAGGCCGGTGGTTTCGGGGTTGTTCAGACTCGCCAGGGCGTAAACTGCCGCCCGATGCACCTCCGCCATCGGCGAGTTCAGCCACAAGGCCAGCCAGCGCAGGCGGTCTTCCTCAGTCAGTCCCAGATGGCAGACCCACTGGGGAATTGCGGCCCGCAGGTGGGGCGGCAGGCTGGCCAGTGACGGGCCGCCGGCCGCCAGCCACAGCGGCCGTTTGAGACAGCGTACGCTTTGCCGGATCAGCGGGTCCCGCAGCAGGTCCGAGTTCCGGGCAATCGCCAGCAGGTGGCGACGCGTAGACCAGGAGTTCAAGAGCGTGGCGGCCAACGTCCGCCACTCCCGACGGGCCAGCGCCAGGATCAGAAAACCCGCCAACCGCGGATGGTTCAAGGACTTCAGATGCTCGCGAACCATGTGAGCCACCAACGAGCGGGTCGCCGAAAGCGCCTTCCAGAGGGGTTCGCCCAGCTCCCTGGCCATCCACAGGCAACTCTCTAGCACGTCCGGTCGACGGTGGCTCTCGAAGGTGCGCAGGGCTTCGGACAGACCTCGAACCAGCGCCGCCCGGTCGGCCGCGAGCTGGGCGGCAAACCGGGCCGTCTGCCCCTCGTCTTCGACCAGAGACAGCCAGCCGTCCACTGCGGCGCGCAGGGCCTGGGCGGCAGACTCGCGCACCGCAGCCGAAGGATCACGCAGGGCATCGGCGACCAGCGTGGCCAGCGATGGCATAGGTTGCTCGGTCAGAAGAGCCAGCGCGTGGCAGCGGGTCTGGGCGGCCGGACCACGCAACGCCAGACCAATCCCCGCCCGCAGCAGCTCCGGCCGACCCTGAAGCTGACTGCGGGCCTCATCATCTAGACGGTCGTAATTGGCGATCAGACCGGCCCAGCCGGCCTCAGTCTGGCGTGACAGGAGGGCGGCTACGATCCGCGGGACATACTCCGGCTCGGCCTGCTCCAGGGCTGCCAGCAGAACGCGGTCGGCCTCCAGGTTGGGATCCTGGCTCAACCACCGGTACAGTTTGTCCACCGCAGACATCCATACGTCCTATAAGCGATCGGCTCACAGGCTCGCCAAACCGCAGCCGGGCACCCCGCATTTTCCATCGGCCATAAGTGGCGGGCAGGTTATTAGACCGGTCGCCAGCGTTGACAGGGACCCGGGGGGCTGCAATGCTGCCCCCATGCCTGCAAACCCCGATCCGGTGCCGGATCCGCGGCTGGTGACGGACCTGGCCGGACTGATTTTGCGTACGCCGGTGCTCACCGCCGCCGGAACCTGCGGCTACGGACCGGAATACGCAGGCCTGTTGGATTACGGTCGGCTGGGCGGCTTCACGACCAAGAGCGTCACGCTGGAGGAGCGCCCGGGCAATCCGCCGCCGCGATTGGTCGAAGTGCGGGCCGGGGTGCTCAACGCAATCGGGCTGGAGAACGTCGGGCTCAGACGGTTTGTGGCTGAAAAGATTCCGTTCCTGGCCGCCATGCCGACCGCGGTCGTGGTCAATATCGCCGGGCATCGGATCGAGGAGTACGTCGAGCTGGCGGCGACGCTCGACGGGTGCGAATGCGTGGCCGCGCTGGAACTGAACGTCTCCTGCCCCAATGTGGCCGACGGACTGAGTTTCGGTACGGAGCCGGAGCGGCTGCGGCGGCTGGTGAGTGCGGTTCGCGCTGTTATCAGACGAACTCGCCTTATCGTGAAGCTGTCACCCAATGTGACTGACATTGCCGAGCTGGCCCGGGGAGCCATCGACGGGGGGGGCCAGATTCTGAGCCTGATCAACACCTATGTCGGGCTGAGTATCGACGTCCGGAGCTGGAGGCCGGTCCTGGCCAACGTGACCGGCGGATTGAGCGGGCCGGCCATCAAGCCGCTGGCCCTGTTCAACGTTTATCGGGTCTATCGAGAGGTGGCCCGGGCTGCCGGCGTCCCGATTATCGGGATGGGCGGCATCCAAAGCACCGCGGATGCAGTCGAGTTCTTTCTGGCCGGGGCTTCGGCAGTGGCGGTGGGCACGGCGCTGTTCGTGGATCCCGCCACCCCGATCAGAATCGCCGAGGGGCTGGCCGAGTATGTGACGGCCCGCGGACTACCCAACGTGTCCGCGCTGACCGGCCAGCTTCGGTTGCCCGGCGACGCCTGACAGTCCGTTGAGAAACTGTGGCGCTGGACCTCCAAGTCCAGCGCCACCGGAACAGCGAGCCGAAAACGCCGGACCCGGAGGTCCGGCGCTGCTGACTCAAGCCCCTCCAGCAGTTTTCCAACGGACCGCTGATAATGCCGATCCGGCAGTTGGAGGGGGTGGCCCCGGGGTTTCCCGGTGGCGGACGGCGCGGCTCCGGCCCCAGTTCGGGCCGGAGCCGAGGGTGAGTTTGGACACTCAAGCCGCAAGCCAGCGACCGGTGATTACCTGGCAGGTCAGCTACTTCTTATTGAAGGTGCCCTTGCTCTTGTCGTAGACGTATTGGTTGCTGGTCGGGGCGTACCTATAGGTCGTGTCGTTCACCTTCTCCCAGTTGGAGTCGGTCACGCCGTCCTCGATCACGTTGGTGAACAGCGGGTTCTTGTCGCTGGCTTGACCGGCAGTGGCGCTGTCGAGTGTGGCCGGCCAGGTGTCCGAGCCCTTGGCCAAATTGGTCATGTGAGCCAGCTTGATCCCGCTGCGGACTGCGGCTACCGCGGCCTTCTCGGCCGCGTCCTGAGCCTCGGTCTTGATATCGCCATAGCGGGGGATGACCACCGCGGCCAGGAGCCCGATGATCACAATCACCATGATCAGTTCGACGAGTGTGAAAGCCCGGTGCGTGTGCTTGTAGTTCATGAGTTCACCTTCTGAAAAGCAGTCTGCGTTACTCCGGCAGCTTGAGTTCCCATGGCCCCCGGGGACCCGATAACTTGACACAGTCCTGGTCGATGGCGGTGACCGTTGATCCGTCCGGCAACTGGTCGCCGACGGCCACGATTTGCTGGTTGATCAGCGCCCGGGGCGAGTTGCCGGTGAGAATTGCACGAAGGCAGTAGCGCGACAGGGGCGGTGCCGCAGTCGTGGAGTCGCCGCCCCTCTCCGACCCAGCCGGTTGGGGCGCGCTGAAGCGGAAAAATGGATCCCGGGGCCAGTCCCGGTCGGAGCCGCCGAGCCCGGCTGCGCCCGCGACGGCCGGGCCGTTGCGGCCGGGACGGGGATCGGTCGCTGCGACGCCGATGGTTTCGACGCCCATCGGCTTCGGGCGGAGCGGCTCGGGCCGCTCCAGGGTCGGCTCGAAGGACTGGGCCTGTCCCTCGCACGCGGGTGCCGGGCCGGCCGCGCGGGCTGCGGACGGCGTTTGTCGGAACTGGCGCGGCAGAAGCAGCCAGCCGGCCGCTCCGGCTATCAGCGCGCCCAAAATCAGCCTGCGATAAAAGCTAGGATTCATGCTCCGGTTCCGGGTCAAGTTTGGCGCGATCGGCCAGCACTGCGGCCAGGTTCGGGTCAGGGACAAACGGCACCTGGACCAGCAGCAGGAGGCTCAAGCTGCCAGCGGCGTGCCCCCAGGCCAATTGGGTCACCCGCAGGGGCAGGGCCAGGCTGCTCAGTCGGTCCAGGCAGGCTGCCAGCCCGGCATAAGGCCCGGTGCACTGGATGGTGACCAGCTCGCAGGCCAGCAGGTCCGATCGACTGACCGCCGCATATAGCCCAGGCTCGCCCAGGGTCAGTTGCTCGATCGCCACCCCGTCCACTCGTAAAGCGCCGGCAAGCTGCTCGAAAACGCCATCCCGGTCGCGCGCGGGCAGGCACATCGCCCGCGCCGACTCCTCCAGAGCCGCGCTGGTCTGGCGTAGCTTGGCGACCTGGCTTAGCAGCCGGTCGTTTTCTTCGCTGAGGGCCTGAAGCTGGGCGGTGTCGCGCGCGATCTGACCGTCCAGTTGCATAAGGACCACCTTGCCGGGCAGCCAATTGACCAGCAGGTGTGCCAGGGCCGCACCGGGCGCGACTACCAGCAGCAGCCCGACCAGAATGCAACGAGGTGTCAGCCAGTGACGCACGGATTGGATCCTCATTCGTGCTGAGCCTCGATTTCGACCAGGGCCGCCGAGTCCCGGCCGCTGCCGCTGACCGCCAGCACCCGGGCGTTGGCGAACCATTCGGAGTCCGACAGTCCGCGAGCCCAGCGGGCCGCCATCACGCTGGCGGCCGGCTCCCCCTGATAGCTGGCCCGCAGGCCAACCTTGGCCGGCCGCGACTGGCCGTCGATCTGCACGTCGATCAGCTCCACGCCCGGCGGCACCGACTCGAACAGCACTTTCAGCAGCTCAGCCACCGGAACCCGGGGCGGCAGCGCCTGAGCGAGCCGAACATGCCGGTTACAGCGAGCCGTCAGTTCATCGCAAATTGCCTGTGCTTCCGTTCGCTGACGACGAGCCTGCTCCAATTGGGATCGCACGGAGGCGACCAGCGGACGCAACTGGCTGACCCTGGCCCCGGCCTCGCGCGGGGTGGCCGAGTTGGCGAAAATCACCAGCAACGCGCATATGCCCGCCGTCATCGCTGGGCGAGTCAGCCGAGCGATCAGCCGCTGCTCCGGCGGGCGCAGGTCCAGGCGGTCGCGTCCGCAGCCGTAAAAGGCGCTGAGATACGCGGCTTCCGCGGTCGCGTCAGGAAGCGAGCAGGGTCGGAGTTGTAGCTCATCGGCCAGGAATTCGGTCAGGCCCGGCACAAATGGCGCACCCAGCACGCGGATGCCGACCGGCTGGGTGCTCTGTAACTGGCTGTGCGCTAGGCTTTGCTCGACCTCGCGGCGGAGCCGCTGAAGGACCGGGGTAAGCGTCGGCCACAACTGGACGGCGGGGACTCCCGGACGGATTTCATCCTCGCGCCCGACCGGAATGCCGACCTCCCGGGTCAGCTCTTCGGCCTGCTGGGCCGTGAAAGTGACCGGCCCGTCGGCAGTCAGGATCGGCCGCTCATAGGCGGAGACGAAATCCCGCCGGCCGAGCAGCACATCCCGGCAGGAAAGCAACCGCCCCGAGTTGAAGAGCTGGATCGTGGTGGTGCGCTCGCCAATCAGGAGTTGTACGGCTTGGCCATCCGGCGAAGGGGCGGGGATCGCGTCGGCCAGAGCGGTCATCCGGACCACCCGCAAGCCGGCCCGACGGGCGGCGGAGTGGACTCCGCGGCTCAGCGTGACCTCCACTCCGGCAGCCAGTAACTGCACGCTCGATTGTCGGCCGGCCGGGCCCTCCAGCCGGATGTCGATTACCGGACTGCGGGTGGCCAGGTAATTGCAGATTCGGGTGCGTACTGCCCGGGCCCGGTTCCTGGCACTCAGAGGCGGCAGTTGCAGCTTCTGAACCACGGTCCCCGAACCGGCGAAACATATGTGGGCCTCCGCTCCGGTCAGCCCGTGCTCAGCGACCCACTGTTCTAAAGTCTCAATCCGACCGCGTCTTTGCAGCTCGACCAGATCGAAGTCGAGAAAGGTGTGGTCGGCCAGGGTGGACGCGTCCCCGGTACCGCGCACGGCCAGGGCCGTGACACTGCCGGCGTCGCATACCAAGGCCACCCAGTCGCTTCGACCGCCAATCGTGATCATTTTCGCGAATCGGTCCTGGTTCCGGACCACCCACCCCTAGTCCAAGGCTTCATCGTCCAAATGCATGTGAAATGTTAGTGCCGGCCGGAGCGTCCGCATAAAACAGACGCAGGCCCGGCATCCGCGTGGCGATCGCGGCGTCGAGTGTTTGCAACGGACGGTCCGAGTGAAAAGCGCGCTAGGGCGAATCTCACCCAAGGGAGGCTCACGGCTGGCCTGCCCCCGCCGGTTGTCGCCGGCGGGGCGCCGGCTCAGCGACTACCCTTCAGGCTTACATTATCTACCGCTCGTCGCGGACTGGCCGGTATCCCGAACCCAGCTTGGGCGGTGAACTGGACCACGTAATAGGCGTATCCTTCGCCGGCCGGGACGTCGATCGATAAGTGCTTCCAGGAAGCAGTGAGTGGCAGATTGCCGCTGTCGTAAAGCACGACGCCCGCGTCAGCCCATTGGTCGTAGCCGGGCAGGCCGGGCAGCAGCAGGGCCAGACCCGGCAGCGTCTTCACGCCGCGCACGCTGACTGAGAGGTCGCCGTCGGCCCGCAGATAGTCGAACTCCAGGCGTAGCGTGCCCTTAACACCGCGGCCGGATGCGTACTGAGCCAGGATGGCAGAGGCTTGCAATTCTTCGGCGAAGTGGTTATTTCCGTCGCGGGTGATGTTCCAGCAGCCCAGTACCCAGGACTGTCGGGGGTTGTCAATGCAGGTGATGCCCCACCCGGCCAGCCATTGGCCGACGCTGGGTACACCCAGCCAGATGGGCAAGTCATAGATTTTGGCGCGATCTTCGAAGTTGCCGCCGGCCAGCAGTTCGGTCCCCGGATTCAGTTGCGCAGGCATCTGGGCCCAGCGCTGGAAGTGGACGCCGGCGGACTGGCCCGTCACCTTCAGCCGCACGCAATTCTGCCCGGGCCACAGGTCGACGTGGAAGGTTGCTCCGGCCAGGTCGCCATCCACTTTGAAAAGCGGGCTGGCCTCGAACGAGGTATCGCCCTGGTGGATGACGCGGGCCAGGTCATTTTTCCGGGCCTCATCCTGGGTCAGGTTCCACAGCGTCAGGTGGGTGGCGGCCAGGGCGGCCGCTTCCGCCCGCAGCCGCGATATGGCCGCCTCAGCGCTGGAGACCTGGGCAGCGTGGACGCTCAGCACCAGGGCGGCGAAGGCGGAGGTCACCAGCAGAATGGCGACCGCGGAGACTAGGGCCGCGGCCGTGCGTCGTGCTTTGGTAAGCGGATGTCTCATGGCCAAGACCCCAGTGGGAGTGAAATCTCACGTTCATAGTCTGCTCGTCGATACGGGATAGTGGTGATCGGCGGCGACAGTTGGATCAGCCCGGCCGAGAAAGCGTGGTCGGGGGCCACTACCTGCCCCCCATAGGGCGTTCCGCTGGCCGGATCGACCCAGGCGAACCGGATCGCCACGATCCGGCTCAGTTGATCGGCGGGGGGTGTGCCGGTCCAGCTTCCGTCGGCCAGCAGGTACTGAAGGCCGAATGATTGCACCGGGCCGGCGACCGGCGTCCAGGTGCCGCCGGAATGCCGTTGCTCGATGCTGCCCTGGTTGCAGCGCAGCTCCCAACTGCCGACTTGCAGCCGGTCGGCCGCAGCGGCTTGCAGAGGCAGCCCGCCAGGCGGCGCGTTGGGATCGCGCCAGATGCTGCCCACCAGTTGTTCGATGCGGACCGCGGCCAGGCATTGGGTGGTCATGTTCCGCAGGTCCAGCTCGGCTTCCTGATAGGCGGTCATGATCTGGGTGGTCGGAATGATGGCCGAGGCGAAGATGATTCCCGCGACGGCGATCGCGATGACCATTTCTGTCAGGGAAGCGCTCACTGATGTTGCCTGTTCACATCGCCGCCGCTAGCCGGCTCCGGGAATGTTCGTGACGAACGACTCGACGGTCAGCGACTGGTTCTGCGGTCCGCTGACGATGATCCTGAAACGCTTGACGCCCGAACCGCTCAGCGGCGTCAGATAATCACTGGGGTTGACCTCGCGGATCTCGGTCCGACGTGTGTAGCCGGTCAGGCCATGCGGCGCCGATTCGTCGGGGTAGGCGGCCGGCACGATCGCATCGTAGCCGCGGGTCGGGTCGGCGTGATCGGTGAACACCTGCCACATCCGCTCGGAGGCTAAGTTGGCCAGGTTCTGCTGGATCAGGCCGAGCTGTTGCTGCTGAACGCCGGCCGCGATGGAGATCAGCAGTGGCGGCACCGCCAGCCCGAGGATGACGATCGCGACTACGACCTCGATGAGCGACAGTCCGGGGCGATGGGCCCCGGGCCGCGGGATTAAGGGCTTCCAACCGGTCATGGCCAGGTCACCTCGCACAGGCCCGATCCGGCGTGCAGCCGGATCGTGGCCCCGGTGTTGAAAGACATCACTACGTCGCCGGCCAGCACCGAGCCGGCGGCGTTGACCAGCGCCCCGGAAGTATCGAACCCGAAGCTGGCCGGGTTTTGAGCGGGCGAGATGCTCACGGTCAGGTTGCTGGCCAGGTCGGAAAGTACCACCTGCCAGGGCTGGTCGGTGACGGGGTGGATGATGGTCTGGCCGGCGATGTTGCCGCTCGCCGGGCTGGGCTCCTGCTGAAGCTGGTAGCTGACGTTGCCCGGTTCGAACACGCACAGGGTTCGCCGGGTTGAAAGCATGGCCAGGCTCCGAGCGTACTGGAGGTCGGCCTGGATTCGGCGGACAGCCGCCGCCGCCCGCCAGGTTTGCACGCCGCGCAGCCCGCCGATCGCGGCCGCTGATAGGATCAGCGTCAGGGTCAGCACCAGGACCAGCTCGACCAGGGTTAGTGCTCGACGGTCAGCCACGATGCGATTCCCAGCAGCTCGGCGGACGCCGGACTCGGAGGTCCGGCGCTGGGGGTTGCGCTTGTCAAGCACGAGAGTGCTCCACGCACAACGGCGACAGGCGCTCGATTGCCCGTCGCACCGCGTCCGGCTCCACATGCGCAGCCAAGTCCAGGTAGGCCACCTGCAAGGCCAGATGGGCCACGCGGTTGATGAGTCGCGGGATGCCACCTGACCATTCGGCGATCAGCTCGGCGGCCGCCGGCGTAAACGCCCGGGCCGAAGGCGACCCGGCCTCCGGCGGCAGCTCCGCGGCCACCCGCAGACGGTGCTCCAGGTAGGCCGGTACCTGCTCAGCCATCAGGGGCCCCAGCGCGGCAGTGGTGAACAGACGTTGCAGCAGCCAGCCCGGCCAATGCTGGTCCGGCTGCACTTCGGTCCCACTGAGCAGCACGCCGAGTCGACGGCCTTCCAGGTCCAGGTTCAGCAGCCAGCGCAACTCGGCCAGCATGTTCTTATCGGCTTCCGCCGGCCAGTCATCGAGCATCAGGACCATCGCCTGCCCCTGCTGGTCGGCCTGGCGCGCCTGCTGCATCATCTGGTCCATTGCCGCCGCCGCATCGCTGACCACCTTCCCGGCCAGGTGATAAACGATTCGTCTGAGCAGTCCGACCTGGGAACAAGCCACCTCGGGGACGAAGACCACCCGGTATTGCTCCCGAGGCAGTTGGCGTCGGAGGGCGCGCAGCAGAAGGGTCTTGCCGCATCCGGCCGCCCCGCGCAGCAAGACTGGCTCCCCGCCCTCACAGGCTGCATAGCTGATGGCCGCCAGCGCCTGCTCGTGCTGCTCGGTGAGGAAGAGGAATCGGGAGTCGGGCTGGGCCTCGAACGGCGGACGCTTCAACGACCAGTGTTCCAGATACATGGGGTCGGGCTCCGGCTAGTGTTTGAGCAGCATCGAGTTGGTCTGCCACATCGGCAGGAAGATCGCCAAGGCTACCCCCAGAACCAGTCCGCTGATCAGCAGCGTCAGCAGCGGCTCCAGGGCGGTGGTCAACCGCCGGATTCGGACGCGAATCTCTTCCTCATAGTGCTCCGCAGCCGCCTTGAGGGTTTCGTCGATTCGGCCGCTGTGCTCGCCGACGGCGATCATCTGCTCGACCAGGTCGGGCAGGACGCGGGCGCCGGTGAAGGCGTCGGCCAGGGAACTGCCGGCGGTGACCTTGCGGGTGGCCGCCACAGTCAGCTCCTTGATCGGCCCGGGCATCAGCATCTCGGCCACGATTCTCAGGGTCTCGAGCATCGGCAGGCCGGCCCGTTCCAACAGGCCGATCATCCGCGAGAACTGCACTACGGCGGCGATGCGGAAAATCTGCCCGATCAGGGGAAGTCGCGCCAGGAGATGGCCGAATATCGCCCGCACCCGCGGCAGAGGGTGAATCAGCCATCCGATCACCACCAGCACGATCAATCCGCCGAGAAGCTCCCACCCATGACCTTTGACAAAACCGCTGACCGCCAGCAACACCCGGGTCGGCAGGGGCAAAACCGCGTTGCTGGACGCGAAGATCATCTGAAACTGAGGCACGACCCAGGTTAGAAGCACGATGCAGGCGGCGATCAGGGTCAGCACCACGATGGCCGGGTACATCAGCGCGCTGGTGACTTCCCGGCGCAGGGCCGCCCGGCGCTCGTAGTAGGCGATGAGCTGCTCGAGAGCTTCGGTATGCACGCCCGCGGCCTCCCCGGCCCGGATCGTGCCGACGTAGAACGGATCGAAAGTCCGCGGGTGAGCCGCCAGGGCCTCTGAAAGAGTGCTGCCACGCTGAATGTCAGCCGCCACCCGATCCAGCAGACGTCGATATCCGCCCTTGGCCCGCTGCCGCAATATCGCCAGAGTCGACAATATGGTGATCCCGCTGGCCAGCATCACCTTGAGCTGGCGGGAGAAGTCCAGCAGTTCCCCCAGGCGCAGCCGAATCTTGGTCGGTCCGACGGCCTGCGCCACGGCCCGACCACCCTTGGCCGGCCGGAGCTTGAGGGGCGTAAGTGCCCGCTGCTCCAGGGCGCTTACTACGTCCGCCTCCGAGGGTCCCTCCAGCACCCCTTCCAGAACCCGTCCGGTCGAATCCGCGGCCTGGTAGATAAAGCTCGGCATGGGCTAATCCTCCCGGCGGCGCGGATCAGCCGCGGTCCCCGGTTCGCCGATCCAGCCGGCCACTTCTTGAAGCTGCCCACCGCCAGGCCTGCTCGACCCGCCGCCGGTGAACCCCTCAGCCGGGCAGCTTCTGGTTCGCTTGTGGGGGCGTAACCACTCGGCCAGCAGCCGCTGGTAAGTCTGGACGTCGAAACCACTTGTGGCTCGGCCGTCGGCCTCAAGCGGCGAGCCGGGACCGGCGGTGAGCACGCGTCCCGCCCGGCCGACGGCCTGAGTTCCGGCTTGCCGATCATCGTCGCCCATATCAATCTGGCCGCCTACGCGGAGCAGTTCTTGCACCGTGGTGAGGCCGGCCCGCACCTTGGCCAGCCCATCTTCTCGCATGAAGCGCACTCCGGCCCGGCGGGCCAGGGCGGCCAGGGCTCGCTCATCCTTGCGAGCCATGATGCAGCGTCGCATCTCGTCAGTGATTACGAGCAGTTCGAAGATGCCCACCCGGCCTTCGTAGCCGGTGTTTCCGCATCGTTTGCAGCCGGCGCCCTCCATAAGGGGTACGTCCCTCAACGTCTCGGCCCGGGCCGGCCCCAGCAGGGTCAGGACGGCTTGGGGGTTTTTGGCCGGCCGGGCGCAGTGCGGACATATCCGCCTGCACAGGCGCTGGCCCAGCACCCCCGTCAGGGCTGCGGTCACCAGGAAGTCGGGAATGCCCATGTCCAGCAGGCGGATCGGAGCAGCCACCGCACTGTTGGTATGGAGCGTGCTGAGGACCAGGTGGCCGGTGAGGGCGGCTTGCAGCCCGATCTCGGCCGTCTCGCGGTCGCGGATCTCGCCCACCATGATCACGTCCGGGTCCTGCCGCAGAATGGCGCGCAGCCCGCTGCTGAAGGTCAGTCCGGCCTTGGGGTTGACCGAGACCTGACGGATCTGCGGCAGCCGGATTTCGACCGGGTCCTCCAGGGTGATGATGCTCTGGCGGAGGCGGTCGACCCGGGCCAGCGCGGAGTACAGGGTGGTGGTCTTGCCGCTGCCGGTCGGGCCGGTCACCAGCAGCATCCCGTGCGGCAGGCGGATGAGCCGGTCGAAGGTCTCTTGGGTCCGCGGGTCCATACCGAGTTCTTCCAGGGTCAGCAGGCGGCCGGCTCCATGCAGCAGACGCAGTACGACCGCCTCGCCGTTAGTGGACGGCAAGGTCGAAACCCGGATGTCCAGTTCCTGTCCCTCGACGGCGAGCTTGAAGTGCCCGTCCTGCGGCCGACGGGTCTCCGCGATGTCCATGTGGGCCAGGACCTTGATCCGCGAGACGATTGCCGGCAGAAGCTCTTTGGGCGGGGCCGGAACCTCGCGGAGCAGGCCATCGATCCGGAAGCGGACCCGCAGGCTCTGGTCTTCCGCGTCGATATGCACGTCGCTGGCCTTGCATCCGGCGGCCTGGTCCAGGAGCACGTTCACCAGCTTGACGGCCGGCGCATCGGCGACGTCCTTGAGGATTTCTTCCCAGGCGATGAGTTCGGCCTGTTTGCCGCCGGCCGGGCCCTCGAAGCTGCCGTACGCCCAATCCAGCAGGTTTTGCAGCTCACGCGGGCTGACCAGGCATTGATCGGCC
Organism: uncultured Planctomycetales bacterium; assembly: GCA_964482395.1. Lineage (GTDB taxonomy): Bacteria > Planctomycetota > Phycisphaerae > UBA1845 > Fen-1342 > CAYZXK01. The sequence continues at coordinate 3,501 of CAYZXK010000054.1, read as the reverse complement.
TCGTAGCCGGTGTGCAACCGAATCTGGTCCAGCACCGCCAGGTCCAGCGGCCAGGCCACCGCCAGCGTGATGATCCGGTCAGTCACGAAAAGCGGGAAAACACCCCGCGACCGAGCCAGGTCCTCGGGGATGACCGAGCGGTTGTCAAGGTTGATGCGGAAGTCGCCGGGTTCGACGAACGGCAAGCCGAAGGCCTCGGCCTGGAGGATGGTCAGTTCCCGGCGCGGCACGCAGCCATGCTCGACCAGCCACTCCCCGGCCCGTTGCGGGTCGTTACCAGCTTCGCGCATGGCGGTCGCCAGGACCTCTCCCGCGACCAGCCCAGCGTCGGCCAGCAAGTGCAGCCACTCCGGCAGGTTCGCCGGGCGGCCCGCCGGCGTGGACTCTGGCCGAATCGGCGAGTCGGGCCGGTTTGCCGACGGACGCTGAGCCCTGCCGTCGGCCAGGGCGGCCGGCTGGTCTGCTGCCTGAGGTCGGCCCTGCAAGTCCGACTCTACTGAGCGCAGCGGCGGGACGGTCATGCTTCGGTCTCCTGCTGCGCCCAAGTGCGTAGAAAGCGAACGGTGGGGCAGTCGGAGTCGTCAAAGCTCAATCCGATGCCGTACCGCGGCTCGCGATCGACCATCTGCACCTTCGTCACTCGGGCTCGCAGGCGGCCGGCCGGGATCTCGCCCCCCGGCGGGATCTCCAGCTCGACCTGGGCCGCACGCGGCAGAAAAACGGGCAGAATGACCAGGGCTCCGCCGGCACTGATGTTTTTGATGTGTGCCGGAATGGACAGCCCGCTCAGCGGCGAGACTTGCCGGGCCTGACCCTCCCCGATCACGACCTGGCCGCGAATGTCAACAGACCGTCGCTGGTACTGGCGACGATGGGCGACATGGGTCGTCATCTGACCTCCTGGCTCACACCGCACGCAGCGGGGGTTTGGCCGTGGGAAGCCCGCTCATGGTCATTTATCGCTCGCGGGAGCGCGTCTATTCACTACCGCGTTGTTCGGGCCCGAAAAAATGGTCGCAAGAGCTGCCGGCAACCCTGCCAACCGGCCACCCCGACCAGCGGTCGCCTTCCAGGCCAGCTAAACGCTGCTGCGTGCCGGCTGGCTGCGCCGGAATCTGGACACTAAGCCAAACGACCAAGTCGAAAAACGCAGGGCAAGCGACTGCCTCGACCCGCCCCGCTTGGGCGCGGATGGCCTACCAGCCTTGGTGCGACCTTCGCTCCGTTTGAGTCAATCAGTGCTGGGTGCCGGCTCCAGTCGGCTGGCTCGATCGCGCAGCTCCAGGCCAGACAGCATTTGGACCGCCCGCTCCGGCTGGTTGAGCCGATAATAGCAGATGCCGGCGATCATTCGAGCATCGGGGTTGTCCTCGTGGCGATCCAATAACCCAAGCGTCGCCTGAAGGGCCTCTGGAAACTGCCCGGCGGCCAGGTTGGCGACCGCGTATCCCAGGCTCGCCACGGCGTCATCTGTCCGACTGCGCAGAAGAGCATCGTACAGCTCGCGAGCCTGGTCGAACTGCCCGGCCAGCAACAAACAGGTGGCCAGGCGACGACGGGCGGTGAACCGCTCGTGCTCGCCGCGGCTGTTCTCGATCACTTGGCGCCACAAAGGAGCCGCCTGCTGATACCAACCGGCGGCCAGGTAAGCATCCGCCAGGCGGCGACGAATCTGATCCGATTCCGGCTGGACCAGTTGAGCGGTCTCCAGCTCGCGAATGGCTAGTTCCCAGTTTCCTCGCCGGCCATGCAGCTCGGCTGCCAGGAGGGACAACCCGGGCTGGCCCGGGAAGTTCTTTCTTTCTCGCTCCAGAAGGGCGGCCGCCACCTCCACTTGTTCGTCCAGTATCAGGTTCTCCACGGCGGCGACGAGCAGCTCAGCGGTCGGGTCAACCCGATAAGCGGCCTGGTATTCCGCAGCCGCCCCGGACCAGCTACCCAGACCCTCCAAAGCCACGCCCCGCAAACGGTGATAAGTGGCGGCCGGCGAATCCTCCCGGTCGGCGGGGCTGGCGTGCGCTGAGGTCGACGTTGCAAAGCCCGGCTCGATCGCGTCCAACCGGGCCAGGGCGGAAGCATACCGGCCTTCCTCCAGGTCCATGCGCGCCAGGACTAGGCCCAGCCGCGGGTCGCGGATTCGCTCCAGCGGCGCCAGGGTCTGGCGAGCCCGATCGAATTTGCCCGCGGCGATCTGCTGGTCGGCCATCTGAAGGGCGGCCGCCAGCCGAGTCTGGTCCCAGTCAGTCGGGGGCAGAGAGACGCGGGAGGCCGACTGGCAGGCGCCAAGAGCCGCAAGGGTCAGCGCCAGCCCGACGGCGGCAATGCCCGGCCGACCGCGGTCCCCCGGAACGTGGGCGGAATTAGTCATGATCGGTCTGCTCTGCCGACTGGCCAGGCAGGCCGGGCCAATCGGGGTTCGAGTTCAGCTCCTGCATCAGACGCTGGACCAGGTCATGTATGGCGCTGCTGTCCGGCTCGGCGGTGGCGATCTGCGTGAGCCGCTGGCGCAGGTCGTCGGCTTCCTGGAAGCGTGGATTGAGCGACAAAGCCAGCTCCAGGTCCCACAGCGCGCTGAGCAGTCGTCCGGCCCGGTGGTGTTCCAGTGCCCAATGATAGTGGGCTTGGGCCAGTCGCTCGCGGCCCCAGGGCATCAGGCCGCGGTGGGCCAGGCTCCGCCATTGCTCGACCTGGGCCAGCAGTGCCTGGGAGACTTCGTTGGCCTGTTCCGGCTCGATGATGTGCGGAGTGAGCAGGACAATCACCTCTTCCCGGACCACGCGATCGGATTTTCCGCGTAGCAGGATTCCCAGCAGCGGGATGTTTCCCAGCCATGGAACTTGGTTGTTCCGCGAGGTGATCACATCGCGGAACAGGCCGCCGATCACCAGCGTGTGGCCGTCCTTGACCATCACGTTGGTGGTGACCTCGGTGGTATCCTTGTACGGCAGGTTATCGGGCGTCAGGCCGCCGCTGCTGTCCTCGGGGTGGATGTCCATGCGGACGTAACCGTCGTTACCGATGAAGGGCCGGAAGAGGATCTGCGTGCCGGTCTGGATGAAGTCGACAGTCTGGATCGTGGCGGTCTCGGTGACGGTGGTGGTGAGATACCCGTCCTCGCGCCCGACGATCACCCGTCCGGGCTGCTCGTTGACGGCCAGGACCTTAGGGTTGGCGACGATGGTCAGGTCGACGATTTCTTCCAGGGCGCGGATGAAGGCGGCCACGTTATTGGTTATCAGACCGAAGCTCAGGCCGCCCTCCGGCACCACGCCCGCCAGGTCGGTCTGGACGGCGGCGAAGCTGGTGTCGAATTTGCGGGCCGGGACGTTGCCGGCGGTGAGATTGACCCCACCCACACTGGTGGCCGCGACCGAACGGAAGTCGATCCCGCCCAGGGCATTGAAGTCGATTCCCAGCGAGTTGGTCTCGTCCAGTCGGGCTCGCAGGATGACCGCTTCGATCAGGACCTGCCGCGGCCGCACGTCCAATCGGGCGATGATC
>CAYZXK010000053.1:0-2320 GCA_964482395.1 uncultured Planctomycetales bacterium | reverse complement strand
GGATCGTGTACGGTCTGGTGGCGTACTACAACGCCAAGTACGCCACGCGGGTCTGCAAAGAATTCCGGGAGGTCCGCGGTGTGGCCTGAAATGCCCTTCTTAACCCGCAACAATTACACACGGGAATTGACGTTACCCCGGCTGTGCGACACCGGCCATCGGGCGCCCCTTTTTCCACCCGGTCTCGGCCGACCGCACCTCGGCTGGCGACCAAGTAGAATAGTCTGAAAGGCTCGCCGGCCCCGGTCCGGGTTTCGTTCCCGGCGTGCGGCCGCGTGAGACCGGCTCTGGACCGCTCGCCACATGAGACCGGCTAACGACTCTCCGACCGGCCCACGTCCCCCGGGGACGCGCATCCACGTTCCCGGCCAGAACCTGGCCGCATTGCAGCGATGGCTGGTCGAGGCGGGCCAGGAGCGTTATCGGGCAGAGCAGATTCTGGATTGGGTTTATTCAAAACTGGTCGACCGCTTCGAGCTGATGAGCAACCTGCCCAAGGCCCTGCGAGCCTGGCTGGCAGAGCAAGCGGATTTATACCGGTCACAGATCGTCCGCGAGTCGGTATCCGCGGATGGCACGGTCAAATTGCTGCTGGGCTGGCCGGATGGGACCTCGACCGAGGCGGTCTGGATCCCGGAGGGTGATCGGCACACAGCCTGCGTCTCCTGTCAGGTCGGGTGTCCGGTCGGCTGTCGGTTTTGTGCCAGCGGGCTGGACGGCCTGGAGCGGAACCTGACCGCAGGTGAAATTGTCGAACAGGCTCTATGGATAGGCCGTTTGATTCACCGCCGAATGGCGGAGGCCGGGCAGAACCATCAGGCCGGACTGACCAATATCGTCTTCATGGGGATTGGCGAGCCGCTGGCCAATTACGACGCGGTAATATCGGCCATTCGCGTGCTCAACGCTCCATGGGGGATGGGCCTGGGCGCCCGTCGGATAACGCTCAGCACGGTCGGTTTGCCGGAGCAGATACGGCGGCTGGCTGAGGAGGGATTGCAGCTTAATCTGGCCTGGTCGCTGCACGCGGCCGACCAGCAGCTTCGGCAAGCCCTGGTGCCGTGGGCGCGGAGCCCGCTGATCGAGGTGGTCGACGCCTGCCGCTATTATTTCGAGCGGACCGGCCGTGAGATCACCCTGGAATACGTGTTGTTGGAAGGGGTGAATATGGAACCGCGGCACGCCGCTCAGCTCGCGGGCCTGGCCCGGAAACTACGCTGCAATGTCAACCTCATTCGCTACAATCCGGTGCCGGGTCTGCCGTTCAGGCGTCCGACCGCGCGTGCCGCGTACGGCTTCCAGCGCATTTTGCGCGCCCGAGGGTTGAACGCGCATTTGCGGACCTCTCGGGGCCGGGACATCTGCGCCGCCTGCGGGCAACTGCGCCGGGATCCGGCCATACGGGACAGCGATGCATAGAGTCCTTCTGGCTCGCCCTCTGGACGTTGACGCTGAGGCCCGGCTGGCCAGGGCGGCGCGCATCGTCCGAAGTCCCCGCGACGACGAAGAGACGCTTTGCCGGCTGGTTGCGGACTGCGACGCCCTGGTGGCCGGCACACACACTTCGGTCAGTCGAAGGGTGCTGGAGGCCGGTCACCGGCTGCGGGTGGTCGGTATTGCCGGGGTGGGACTGGACAACGTGGACCTGACGGCTGCCGCCGAGCTGAACATCCGGGTTGTGAACACCCCAGCCGCAGCGACCGACGCGGTCGCGGAACTGGCCATCGGACTGATGTTGCTATTGTTGCGGCCGGTCCCGCGACTGGCGGAGCTTTACCGTCAAGGCGGGTTCGAGTCCGCCCGAGCCGGTCCCCACGGACGCGAGCTTCGTGAGCTGACAGTCGGAATCGTCGGGATGGGGCGGATCGGCTCGCGGGTCGGGCGAATCTGCGCCGCCGGTTTCGGGGCTCGGGTACTGTACAACGACATCCGCGAGGTTGGCCCATTCGGATTTCCGGCTCGGGCGGTGGACAAGGCGACCATCTGGGCCGAGTGCGACATTGTTACATTGCATGTTCCGCTGACCGACCTGACCCGCAGACTGATTGATGGGGACGTGCTGTCCCGGTTTCGGCCGACAGCCTACCTGATAAACACGGCTCGCGGGGCAGTGGTGGATACCGAAGCCCTGGCGGGTGCCCTGGGCGATGGTCGACTGGCAGGGGCGGGATTGGATGTGGTGGAGCCAGAACCGCTCCCGGCCAGCCACCCGTTGTTCACCTGCCCACGTTGCATTCTGACGCCGCATATCGCAGCCCGGACTTCCACCGGCCTGCGGCGGATGTACTCGGTTGTGGACCAGGTTCTGGCTTGCCTGGCC
>CAYZXK010000052.1:0-2447 GCA_964482395.1 uncultured Planctomycetales bacterium | reverse complement strand
CCGCCCGTCGAAGGCGTGCATTCCCCTGCGGCCGGCGTCCGGCTGCCCACCACCACCAGCCTCAGCCCCCGGCGGCCTCCTGCCGGAGGTCCGAGAACATGGCTCGCCACCGGGCCGCTTCTTCGGGCTTGCCCCATCCGTCGTACAGCCGGATCAGTCGCTCCACGGCCTCGATCGTGTAGGCATGCTGCTGGCCCCGGACTGTTTTCAGGACCTCATAGCTGGCCAACAGGGGGATCTCGGCCTGTGCGTACCGGCGTAGTCGCAGCAGACATTCCCCGTGCTCGCCCTGGAGTTCAGCCACGTACCAGTTGCCGGGCGGCAGGATGGCCTTCGCCACCCTCACCAACTGGCGGAACTCCGCCTCGGCCTCCTCGACCCGACCCTGGACCAGCAGTTGCTGAGCCGAGCTGCGCAACACTCCCAACGGAGTCCGGCGCAGGGCCGGCGAGTCGGCGGTGCCCGACGGATCGCCCACGAAGATCTCAGTGAGTCGCTTGCGGGCCTGGGCCTCGCCTCGGGCCTGTTCCTCGGCTTGCCGGGCTCGAACCAGCCCGGCGTAGGTGCCGACGATGGTGGTGACCAGCCCCAGCAGGATGGCCGCCAAGGTCGCCACCAGTCCCTTGTTGCGCTTGGCGAACTTGCTCCATTCGTAGAGTTTGCTGGGCCCGCGAGCGGTGATGGGCAGGTCGGCCAGGAAACGTCGCACATCGCCGGCCAGTTCGGCCACCCCCTGGTACCGACGTTCCGGCTCCTCGGCCATCGCGGTCCGGATGATGGTTTCCAGGTCGGCCGGCAGGCTGGGTTCGATGCTGCGCGGCCGGCGGGGCGGCTGGTCGGCCAGAATCCGCCACGCCTCGTGGTAAGGGACCCCCTGGACCGGGTAAGGCAACTGACGCGTCAGCAACTGGAAAAGTATCACCCCCAGCGAGTATACGTCGCTGCGCACGTCCAGCCGCTCCCGTTCGCCGCGCCGCTGCTCCGGGCTCATATAGGCCAAAGTCCCGCCCATGCCGGGCGTGGCACAGATGCGGGTGGTATCTCCTCCGGTGACCGCGGCAACCCCGAAGTCCACCACTTTGATCTGAGGATCCTGACAACTCGGGTCGCTGGGCGGCAGGACCAGGATGTTGGAAGGCTTCAGGTCCAGGTGGATGACGAAGTTCATGTGGGCGTGCTGGATGGCCTCGCAGATCTTGCAAAACAGCTTCAAACGCTCCCGCAGCGACAGATTGTGCTTGCGGACGTACTCGTCCAGCCGTTCCCCCGCGATCAGCTCCATCACGAAGTAGGAGAGGCCGTCCTCGGTGCGGTCGGCATCGTATATGCTGGCCACGAAGGGGTGGTTGAGGCGGCTGAGGATCCGGGCCTCGCGTCCGGGCCAGTAGCCCCCGTCCCCGCCTGCCCCGCCATGCATCACCTTCACCGCGACCCGTCGGGGCGGAAAGGTCTGCTGAGCTTCATACACGGTCCCCATTCCGCCCCGCCCCAGCTCGCGGATCAGCTCATAGCGTCCGATCCTGCGGCCGACCAGCGAATCGCCGCGGGCCGACGGCTCGGCCGGTCCATCCAGCAGCGAGGTCTCCAAGAATCCCGAGGCCCGCTCGGCCGCCACCAGCAGGTCCTCCACCTCCTGCCGCAAGGCCGGATCATTGGGGATCTGGGCGGCCACGAACGCGCTGCGCTGGTCGGGCTCCAGCTTGAGGGCTTCGTGGAAGACGCGCTCCACGATTTGGAAATCTTCCGGGCTCATCGTGGCACCGCCCGGGCCCGGGTTGGGGGGCCGCGCAGCTCGTTGTACAGCCAGGCTTTCGCCAACTGCCAGTCGTTGCACACGCTGGCCCGGGAAATACCCAGTTCGTCGGCGGCCTCCTGGAAGGTCAGCCCCAGCAGAAACACCAGCTCCACCACTCGGGCCAGCCGCGGACCGATGCTCTGCAAGCGGTCCAAAGCCTCGCTCAGGGCCACAAAGTCCGAGCAGTCCCAGCCCTGTTTGGCGGCCAGCTCGTCCGAAAGAAGTTCCTGATGGAAAACCGGGCGGTGGCTGCCGTCGTGCCCGCGACCGCCTCGTTTCTGGGCGTCGATCCTGCGGGCCTGGTCGCAGAGCTCCCGGCGCATCCGCTGCCCCACCAGCGCCAGAGCGTGAGCCCGCGACTCGCAGCGTTCCACTCCGCACTCCGAAAGTCGCCGAAATGCCTCATGGACCAGCGACATCGTCCCCGGCCGGTTGATCCCCGACCACTTGCTCAGCAGGCGGTGAGCCCGGTCGCAGGCCCGGTCATAGATCAGCGGGATCCACTCCCGCAAGGTGGTGGGGCTGGGGACGCTGCCTTGGCCGTTATTTCCTGTCATGCGTTCCCGGCTCCCTCCGGGCGGCCAGGCCCGGCGGTCGGCGCCCCGAGCACCGAGGTAAAGCCGGGCAACGGCCGATCGGGTCGCTACCGGAG
>CAYZXK010000051.1:0-3913 GCA_964482395.1 uncultured Planctomycetales bacterium | reverse complement strand
GTTTGCGGTGCGGGTGTACGGAATCTGGCTTATCGGTCGGACGCTAGCCAGATGCTTGCCAGTCGGCGGGGATTGCCGTTAGTCGCCGCGACGACCGCTGGCGGGGGTGCGCGGGGTGCCGGGGGGAGGTTCGGCCGGCCTGGCTCTCGTCTATGGTTCCTATTCAATCTAGACAAATCTGCTGTCCTGCTGCGGTGGTCGGTGGATCGGCCGGGCCGGATGGGCCGCTCCACAGGACCTGCCCCGCCAAGGGGGTACGGCGCGGAGGGGCTGAACTTTGGGTCCCCGGCTGGGAGCCCGCCTCCCTTGGGACGGCCGTCGTCGGGCTCACTGCCGGAAGTCGGGCGTGGACGGCAGAGTCGCAACCGATCCCGGGAACTTGGCCGGGCTGGGGCGCCCGCCAGCGGGAAGGGGCAAGCGGCGCGAAGTAGCGTTTCACGTGAAACGCCTGATTCGCAACGGTCACCGGGAAGACCGGGAACCATCAGGTGCCTCAAGCGACCTGAGCCGTCACCGGCCATCCTGCCGAGCAGTCGAGCATCCCGCCTCGATGGATACTAAGACGAATAGCCCGGGGCCGGGAATATCCCTGCTTCATAGCCGACGGAGTTGAGCGGGTCCCGATCCTCTTCCCTGGTTTCCGCGCTGCACGTGTGCCGAAGCTCGCGATAAACCGTCACCCCGAGTTCACGCATCGCCGCCACCGTCGCGGCCACCGCTCCAGCCCCGCAGGCGTTCTTATTGGCCTCCGCCTCTGGCACGATGGCTTCCGCGTCCAGGGCCTGGATCAGGGCGATCAGCCGGCGATCGTTGACCTCCTTGGCCCATCGAATGCCTGCCAGGCCGCGGCCGTGGGGCTCAAAGCCGAACGCCGGCCCGTAGTGCGTGAGATCCGTCGACCCGACGAATGCCACCCGCTGACCATAAGCGGCAGCCGCGGCGGCACATAGCCGACCAACCACGCATGCCTCCGACCCGGGCCACACGCTCACCGGCACGATGCGGACGTCGGGAAGCAGATGCTTCAACAGGGGAAGCTGGACCTCAATCGAGTGCTCGTAGCGATGACCCGCCGGGAACTCCCGAATCTGTGGGTGAGCTGTAAATCGCCGGGCGAGGACTTCATCAATTTCGAGCGGCCCCAGTGGCGTTTGCCACGCACCCGCCGCGTATACGCTGGCCGCGTTGGGATCGGGTCCGTGCACAGCGCCGAAGAGCACTACCGTCTGCGGCTTGTAGGCCGCGATGCCGGCCAAACTCAGGGCCGCAGTCGAGCCGCTGTAAATCCAGCCTGCATGCGGGACGATCGCGCCAATCGCTGGCGGCGTGTCCACCCCGGCGAGCAACTCCTGCACCATTTGCCGGCAGCCTTGCTGGTCAGCCGGATAAAACCTTCCCGCAACGGCAGGTGGCCTGAGCGATGGCATTCTCAATGCTCCAAATACTCTTGAAGTTTCAGGTGCTCCGCGAGCCGGTCGAATTCATCGAGTGATTGATAATAGATGATGATCCGGCCGGCGTTCTTCTTACGGCTGGCCCGGACCACCACGCGGAGGCCGAGCGCCTTGGACAAGGCTTCCTCGATGTGCGCCAGGTGCCGGGCCTTCATTTGGCGGGCTGGGGTGGGCAAGGGGGGCCGCTCTTGCAGCGGGGCGGTGCAGGCGGCACGGACCAGATTCTCGACCTGTCGGACCGAGAGATTTCGCCGGGCCGCCAGCCGGGCGATGGCGAGTTGTCGCTGGGGGTCAGATACTGCGGCGATCGCTCGTGCCTGGCCCATTCCTAGTTCGCCAGTCCCGAGCATATAACATATCTCTGGGCGTAATTTCAGCAATCGCAGATAGTTAGATACGTTGGCCCGGCTTTCCCCGATGCGGTCGGCCAACTCCTGCACGCTCCCGCCGAATTCGTCCAGATAGTGTTGGTAGGCCGCAGCCCGTTCGAGGGGAGCGAGGTCTTCGCGTTGGAGGTTTTCAGTGAGCGCGATTTCGAAGGACTCGGAATCTGACAGTTCGCGGACGATGGCGGGAACGGTTTGGAGGGCGGCGAGTTTGGCGGCGCGCCAGCGTCGCTCGCCGGCGACCAGCTCGAAGCCGCCGTCTCCAATTTGTCGGACGAGCAGGGGTTGCAAAATACCCTTGTTGCGGACGGATTGGACCAATTCGCTGAGACTGGCGTCGTCGAATGAGGTCCGTGGCTGGCGGGGGTTGGGGGAGATGCTGTCGATCGGAAGCAGGTGGATAGTGGCGGTCGCGTGCTGGGATCCGGGTTCCCGGGCAGGGGATGGTCCGGTCAGCGGGGTTGGTCCGATGATGGCGTTCAGGCCTTTGCCGAGTCGGGGGGTGGGTTTGGCCATGTTGTTCTCCTGGAGCGGCAACAGCAGTATGTGGGCTGGGGAAGGGGTGTCAAGGGTGAGTAAGGCGTAAAGCGGCGTTTCACGTGAAACGCTGACAACTGGGGAAGAACGGCAGCAGAAAAAGGATTTGGATCGCCTCTTGGACTGGATCGGACCGCCGCCCCGCAGGACGGAGCGCCTGTCTAGACAGGATAGGATTCATAGAAAAGCAAACCAAGGGCCGGGCCCGCTACGCCCCGCCAGCGGGCGCAAGCCCGGGTCGGCAATCAGCCAGTGACCGGGAGCTGGCGGGCCAGCCGCCGATATGCTTCCAGCAAAGCGCGGTGCCGCCGCTTGCCAATCCCGAAGCCGAGCCGATCCATCTCGCGCTCGGCACTGTCGGGATCCAGGCCCTCCACGTGCACGCGATACAAGGCGCAGAAGAGCAAAGTCCGCTGCTGGCCGACGCGGCAATGAACCAGCACCGGGCGGGACTCCGGGCGCCGGCAAAGTTCCAGGAATTGAGCCACCTGTTGCGAAGTAGGCGGGTTCTTGTGGTTGCAGGGGATGGAAACAAACGATACGCCGCGGGCCTGGCAGACCGCCCGCTCGGCCTCTTCCCAGGCGTCGGGGTCGTCCGCGCCGCGCGTCCCGCGGAGGCTGGCCACGGTCCGCAGCGAGAGCCGGTCGATCAGTTCGGCCAGCTCCTGGGGCCGGGGCTGGCCGCAACGGTAAAGCACGCCTTCGGTGACCACCCCGTAGTGTCGGAGCCCGTCATATGGCGGCCGAAACAGGCGACGAATGAAGCGGGGAACGTTCACTGGCCAGCTCTCCGGCTCACGTGGCCTGCGGCGACTCGCCCACCGGTTGGCGGCGGGCAGAGGTCAGTGGGAGACGAGTTGGAAGCTCGCCCGGTTCTCCGCGACCTTCTGCCCGAGTTTATCAACTAGCGTGACTTTCGCCACATACTGGCCGGGCGAAAGCGTGGGTGGCAGACGGACCAGACGGGGGATGAAGCAGTCGTGTCGGCGATTGCGACAGCGGTCGACGATGTCGGGATCCTTGAGTTCCAGGACGGTCTCGCCGGAGCGGTTCAGGATCGCGGTGGTCAGGTCGAATCTGGAGGTGTAGAAGTCGTTTTCGCGCTGGGTGACGAAATCGCGGACCTCGCAGTAGAGCACGAACTCGGTCCCGGTGCCGGCGGGGAGCCGTGGAGGCTGGATCTCGTCATACTGGCCAAACCCGCGGACTGCCGAGCAGATTTTGAGGGTTGGCAGGCTCAGGTCGCTGAGGCGACTGAGGGCGTCCCGGAGTTCATCGAGTTGCCGAGCGGCCTGGGCGGCAGCGCCGCTCTGGTCACCCATGTGCCAGTCGCGGATGACGATCAGGGCCTCGACGAAGCGGGCGGCCAGCTCCTGTTGCTCGGCGGTCACCAGCTCGAGGGGGGCTCGGGCCCGCTCGTAGTCGCCGGCGATTACCCAGAGCATTCGGCGATCGAGCTGCTCGCGGAAAGAAGTTTCGCCGGGCGGCAGGTAGTGCTCCAGCAGGTCGCGGAGGGCCGCGGGAGCGGTACGGGCC
>CAYZXK010000050.1:0-2339 GCA_964482395.1 uncultured Planctomycetales bacterium | reverse complement strand
GGCCTGGCGGCGGCAACCGCGGCCAGCCTCGCAACCCCAGGAGCCGGACCCTGACTGGGATTCGCAAGGCGGCTGGGAGTAGAGCATGAAAACCTTGGTCGGAATCGTCATCCTGAGCCTGGCCGTTGCCGGACTGTACGTCCTGAATAACTTCACCAGAACACCGGACGGCAAAAGCCGACTGAATGTGGCCGGCGAGGCCGAAATCCAGGTCGAGGTCGCCAATCCCCAGCAGCGCGACATCATTCAGACCGTCCAGGCCCCCGGTGAGGTCGAGGCCTTTGCCGAAGTCGACATCAGCTCGGAGGTGGTGGCCAAAATCCTGGAGATGCCGGTCGAAGAAGGGGATTACGTTCAGGCTGGCGACCTGCTGTGCCGGCTGGACGACGCCGATCACCAGGCCCGGGTACTTTCCGCCCAGGCCAATGTAGCCAAGCTGGGCGCCCTGATCACCCAGGCGGAGGCCGAACTGCGCAAGGCGGAACTGGATTGGGACCAGATGCAGCGGCTGCGCGAGACCGAGGCCACTTCCGCGATGGAAGTGAACTACTGCCACGCCGCCTTGACCGGAGCCCGGGCCATGCTGGAAATGCGCCGTCAGGAGCTGATCGAAGCGGAGGCCGCCCTGCAATCTGCCCGGGAGGCGCTGGAGAAGACCGTCATCCGATCGCCCATCAGCGGGGTCGTCTCCCAGCGCTTTGCCAAACCGGGCGAAGTGGTGGTGACCGGGACCATGAACAACCCGGGGACCCGCATCATGGTGATCAGCGACCTGTCCAAAATGCAGGTCCGCTGCCGGGTGGACGAGGCCGACGCTCCCCTGGTCGCGCCTGACCAGCCCGCCCGGATCTACCTCCAGTCCGACACTCGCCGGAGCGTGGCCGGCCGCGTCCTGCGAGTGGCCTCCAAGGGCACCAAGCCGTACGGGCGCGACGTGGTTACCTTCGAAACTCTGGTGCTCATCACCGAGCAGGACCCGCGGGTCAAGCCGGGAATGACTGCCAACGTCGAGATCGAGGTTGCCAGTAAGCGGGATGCCGTCACCATCCCAGTCCAGGCGGTGGTATATCGCAAGCGGAGGGACCTGCCGGCCGATCTGGGCCAGGAGTACGACCGTCGGCAGGCCGAGGTGAACCCGACCGCGCGTCAGAATCTGGCCGAGTACATCCGCCTGGTCTTCTGCGTGGTGGAGGGCAAAGCGTATCCGCGTCTGGTCCAGACCGGCATCAACGACGTTACCAACGTGGAGATCACCGGGGGGCTGAACCTGACCGACTTGGTGGTCACCGGGCCGTATCGCAGTCTCGACCAGCTCAAGGAAGGCTCGCGGGTCAAACTCAAAGTGGAGCCGGTCGCTGCGACCAGCCAACCGGCCGCTGCCGCCGGCCAGACCGACTCGGGCCGGTCGCCGACCGGAGATTCCTCGACCGAGTCCGCACCGGCCCAGGACGAGCCGGATAACGCCGAGAGTGGTTCATGAGCGAGACCCTGACGCCCGGCCGCCCCCGGCCGGTGATCGAACTGCTCGACGTGCACAAGACCTACCGGGTCGGCACCGAGCTGATCCACGCCCTGCGGGGAATATCGCTGGTCATTTATGAGAACGAATACGTGGCGATCATGGGCCAGTCGGGCAGCGGCAAGAGCACCTTGATGAACATTATCGGGTGCCTGGACGTGCTGACCCGGGGGACTTACCGGCTCCGGGGGCAGGATGTCTCCAAGCTTTCGCAATCCCGGCTGGCCCGGATACGCGGGCGTCAGATCGGGTTTGTCTTCCAGTCCTTCGAGCTGCTGGGGCGCACCACGGCGCTCAAGAACGTGGAGCTGCCCCTCACCTACACCCGGGCTCGACGTCGCCGGCAGCGGGCCCTCGAAGCCCTGCGCCGGGTCAACCTGCTGGACCGAGCCCATCACCGGCCCAATCAGCTTTCCGGCGGTCAGAAGCAGCGGGTGGCCATCGCTCGGGCCCTGGCCCAGCAGCCGGACATCATTTTGGCCGATGAGCCGACCGGAAACCTCGACAGCGCGACCGGAGCCGAGATCATGGCCATCTTTGACCGCCTCCATGAGGAAGGCCAGACCATCGTCATCGTCACCCATGAGGAGGACATCGCTCGACACTGCCAGCGGGTCATCAAGCTCAAGGACGGACAAGTGATATCGGACGAAGGGGCCGGGCCGATCCGCTTTCCGTCCGGACTCCAACCCCAGGTCTGGCCCCAACCGGCAAGGGCCGAATCATGAGCGCCTGGCGAGTGATTGGTGACGTGCTGCTGTTCATCCCTGATCGGATCGGGGTGCTGGCCGGGAACGTCCTGACCGCTCTGGCCCAGATC
>CAYZXK010000049.1:0-2265 GCA_964482395.1 uncultured Planctomycetales bacterium | reverse complement strand
GGCGCAGGCACGTCCCAATCTGCCGCACGCAGCGCAGCACGTACTCCAGGTTGATGCTGCCGTCAGGATTCGAAGGCGTACCGACACAAATCCAGACCATGTCGCAGTACTGGAGAGCATCCGCCGGCTCGGTCGTGGCCGCCAGGCGACCGGCCGCATGACCGGCGGCAAGAAGCTCCGCCACGTGCGGCTCCTGGATCGGAGTGCGGCCGGCGTTCAAATCCCGGACTTTCGAGCCGATCGGGTCCACACCGAAGACGCGGTGGCCATCGCGCAGCAGGCAGGCGGCACTCACGATACCCACATAACCCATGCCGAAAATCGAAATATTCACCTGCAAGCTCCTTTCGCTTCAATTCGGTCAATCTGGCGCGCCGTCGGCCAGCCTGCACCCACTCACCATCCGATCGGCCGTCCGAACCAGCGGGCCGAGCTCAAGTGTTAGTATCGGTCTAGCACCGGGACTTGCCAGCCGACAGAGCTGGCCGGTCGCCCCCTCGCCGGCAAGTTCTGCTGCCACAAGGGCTTGAGCGGACACGGCGGTGACCACCCGCGCCGGTAGCAACACCTGCCAAAAAAGCTCTAAGGTGGGGATGGCACGCAGCTGCGCATAATATGGCGATGCCAATCCGCCAATCGCTCCCGCCTGACTGCTACCGCAAACGAGCTCAACACGCTCTGGACCGCGCGGCCAGCCGGTAACACTCAGTCCGATCGCGCCCGCCGGTGTATTAAGCCGCACCGACGCGCTGCGGTGCAACTCTCCTGCCGGGTGGGCTCCGAG
The DNA here is from genome assembly GCA_964482395.1 of uncultured Planctomycetales bacterium. GTDB lineage: Bacteria > Planctomycetota > Phycisphaerae > UBA1845 > Fen-1342 > CAYZXK01. Next base: position 1,481 of record CAYZXK010000049.1, on the reverse strand, counting down.
CAGCTCGCACTCCTGCTCGGCAAGATGCCAGCGAACCGTAAAAGCGTGCGTGCCGGCTCCGAGCAGATCATCAATGATAACCCACAAGTCCGACGGCCCCATCAGCACCGCCCGACGATGACGCACGTTCCAGGGCGGGCGGTCGTAGTCGTCGTGTTCGGCTTCCAGGCAGCACAAGCCACCGGGCAGTTTTTCAAACCGGCGCCGCCGGCCACGCGGCCAGGGGAAGAAGAGGAAGCGGGACACAAACTTTACCGGGTCCGCACCGTCCACCCGGATGCAGTTGTGGGCGGCGATCGACTTGAAATAGTGCTCGAGATCCGGCCGGCCCGGCACATAGTACTGGTAGCTCCCGCAGTCCCGCAGCACGTTGATGCCGCTGTACCACAGGTCTAAATGTAACTGGTCATATTGGCCCGGCCGGTCACGGTAGCGGTGACAGCGCAGCATGGCCCAGCTTTTCCGCTGGCGCAGCACGTAGTAGCCGCCCGAACGGAAAGCTGTGCAGGAATCGGTCGCCAGAGGTTCCACGCGGGTCTGCAATGCGGTCGGCCCGAAAAGCCACAAAAGCGGCTCATCCCACGGCCCGCGACCAAAACGCCGATTGCGGCGCACCAGGTAGGAAACGGTCTGAATTACCGGGCGAAAATCGCCAAAGTCGCACTCAGTAAGCGGCAACACCCAGGCTCCGTCATTGTTGCCATACAGCGGCACGCGACCACTGTCGGGGTCGGTCAAATGGTGAAGTAAATCGGCGCAGCGCGCAAGAAGCTCATAAAGCTGTTTCGGAAAGGGCTCTCCGTGCAGCTCGGCCAGCCGAAAGGCAAGCGTGGCAGCGTCGAGCATCACGCGCTGGTAGTTCATCGAGTGCTGGACGTAGCTGCCGTCAGCGTAGATCTGCCGACGAAGTTCGCGGGCCAGGACCCGGTAACCCAGCCGCCACCAGCGCTGCGCTTGGCGAAACTCGGGGAATAGGTGGCCGACCAGCATCAGGCCGCAGGACTCGGAAATCGCATGATTGTTCTTCTGCGATATTGCGTAGCGGATGTGTTTTGCCACGCGATAGCCCGTGGCCCATGCCAGCCGGGCAAACTGCACATATCGCGCCGGCGTCGTAGCCGGGTCAGCGGCCAGGCTCCAGAACGCCAGCGTGCAAGCTATCAGGCGAACCGACGCTTCCTGCCCGCACTTCCAGTGAAAGCCCAGATAAGGCGGACAGGAACGCATCCACGAGTCCAGCCACTGCCAGAAAATGTCGCCGGCCGGAAGCTCAATGCCGTGGCTTGCCGCCCGCGCCAGGTCAATCGCCCAAGCAGCCCGGGCCGGCTCCCACAGCGTCCGCGGATCGCCCTGCTCAGGCAGGTAGTCCGGAATGTCGCACCAAGGTCGGTCAGCAATCGCACGACGGCCGTCGAAAGGATTGGTGTACCAGTCGATCCGGGCCGGACTGGGAAGCCGAAAAAAGTAAACGCATCGACCTT
>CAYZXK010000048.1:0-9318 GCA_964482395.1 uncultured Planctomycetales bacterium | reverse complement strand
CGCTCGTTCTGACTGGCCTACGACGGGGCGAAGCGGCTTCGCTGACTGTGGGAGCGGTTGATTTGGACGGCCCGGTACCGTGCATCCGGCTGCGGGCGGCCGACGCGAAATCCGGGCACGCCGCGGAAATCCCATTGCGGGCCGACCTGGTGGCCGACCTGCGGAGCTGGTTATCTGAACGACTCGACGCGGCACAGGCCGCGGCACGTGCGAAGCAACTACCGTTGCCGGCCCGGCTGCCGGATGATGCGCCGCTGTTTGACGTTCCGCCGAACCTGTTGAGCATCTTTAACCGCGACTTGCGGGCAGCCGGCATCCCGAAGCGCGATGACCGCGGGCGGGTGGTCGACATTCACAGCCTGCGGCACACGTTCGGCACGTACTTGAGCAAGGGCGGGGTGGCGCCGCGGGTCGCGCAAGCGGCGATGCGGCATAGCACGCTTGAACTGACGATGAACACGTACACCGACCCCCGGCTACTTGACGTGGCCGGGGCACTCAACGCGCTGCCCGCCCTGCCGCTTGATGACCGACCGGACGCGCAGCGGGCACGGGCAACCGGCACGGTCGGGGGGCAAGCTGATGGTTGTGGATTCCCGGAACCGGTTTTGACCGAAAAAAACGCAAGCCGTGCTGGCGACCGCTTGTATCAGAAATCGTCCGCCGAAGCGGGAAATCGGGACGTTGTGGCCACGAATTGCGGCACTTACGCGCCGCGGCCGCTTGTATCGACGCTTGTACCAACTTCTGGCAAAACGTGTACGCCAGAGGCACAAACTGGCACAAGCGGCGATGATCGGCTTTTGGGCGGAACTGCCGGAAGTGTCACGACTGACACAACTTGCGTAAACGTGACGCATCGTGTCAAAAAGCCACCGATCGGACTCGAACCGATAACCTGCGGTTTACAAAACCGCTGCTCTGCCGATTGAGCTACGGTGGCAGGCCGGAACTGCCGGCTCGGTCTGTCGGCCCACGCCGAGACCGTGATCGGGCGGCTATCGCTCCGGCTCAGCGGTCGGCGACGGCCAAGCCGCGACCGGCAAACCTCGGTCCAGGTTCTTACTGGACCCCGACCACTTGGAAACTACTGGCCGGCTTGGAGTCGGTCAAGCTTGGCCACATCTTCCGCCGGCTGCGAGCTCTGATCCCGCCCGGCAAGTCGGGTTCGGCTTCGGCATAGCGCCTTCAGCACCCCGCCTACGCCACCCGCAACCCTTGGACCATCTGGCCGCAAATCACCGCGGCTTGCGGTTCCGGCCAGCGGATCCGATCAGATCGACACCGACGCCGCCACGAAAGAAGGGCCGCACGCTGACACGCGGCCCGCGGGAAAACACGAAGCACTGGTTGGCGCCGCCGGCAAGCCGGTCCGTTCGGGCTTGGGGTTTTGACTCGCGCCGCCGATCAGCGCGCCCGCATATTGCAGGGCATGCCGCTTGGCGGCGTTCCGCTCAGGGGGTTGAATCTGCCGGTCTGGTCTGCACGCTCGGCGGTGCCGGCAGAGCGCAGACCCGGAGCGTTCGGCTCGGGACATAGTACTTTCTGAAAACGTCGCGCACCTGCTCGGCCGTGAGGGCCTGATAAGCCTCCGGCACCTGCTTGAGATCCGACAGCTTGATGCCGCGCAGGTCCAGGGCCTGGAGCTGGTCGAGCCAGTAGTCTGGTTCCTTCAGTTGGCTTTCCAAGTGGCTGAGAATCTGCTTCTGGGCGCCGGCCAGTTCCTCGAGCGTCGGGCCGGATTCGGCGAATGCCCGGAAGACGGCTTCCATCTCGGCCAGAACCTGGTCCGACTTTTCCGGTGCGCAGGGTGCCGCGCCGAAGAACACGCCGGAGTCGGCGTAGGTTCGCCCCGGCCCATTGATGGCCTGGATGGAGCTGACCAGGCCGAGTTGTTCGCGGAGACGCTGGATCAATCGGCTGTCCAGGACATTAGTGGCCAGGTTGAGGGCCCGCAGGTCGGACAGGTTCTGGGCGTCGCAGCCGATGAATCCAGCCAGGGCCATGGCCTGAGGCATGATCGCATCGATCTCGATCCGCTTTTGGAACGGCCCCGGCGGCCGGTTCAGCTTGCGCAGTGGCTCCAGGTGTGCCGCGCCCCGCGGCCGACTGGGCAGCGAGCCAAGGTACTTCTCGATCAGCGGTTGCACGTCGACCAGGGGCATGTCGCCCACCACGGCTACTTCCATGGGCGCCTCCCGGCACAGTCGGTCGTACCAGGCTTGGACCGCGGTCAGCGTCAAAGCCCGAATCTGGGCCGGCGTCAGCAGGATGGTCCGCCGCGGGTCATCTCCGGCCAGCAGCTTGAGCAGCGCTTCATAGGCCGCGTACTCCGCCAACCGGCTGGCCGTCTCGTACTGCTGGAGGACGGCCTGCTTCCACTCATCGAACCGGCGGCGTTCCAGTTGGCCCTCGATCAGCAGCGCATGCGCGAGCTGTAGCCCCGCTTCCAGGTCCGCCGGCGACCCTACCACGGTCAGCGTGAAACTATCGTCGTGCCCACTGCCGCCCAACTCCACCTTCTTGCCGATCATCAAGTCCTGAATCTCAGTTGAGCTCAGCCGGCGGGTAGCCGGCTGGGTGAATACCAGGGCGGCAGCCGCGGTGATGCCCGCGTTGGCGCCGGTCTCTTCTATCTGACCACCAGCCAGGGTGATGCTCACCATCACCGTATCTTTGCGAGCATCCATGAAGCGATGGTGGACGCGGACGTTGTTTTCCAGCCAACCGCTGGTGATATCCAGATCCGGGTCCCGGCTCGACTCGGTCATCCGGCCCGGGACCGGCTCGCGTTCCAGCAGGCTGGTGGCCGGGGGCTCCCACTTGGGCGGCTCGACCTGGGCGACCCGGGCGGCCCGGACCGCCGCCCGCAGCTCTTCCTCGTCTGGCAGCCGAAGCCCCTCCTTCTTCGGAATGGTAAGCACACAGGCGAACTTGCCCAGCTCGAAGTAGTTCCGGAACGCGGCCGCAACGTCCCGAACGCTGATCCCCGGCAGCAGCTTCTTGAGCAACTCCACGTTCTGCTGAGCAGAGATGATCGGCTCGCGATTGCTTACCGCCGAACGCATCTGCTCCAGCACCTCCCGGGCTTGCCGGCTCGGTTCGCGGGCCACCTCGTCCTCGGCCGCGGCCAGCAGTTGTTGCTTGCAGAATTCCAGTTCCGGCTCCAGAAACCCATGCTGGAACCCCCGGTTGACTTCAGTGCACAGGTTCTCCAGCAGCTTATCCCATTCTTCCGGCTCTCCGACCGCCGAAGCATTGGCCAGCATGGCCTCGTTGAGCAGGTTAAACGCCCCCACGCTCGCCGCCCGGTAGCCGGCCTCCCCGCTCTTCATCCGCTGCGAGAAACGCCGGTCCATGATCGAGGCAAGAATTTGCTCGATCAGTTCCACCCGATACTGCTCGACCGTGGTGGTCGGTGGACGGCCCGGCCACAGGCTGTACAGGTCCACGTCGGCCTGCCCATACTCGGCGTCGGTCAGGATAATCACCTGATCGCCGGCAAATGGCTTCAGCTCCGGCCCCGGATCCGGCTGGGGCTGGCCGTCCGGCCGGTACTGCCCGAACCACTTCTCCACCAGCGGCAAGTAGGGCTCGAAAGCCGCGTCGCCGACCATCATCAGCGTGATCCGCTCCGGCCGGTACCAGGTGCGGTAGTACTGCTCTAACTCGCTTCGCCCGATCTTCCGGATGTCCTCTTCCGATCCGGCGGGCAAGCGCTGCCCCAGCCGCGTGCCGGCGAACAACCTCTCGAAGAGCCGGTCGCGGAGGCGCTGCGAGGGGCTGAGCCCAGCCTGCAACTCCATCAAGACTTCCTGCCGCTGCTTCTCGATCTCGCCCTCCGGCAGTGACAGGCGGAAGGCGTAGTCGCTCAGCAACATCAGGCCCCTGCTCACCTGCTCGGGCGTGGTGTCCGGCAGAAACAGAATGTACACGCTCTGGTCGAAACTGGTGAACGCGGTCCGGTCGGGCCCGAACTCCATGCCGATGCTTTCGTAGTAGGGTTCAAGCTGCCCGGGAGGGAAGTTCTCCGACCCGCAGAAGGCCATGTGCTCCAGGAAATGCGCCACCCCGCGTTGCCCTTCGCTCTCGTGCAGCGACCCCGCCCGGACATGCATCATCATCGCCATCTTGCCGGGCGGTACCTCGTGCCGCCGGTACATCCAGCGCACCCCGTTGGGAAGCGTCCCAATCTGCACCCGCTCGTCGCTCGGCAGCGGCTCGCCACCCCATGCCCACCCTGATACCGCCGTCACAAGCACTACGTTCCAGAAACCTAATTTCATCGCTTGTTTTCCTTATTGCTAAAGCTGGAAGGCCATCGGGCCAGCCCAAAGCGAGCAGTATATCGCCAATCGGGATGCCCGGTGCCTTGATATCCGAATTTCGCTGTAACTGCCGTCAGCCCCGATTCAAACCCCCCGCGGCGAGGACGCCAGGCCGCGCCAGCGAACGCGGCGCCATGCCAATCCAAGCATCGGCGTGACCCTTGTGGGGTGCACCAGGGGCGGCTTGTTCGTGATGGTTATCGGACCAGAATGCCCGCGCAGGAGCCGCCCAGCCAAATTGCGGAAACTTTGGCGCGATCCATAACTTCCCGCCGGTCAACAACTAACGCTTCGCACCAACCCCGCCTGCCAGACACTTCGGTTCACGATTCCGTGGTCGAAGTAGAAGTCGCATGCCGGCCTGACCTATAACCGGGTGTAGTCCACCTTCCGCTCTTCTTGGGAGCCGAGGACCGGAAGGAAGTAGGACGCGCAAGATAGGTGGAGGACCGGCCCCGGGGCCGGTCCTTCCTTTTTGTGGGCTCCGCCTCCAAGTCGGTTGGGGTCAAGGCCCGGTCGAGATGAACCTACAGATTGCATGAACGCGGCCTGTATCGCTCCGGTCAAACCGGATGGACCCAAGAACAACACGCCTCCAGCCGAAAATTCGACTTTTTTCAGGGGCGGCGCTGGACTTCGGGCAAACCGGGTGACTACGAATTAATACCTCCTCCTCCCAGAGAGGGTCGGCCCTGCGGCCCTCAACTGACTCTTCCTCCTCAGGACCCGCTGCCCGCGGGTCCTCTTTTTTCGCAACAGTTTGGCATGTCGGCGGGGGGGCGTCAGATTCGCGTCGAATGTCGGAGTCGCCGGCGATCCAGCCGGGCCCGGGGCCATGCCCAGCCGCAACTGACCACCTAGCGGCCACGATCTAACTAAAGTACCTCGCGGAGGCTGCCAAAAGTGCCATTCCGCTGGACTATGGCCCGATTGCAGTCCTAGAACCTGACAGGCAGGGGAAGCTCCGGCCCGGCAGCCGCCGTGCCGCGCGGGGTGCTTATGATAAGCAGGCGAGAACCACCGCATAGGTGGTCCTCGCCTGAGGCTGCACCACCAGGCTCCCCAAGGGGTGGTGCTACCACGGCGTGAGGGCGCCCGGTAACCACGGGTCGCCCTCCGCCGCTCTTTTTTGCGACTATGCTGCCCCTCTACCCATTCCGTTCCCCACTGGTCCCTATAACCCAGTGCAGAGCCCTGAACCGGTCACGCCAAAGCATCTTATCGCTTCCTGAGGGTCATTACAACCGGGCGGGCCGGGCGGAGCGTGCGCTCATGCGCCTCGCACAGCGCGACACACTCGGCAGACGTTCTGGCGCGACCAGTCCCCGTGGGCTAGCCTCCGGTCGGTCGCATTTGATTTAAACACTTGAAAGGTGAATGTGCCCGCTGCTTGTTGTGTCGCGCTGGGTTGGCGCGCGACCGAGGTGACCGGCGTTCGACAAGCTCCTTTCGCGATTTCCAAACCACCAGGGCTTGGCCGGGCACAGCCGCATCCGCCCTACTGCGACTGGCCGTCATCAGCCCAGCCGCTCACTTGAGGTCGACACCGGATTGAACGGGACGATATGCCCCCCTCGTCGACCGGAAACTACCGGCGGCAGCCGTAGCCGGCGTTGAGCCAGCCCAATCTTGCCCGGCTGCTACGGGACCGGCACGTGGTCCAGCACGTGCCGGACCACGTCGTCGCTGGTTTTCTCTTCCGCCTCGGCCTCGTAACTGACGATGATCCGGTGACGCAGCACGTCGGGAGCTATGTCCTTCACATCCTGAGGCGTGACATAGCCGCGCCCGGCAAGAAACGCCATCGCCCGGGCTCCGCGAACCAGGTAGATGGTGGCCCGCGGCGAGGCCCCGTATTCGATCCATTCCTTGATTGATAGGTTGAATTCGGCAGGGTGTCGGGTCGCGTGAACGAGCGTGACGATGTAGTCGCGGATTTTATCGTCCACGTAGATTTCGTCGAGCACCTGGCGGGCGGCTAGCACCTGAGCCGGCTCCAGGACCGGTTCGACTTGTGGCAGCCCGCGCTGCGGGGCCATGCGGTCGAGGATCTGCCTTTCCTCGCTGCGGGAGGGGTATCCGACCAGCAGCTTCAGCATGAACCGGTCGACCTGGGCTTCAGGCAGCGGGTAGGTTCCCTCCTGTTCGATGGGGTTTTGCGTGGCTAGCACCATGAAGGGTTCATCGAGCCGGTAGGTCTGCTCACCGATGGTCACCTGGCGTTCCTGCATGGCCTCCAGCAGGGCGCTCTGGACTTTTGCCGGGGCCCGGTTGATCTCGTCAGCCAAGACCAGGTTGGCGAAGATCGGCCCCTTCTTGACCACGAAGCTACCATTTTTGGGTTGGAAGACCAGGGTGCCGAGGATGTCCGCGGGTAACAGGTCGGGCGTGAACTGAATGCGTTGGAACTTGGTTCGAATGGCCCGGGCCAGGCACGCTACGGCGCTGCTCTTGGCCAGGCCCGGCACCCCCTCCAGCAGGATGTGCCCGTCTGCCAGCAAACCGACCAGCATTTTGCGCAGCAGATTGTCCTGGCCCACGATTACCCGGCGGATTTCCGTCACCAGCCGATCAAAGTGCTCATAGTGCTGGCGGACTAGCTGCCCAACCTGTTGTACCTCCGAAAACGTGACCGCCATAGGTGACAACCTCCAACTGTCCCGACCGGTCCCCATGCTCGCATGCCGGCTCGGTGGGGTGAGCCGCCAGCGACTCGGCTTCTCAGGTCCCGGGGCCGCCCCAAAGGCTGCCTGAAGCTAACCTTTGTGGCCGCAAAATCAACGTAGCGTCTGGGCTTGACGGATAGGCTGGCAGACGTTAGGAACTCCGCCGCCGTTGGCGCTACGCCGCGCCCGTCCCGACCAGCATGCCGAAGGTCGCCCGGGAGGCTGAGCATGTCTGAGGTTTGCAACGTAGCCCTGCTGGGTCAGAAGTTTATGGGACGTGCACACAGCAACGCCTACCTGAAGGCCGCTCGGTTCTTCAATCTGCCACGTCGTCCGGTGATGCATACCATCGTCGGCCTGGATCTGATTTCCCTGGCCCCCTTTGCCGACCGCTGGGGCTGGAAGAACTACAGCACGGTCTGGAAGGACGTGGTCCGAAACCCGGAGATCGATCTGGTCGACGTGAGCACGCCGAATTACATGCACGCCGAGCAGGCCATCGCGGCTCTATCGGCCGGCAAGCACGTGGCTTGCGAGAAGCCGCTGGCTCACACCCTGCGCGACGCCCGGGCGATGCGGAACGCGGCCCAGCGGGCCCGGAGCCGCAAGACCTTCGTGTGGTACAACTATCGCCGGTGCCCGGCAGTGGCTTTCGCCTACCGCCTGGTCAAGGAGGGGCGGTTGGGACGGATCTATCATGTCCGGGCCTGCTACCTCCAAAGCTGGGGCGGGCCGGACACCCCGCTGGTCTGGCGATTTCAGAAGAAATATGCCGGCACCGGTGCCCACGGGGACCTGAACGCCCACATCGTCGACCTGGCCCGGTTCATCACCGGTCAGGAGATCGTGGAGGTCTGCGGTGCGGTGGCCGAAACCTTTATCCAGGAACGGCCGCTGCCGGTCAAAGATGCACGCGCCAGCCTGCCCGGGGCCGGGCCGGCCAAACGCCCGATGGGCAAGAGCGACGTGGACGACTGCGTGCTCTTTTTGGCTCGCTTCAAAGACGGCGCGATCGGCAGCTTTGAGGCCACCCGGCTGGCAACCGGCAACCTGAACAACGCCACCCTCGAGATCAACGGCGAGCTGGGCGCCATCCGCTTCAGCCTCGAAGACCTCAACATCCTCTGGTACTTCGATAATCGGGACCCGAAGGCCACCGCCGGCTGGCGGCGAATCCTCTGCACTTCGCCCGGGGAGCACCCTTATGCCGGCGCCTGGTGGTCCGACGGCCGGCTGATCGGCTATGAGCACACCTTCATCAATATGGTGGCCGACATGATGGCGGCGCTGGCCGATGAAGAGCCGATTGTCCCGCTGCCGAGTTTCGCCGACGCTTACGAGACCCAGCGGGTGCTGGAGGCCGCCATGCTGGCCAGCAAGCACCGGGCTGCCGTGAAGCTCGCCGAGATCAAGTAGCTCGAGCTGCCAGACCCGGGCCGTCACCCGCCGGAACCGATCAACGACGCATGCACGTTGACCTGCGCCAGGCCGGGCGCTTCGCTTGCGGTCTGGTCTTGGAACTTGCCGGTCGGGGGGGTACCCTGACCTTGTGCCGGCCCGGTTAGCAGAGCCGGTGCCGGCTTGGGGCTGGGTGCGGTCCAGGTTGCCGGCTCCCGCCCGACTGAGGACTCGACCCATGCTTGTGGTAATGAATGCTCACGCCACCGCCTCGCAGATCGAGGCAGTCGCCCAGAAGATTCGCGAGCTGGGCTACACCCCGCACGTGATCCCGGGCCGGTCTCGGACCGCCATCGGCGTAACGGGCAACCTCGAACCCCAAGGTCGAGAGACGCTGCTGACCATGCCCGGCGTCGACGACGTGATCCGCGTGACCTCCGGATACCGGTTGGTCGCCCGCGAAACCCAGCCCGATCCGAGTGTCTTCTCGATTGCCGGCACGCGGGTTGGCGGCGGATTCACCATCATTGCCGGGCCCTGCGCCGTGGAAAACGAGGCGATGATTGTCGAGTCGGCCCGGTTCCTGAGCCAGCTCGGCGTCAGACTGATGCGGGCCGGTGCGTACAAGCCCCGCAGCAGCCCATATGCCTTTCAGGGGCTGGGGGCCGAGGGCTTGCGATTGCTGGCCAAGGCCAAGGCTCAAACCGGCATCGGGATCGTCACCGAAGTAGTCGACCCTGAAGACCTCCCCCGGGTGGCCGAGGTCGCCGATGTGCTCCAGGTCGGTACCCGCAACATGCAGAACTACGCCCTGCTACGCCGGATGGCCACGGTCAGCCGTCCCGTGCTGCTCAAACGCGGCATGGCCGCCACGCTCGAGGAGTGGCTGCTGGCCGCCGAGTACCTTATGGCCGGCGGTAACCGGC
>CAYZXK010000047.1:0-7748 GCA_964482395.1 uncultured Planctomycetales bacterium | reverse complement strand
GGCCGAATTGGCTGAAGTCGAACGCGAGCTTGCCGCGTTGGAATCTCGCGAAAACGAGCTGCGGACCCGCATGCTGTCGCCGTGATCGAGGGGCTTGACAGTTTTACGATCACGCTGTAAGGGCGACGTTCCTGCGTGGCGAATCGACGTTGCGATTACCGGCGGCCGACAAGCTGGCCGCCTACTTCGGGATCGAGTGCCGGCGCGTGCGGCGAATCTGGAGCGTGACAAGAAGGGGTGAATCGTGGCAACGGTCGTGACCTATTCCGGTGGCCTGCGGCGGATCGAGTTCGCGGCGACGGCTAACGGGCCGCGTAAGGTGGTCCGGCTCGGGCGGGTGAGTGCGAAGGTCGCAGAGACCCTGCGAGCGCGTGTTGAGGCGCTCCTTGCTGATCGGCTGGTTGGCCGCCCGCACGATCCCGAGTTGGCAAGCTGGTTGGCCGGGCTGGACGAAAGAATGTTGGCCAAGCTGCGGGCGGTCGGCCTGGCCGATGGTGTGGGCTTGTCGCAGATCACACTTGGGGAGTTTCTGGAGCGGTGCTTCGCGTCGCTGGCCGTCAAGCCAGCTACCCGGACGTTTTATGGGCATACCCGGCGTAACCTGGAAACCTACTTCGGCCGGGGGCGGCTGCTTCGCGATATCGGGGCTGCGTCCGTCGACGGCTGGCGGGTGTGGCTGGTGGAGCACGAAAAGCTGTCGCTCGCGACGGTCGCCCGGCGAGTTATTGCGGCTCGCACGCTGTGGCGTCGAGCGGTGCGGTGGAAGCTGGCCGCCGAGAATCCCTTTGTCGGTGTTAAGGGTGGGCATCAAGTCAATGAGAACCGCAAACGTTTTATCCCGCGTGAAGTAATCGCCCGCGTGATGGAAGCCGCGCCCGACGCCGAATGGCGAGCCATCATCGCCCTGGCGCGCTACGGCGGGCTGCGCACGCCGTCCGAGGTGTTCGCGCTGCGCTGGGGTGATATCGACTGGGCGGCCGGGACGATCCGCGTCCCATGCCCGAAGCTGGAACATTATGAGCATCTGGCCAGTCGCGTTATCCCGTTGTTCCCGGAGCTGCGGGGGCCGCTGCTGGAATTGTTCGAGTTAGCCGAGCCGGGCTGTGAGCACGTCATCACGCGGCATCGTATCAGATCGGCGAATTTGCGGACCACGTTCGAGAAAATCATTGCCCGCGCTGGACTGACGCCTTGGCCGCGGCTGTTCCACAACCTGCGAGCAAGTCGGGAAACCGAGCTGATGCGGGAATATGACCTGGCGACGGTATGTCGATGGATCGGTAATTCGCCGACCGTGGCGGCTCGGCACTACGCCACGTCGATTGACCTGAGTGCCGACTTCCGGCGGGCAATCGGGCTGCCGACTGAGGCGCAGCAAAAAGCGCAGCAGACAGCGGCAGCCAGCGAAAGACGGGCGGCGACCGCGACCGGGCCGCAATGCGAGAAACCCGCTAAAAACATGGGGGATGTCGAGTGTGGTCAATTGTGCGCAAGTGCTGTCGTGGACAGGGGTTGGGCGGCACAGGACTCGAACCCGTGACCTTCTCGGTGTAAACGAGACGCTCTAGCCAACTGAGCTAGCCGCCCTTGGCCGGCCAAGCCAGCCAACTCATGATACCCGGCGGGCGAAGCCGACGGAACCGCCGACCAAGAGGGCAAATAATTCCAGCTTCTTACAGGTCCGACTTGATTGCGTGATAAAACCGGGCCTAAGACTTGGTGTAGAGGCTGGAACCACTCTACAGACCGCTGTCCTAGTGTGCCGAAAGCGTTTGGGCGGCAGGGACTTAGGAGCGAAAAAGGCCGCAAACGAGGAGGGTGTTGTACGCCGGGCCGGAACCGGTTCCGAAATGCCCGAACGGAGAGGGAGAACCCAAATGCGAACAGTCTCGTTCGCGGCGGCAGCCGTGATCCTGACAATCGTTGCCGCCACCGCACGCGGCGACCAACTCGTCTTGGAGTGGGACAACTTTCTCACCTTTGACCCCGCCACCGATGGCGGGTTCGATCGCGTCTCCTATTTCGCGTCCGAGCGTGATGCGGCGGTCCCGGACGCCTGGGTGGTCGACGACGTCCTTTTCGACCATGATGTGCCGCTGAAACGTTTCGAATGGGCCGGCGCCCACGACCGCCGCTTTGGATACGGCTCGGTCGAACTCATTATCCTTGAAGATATCGATGAGACGCTGCACGTCATTTACCAGCTTTCGCTCGGTCAGCCGGTGGTCGAAGCGACTTTCGGCCTTTTCTATGGACTGGAAACCTACAACGCATACATCGAGATTCCCGACTCGCGGCCAACCGTCACTTTGTTGGCCGGCCGCCATTACTACCTCGGCGTCCGGCTGGTCTATAACGACGGCCACGCCGATGGTCGCAACGTAGCCCTCACTACCGGCTATGGCACGATCAACGGGCTGACCACCGGGCGATTCCAGAGCTACTTCTTCGGCTACCCGGACTGGACGCCGGTCGAGCAGACGGCAGAGCACTTGGCAACCGACTTCGCATTTCGAGTGTGGAGTCCGGAGCCCGGCAGCCTGATGATACTACTGGGCGGGCTACTGCTAGTCCGACGCCGCAAGCCCCCTGGCGACCCGGCCACCAGTCTGTTGGCAAACCGTAGCGCTGGGCTGCCAACCCCAGCGTCGCCGTAATAACCAGCCGAAAACGGCGGAGCCTGACGTCCCACGCTATTGACTCAACCGCGCCGAGCAGTTCTTTAACAGACTGGTGGCGCTCAGCCGACCTCACCGGAGATGTGACCCACAGTGGCCGCTACGCCGCCGCCTGACCGCGAGCAACCGGCGGCGCGTGGCACATCTGGATCTACAAGAGCGCTTGACCTGGACGTTGGAGCGATGACGCTCGTTTTGCGCAATAGACCCGCGGTGCGCCACCACGAAACAACCCGGTTCACACAGCCCGAGGCGCGATCAGAGACGCCGGCACGGCCGCCGATCAAGAGCCGCCGGCACTCTTTGTCAGCCGCGCTCCGTGGTCGCAGCCGCACCCGTCCTTGTCCGACCCGTACGGCCGGCTCGGCGACGGCCGGTGCGGCGTTGCCGGCTCGTGCTGGACACTGGCCATTGCGCCTGCCTGCTCCGTGGGCTGGCGGACTGGGTCGAAAAAAGTCAGGCTTCGACCAGTTCCGGCTCAGTCGCGTTTTCCCTGCCACTCAGGATCTCTACAAACGCGTCCAGGGCCGCCTGGAACTGAGCCCGGGCCCAGTCTGCATCCAGGGTTGCGACGCGTTCGGTGAGCCGGGTGACGTCGGGTGGGCTGCCGAGCAGGAAGACCTCGCGACTGAGTTCGAACTCGCCGACTCCGACGGAGCGGAAGATCAGCAGAACATAGGCATCCTCGGCCAGCTCGAACTTGAAGGATCGTCGGCCACTGGCCCGCAGCGGGGTTGAGGCGCTGAAACCGTTTTCGCGCAGGAACTCGGCCAGGTCGTCGAATACCGGCTTGACTACCGCGTCCAGGGTCTGGTCCAGCCGGGCCGCCCAACGTGACTGGACCCGACCGAGCCGTTCCACGAACGACTGTTTCCACTCATCCATAGGCGAAGCCTCCGTCGGCGTTTTCTCGGACCTTGGACGACATTAGCACCATCTCAGTGAACCGTATGCTCTTCTCTTCTTCTTATCGTGCGTTTAGGCTCCGGACGGGAATCGGCATTCGACGGCGGCTCTGGCACGGGCTCTGGTCAACTGGCTGACGGTCGAACCCCGCGTTGGCCGAGATTTCGCCCGGGGGGCGCGCCAGGCGACGACGGGCAGGTGCAGCATGGGCGGCGGCGCGCCGCTTGTGGCCGGCAACGGATTGGAGCCCGACCAGGATGCGGACAGCCGGATGGCTATGCTGACAACGGCCTGCCGACCGCGATAATTAAGGATTAAGGATCACCCGGCATGCCGGCTGACTTAGAGGAAGACCGCTCGACCACCCCTGCCGCTTCCGACGCGGACCTGCCTGCGGACTGGCGCCCGGGGCACTTCGGGCAACTGATGCGCCGACGAATTCAGCAAGTGCTGCTGGTAGCCAGCCCCTATGACCGGTTCACGCTCGAGGAGGACGGGCTGTCGACCGAGGTAATCGCAGCCGAGTACATGGATCTGGGCCTGACCCACTGCCCAACTCTAACCTGCGTCTCGACCGGCCAGGAGGCTTTGCGGGCCATTGAGGGTGGGTCATTCGATCTGGTCGTCACACTGCTGCGGCTGGGCGACATGGACGTGGCCAGGTTCGCCACGGCGGTCCGCGAGCTTCGACCCGACCTGCCGGTGGTGCTGCTCATCGCCAACGAGTGGGAGCTGGCGAAGATCACGCGGCGGCCGAGCCGGCCCGAGCTGGACGGCGTTTACGTCTGGCAGGGCGACGGCAAGATTTTCATCGCCATCATCAAGGCCCTGGAAGACCGCTTCAACGCCGAACATGACACGCGGGTCGGTGACGTGGGAGTAATCATTCTGGTCGAGGATTCGGTCAGCTTCCGTTCCTCGCTGCTGCCGATCATCTACAGCGAACTGGTCAAGCAGACGCGGGCGGTGATGGCCGAAGGTCTCAACCACATGGACCGGTTGCTGCGTATGGCGGCACGGCCGAAGGTCCTGGTGGCCGAAACCTTCGAGCAGGCCATGGAGTTTCTCGAACGCTTCGGTCGGCACGTGCTGGGCGTGATCTCCGACGTGTCATATCCCCGGGGGGGCCAACAGGATCCGCAGGCCGGGATAGCTTTCATCCGGCAAGTACAGGCCCAGATGCCGGACGTGCCGGTCCTGCTCCAGTCCTCCGACGCGGCCAACTGGCAACTGGCCGAGCGGCTGGGAGTCAGCTTCCTGCACAAGCGCTCCCCCACTCTGCTGGAGGACCTGCGCGGCTTCATGCTGACGAATTTCGGATTCGGGGATTTCATTTTCCGCCTGCCGGACGGGCAGGAAGTCGGCCGGGCGCGCGACCTGCGCGGGATGCGCGAGGTGCTGCGGAGTGTGCCGATCGAGTCGATCATTTATCACGCCCGGCACAATCACTTTTCCAACTGGTTCCGAGCCCGCACGGAATTTGCTCTGGCACGCCGGATGCGTCCCCGGAGGGTATCGGAGTTCGCCGACCCGGAGCACGTTCGACACTATCTGATCAGTGGGATCAGCGAGGCCCTGCGGCAGAGTCGGCGGGGGGTGATCGAAGACTTTTCCCGGGAGCGGTTTGACGCCGGTGTCGGGTTCGCCCGGATCGGCGGAGGTTCCCTGGGCGGCAAGGCCCGCGGCCTGGCCTTTCTCAACACCCTGCTGGTCAGCGCCAACCTGAGCGAGGAGTTCCCGGGCATTCACGTGTATGTGCCCCGTTCGGTGGTGGTCGGCACCGACGTTTTTGATGAGTTTCTCGGGGCCAACCGCATTCGGCTCGCGGCTCTGGAAGGCATGGGCGACGAGTCGATTCGACGGGAGTTCCTGGCCGGCAAGCTGCCAGGCGAAGTGGTGGCCGACCTGCGGGCCTTCCTGGCCGCCGTCCGCAGCCCGCTGGCGGTTCGCTCCTCGAGCCTGCTGGAAGACTCCCGGTACCGCGTGTTCGCCGGCCTGTACGAGACCCGCCTGCTGGCCAACAATCACCCGGAGGACGCAGTACGCCTGGAACAATTGATGGAAGCTATCAAATTGGTTTATGCCTCCACTTTCTGCTCGGCCGCCCGGAAAGCCTTGCAGAGCACGCCCTACCGGGCCGAGCAGGAAAAAATGGCGGTGATTCTCCAGCCGGTGGTGGGCTCGCGGCGTGGCGACCACTATTACCCGAACATCTCAGGCCTGGCCCGCTCATATAACTACTATCCGTTCGGCCCGATGCGGCCGGAAGACGGAGTAGCCATGGTGGCACTGGGGCTGGGCAAGACGGTGGCGGACGGGGGTCCCGCCCTGCGCTTCTGCCCGGCCCGTCCGCGGGTGCTACCGCAACTGGGTGACCCCCAGCAGTTCATCAATCAGTCGCAGCGGAGTTTCTACGCGGTTGATCTGCGCGGACGGCCGGGGGGGTCGGAACCAGCCGGCTCGGGGCGGCCGGATGACCTGGTTCAGCTTGATCTGGCCCAGGCCGAGCGTGACGGGACTCTGGACCTGGTGGGTTCGGTCTGGTCGCCGGATGAGGAGGCCTTCTACGACGGGGTGGGTCGGGCCGGGATACCGGTGGTCAGTTTCGCGCCGGTTCTGAAGTCGGAGGTGTTTCCGCTGGCCCGGCTGCTTCAGCGGCTGCTGGCGCTCGGCCAGGGGGGCATGAACAGCCCGATTGAGATCGAGTTTGCCGCCGACCTGGCGGGGCGGGCTTGGGAGCTGGCGGTGCTACAGATGCGGCCGACTGCCAAGGAGCCTGATTCCGAGGCTGTTCAGCTCGACGAGCTGAGCCGCGAGCGGATGCTGTGCTACAGCCCCGCCGCCCTCGGAAACGGGGTGATCGCGGGGCTGAACGATGTGGTATACGTCAGACCGGGATCGTTTGATCCAGCCCGGGTTGAGACTATTGCCCGGCAGATCGCGGCACTCAACAACCAGCTTGCCACGGCCAACCGCGCTTACGTGCTGATCGGTCCCGGGCGCTGGGGCTCCTCGCACAACTGGATGGGGATTCCGGTGCAATGGGAGCAGGTTTCGGGGGCCCGGGTAATCGTGGAGACCGCGTTGGAAGATCGAGAGGTGGAAGTGTCGCGAGGCAGCCATTTCTTCCAGGATTTGACCACCTTTGGAGTGGCGTACCTGACAGTCGACGCGCGGGCCGGGCAGGGTTTCATCGACTGGAATTGGCTGGAAGACCGGCCGGCGGCAGCCGAAACCGAATTCGTCCGACACCTGCGGCTGACTTCCCCGCTGGAGGCTCACGTCGACGGTCTCCGATCACAGGGAGCGATCCTCAAGCCACCAGGGCCGGCGGAGGACCGGCCGGGCCGGGATTGACAGCCCCCCTTCCGTCCGGCTATGAGGCACACCTTAGGAGTGTGGGTAGTTCATGGTGATGCTCCATGCTTACGTCCTGCGGGAGCTGCTTAAGACCTTCGCCCTGGCGCTGGTGGCGCTGACCATATTGTTCACCATGGGCGGGGGGCTGTACGACGTCGTGCGGTACGAGGGCATCTCGGCAGGAGATGTTTTCGGCTTCGTCCCCATCCTGATCCCCATCGTGGTGACCCTGACCATGCCGATGGCGGCCCTGTTCGCGGCCACCATGGTCTACGGCCGGCTGGCGGCCGATAACGAACTGCTGGCCTGCCGGGCAGCGGGCATCAACATCCACCGTCTGCTGTGGTCGGCGGTGCTGCTGGCAGTCTTCGTAGCCGCCTTCACGCTCCTGTTCGGCAACTTCGTCATTCCCGGCTTTCTCCAACAGATCGACGATTTCGCCCGGCGGAACCTGCGCGACCTGGTCGCCCAGCAGCTCCAGCAGCGGGGATTCATCCACCGCGGTAAACCCGGGGAAGACCGATACACATTCACCGCCGAGAGCGTGCAGGGCGTCTCGCGGGCCGCACTGTACGAGAAGGGCTTCGAGGTGGCCGACGGGCTGCAATACCTGCTGATCAACAGCCCCACCTTCCTGCATGTGGACCGCAACGGGGAACTGGTGCGCTTCGGGGTCGCCCAGCACGTGCTGTGCCTGTTCGACACGCGCTCCACGCCGCTGCTGGCGACCCTTTATGTCCACCAGGGACGGGACTTCGAGGTGGGGAAACGGGCGACAGAGATCGAGCAGCAGCAGATCGGTCC
>CAYZXK010000046.1:0-3450 GCA_964482395.1 uncultured Planctomycetales bacterium | reverse complement strand
GTCCCAACGGGGCCGGCAAGACCACCCTGATGCGGATGATCTACAGCGCCATCGAGAAAACCGAGGGGGAGCTGCGGGTTTTCGGGCTGTGTCCCATGCGGCAGCGCAAGGAGATCAACACCCACATCGGGGTGGTTTTTCAGGACAACAACCTGGACGAGGAACTGACCACGGCGGAGTGTCTGCTGGTACACGCCCTGTACTGCGGTCTGGATTTCCGGACCGCCCGCCGGCGGACCGCCGAGCTGCTGGACTGGATGTCGCTCACGCCCAAGGCCAAGAGCACGATCCGGGCCCTCTCGGGCGGGATGGTCCGGCGACTGATGATCGCCCGGGCCCTGCTCAACAGCCCGTGCCTGCTGATCCTGGACGAGCCGACCACCGGACTGGACCCGCAGGTCCGGCATTTGATCTGGGCCAGCCTGCGCGAGCTGAAGCGACGGGGAATAACTATCCTCCTGACCACCCATTACATGGAGGAGGCCCAGCAGCTCAGCGATCGGGTCATGATCATGGACCGCGGGCGGATCATCCTGAGCGGCCAGCCCAACGCGCTGATCGAGACTCAGCTTGAACGCTACGTGCTTCAGGCTTCGGGCCTGGAAGAGGTCCCGGCGATCGAGGGCCAGGTCCGTCATGAGCGGGCGGGCGACGCCCATTACTTCTACTCCGATTCCGAGCAGGTGCTGCAAGACCTGTACAACCGTCTGCCGGGCAAACATGTCTTGCTCAGGCACGCCAACCTGGAGGACGTCTTCCTCAAGTTCACGGGGCGGGGGCTGGACGAATGAGCAGGGGGGCCGCATCGCAAAAGGCAGACCTGTGGAGCCCGGTGAGCCCGAGGACCGGTTGGTTCTGGAGTCTGTTCGGGGTGTGGTATCGGCACGTGCGGGTATACTGCAAGACGCTGGTGGCCAACGCGACGCCGCCGGTCCTGGAGCCCCTGTTCTTCTTCACCGCCGTGGCCCTGGGACTGGGGAGCTACCTTCCCAACCCGAGCTTCGAAGGCCTGCCCTATACGACCTACGTCGCCAGCGGGGTTCTGGTCAGTTCGGCCATGTTCACCGGGGTGTTCGAGACTACCTATGGCACGTTCGTCCGGCTGGTCTACCAGCGCACGTACGACGCGCTGCTGGGCACCCACTTGCGGGTCAGTGAGATGTTCGTGGGCGAGCTGCTGTTTTGCGCGACCAAGGGAGCTGCCTTCTCCACGGTTGTACTTCTGGTAATGATGCTTTTCGGGGCCCGTCCGACCGTATGGTGCCTGCTGGTGCCGGCGGTCGGCTTTGCCACCGGCTATCTTTGGGGCGCCGTCGGCCTGATCGTGACCAGCTACGTGAAGATGATCAACAACTTCACGTTCTTCACTACCGGCGTGGTTACTCCCGTGTTCTTCTTCTCGGGCACGTTCTTTCCGGTGCGGGGCCACTATGCCGTGCTGGATGCTGTCGCAACGCTGGTGCCGCTGACGCCCTCGATTGAGCTTTCGCGGGCTTTGTTCAAAGCCAGCTTCACGCCCATGACGGCCCTGCACCTGGGGATTCTGGTCTTATACCTGGCACTGTTCCATTGGCTGGCACTGAAACGCATGAGCAAGCGCGTGCTGGGCTAGGGTAGTGCCGGACGAGAACCAGTCAGCAGAGCCCCAGGCGTGACCACCTTGCGCGGCGGCAGGTTCAGGGCTCAAAGCGCGAGCGACGGGCCCAGTCAACCGAGCCCGGCGCGAAGGGGAGGGGGCGAAGGGCTGGACCAGCGAGCGCTGCGGACGGTCAGGCTACTGCTGGCGGCTCCTCGGCCGGCGGGGGTGTCGGGCCGGCCGATGCCGGGCCGGCTGACGTCTGGGTTGCTGCCGGGCCAGGCAGGGATTCCATCGGGAAGTCCACGTGCATGTAGCCGCGGCCGCGGGCGAATTCGATCACCGCCGCGCGAAGCGAAGCGGGTGCGTCGGTGTGCGGAATGAGCATGCCGTAGGTTCGGTCGCCGGGGCGGTCGAGTGCTACGCTGGCCAGGGCGACCAGCCGCGGGCCGACAAACGCCCCCTTGAGGCCAGCCGCGCCCCGCTCCAGATGGTCGATGAGGTCCAGCAGGAAGACCTCGGCAGTCACCGCCGACTCCTCCAGTGGTACTCGCGGGTCGGGCCCCGGGCGATACTGGAGCAGTGCGACCATGGCCGGCCACTCCGCCCGGGTCAGGTCGCGTACCACCACCTCTTCACCCACCCCTTGCAGCGGCTCGCCCATTACCCCGGGGCTGCGCCGACAGACGGTCAGTCGGTCGTGGGGGGACCACGGCATCCGGCGGAGGGGGCTGAAGCCGAACTTGCGGTACAGCCCCTCGTCCAACTCCGCAGTAGTGCTTAGGAAAAGCCACTTGCCGCCGGTCATATCGAACCAGGACAGGGCAGCCTCGATCAGTTTTCGGGCGTAGCCGCGTCGACGGTGCTCCGGGCGAGTGTAGCAATGGCTGAGTACGCCGAGGTCGCCATACTTGTTGATCGCAGCGCAGGCCAGGAACTGCCCCCCCGCGACCACGACCGCGTACGCGTCCTGGGCCCCCGGTACGCCGCGAGTCATGCGGCGTTCCAGGTCGGTCAGCCACGGTTGGCCGCGGTGATGGAGCAGGTCCTCCAGGGCCGGCCAGCGAGAGGCAGCAGGTGGAATGATCAGCATCGGTTTCATGAACCCGACCACTGGCCAGGCCCGGCTCCGGTGCGTTTTCCCGAAGCGCCCGGCGAAGAACGACCACATATTACTGGTGGCCGCCGGAATGTCTACCGCGGAGCCCGGCGGCCGCGAGACCTGACCTCCGGGCCGGTTACGACGCGCCGGATGCAGTTCGCGGCGGCCAAGGCGCTTTCGGCAACGGCGTGCTAACCCGGGCTGGGGTGGAAGCGGGTCAGCGCGGAATCCGAGCCGGCCGCCGACACAATCCAGAAGGCCAGGTCGTCAGTCGCCGGATTCAAGGTGGCGACGGTGGAATCCGGGGCGTTGGCCAGTGCCCCGGGGTTGATGACCCGCAGGCCGCCCAGCCGCAGGTCCCGCGGCCGGTGCGTATGTCCGTGCAGGAGATAATCGCAATGGCCAATGCCGTCGGGGAGTAGGCCGCCCCCAGCGGCGTAATTTATCAGCCGGGTGAAAGCGGCCTCGTGCCCGTGATATACCAAAAGCACACGTCCGTCCAGCTCGATTCGCAACGGTCCGGCAGATGCGATCGTCAGGCCGAGGGATTGACCCCACTGCACCAGCGAGCGGTCCTGGCGGTCCATGTTCCCACAGACCACCCAGGCCGGCTGCCCGGTCAGTTCTTCCAGAATTTCCGGACCCCCGACGTCGCCGCAGTGGACCAGCCCCTGGGCCCCGAGCTGTCGCAGGCAGCGGATCACGGTTGCCGTACGCAGCCGGTCGCCATGGGTATCGGAAAGGATGCCGAGGATCACGGCCGGGCTAAGCC
>CAYZXK010000045.1:0-35274 GCA_964482395.1 uncultured Planctomycetales bacterium | reverse complement strand
TCGTAGCCCTGTTGACCAGTTGAGAAAGGAGACTGGAAGGCAGCCGGGCATGGACCGGGCGACCCGGGTCGCTCAATCGGCCCGGGCCGCCCGCCGGGTTCAACAAGCCGCCGGGGGGCCTTAACGCTGCGGCCACCAGCCGCTAAGCTGGCCCCTCATGACCCGTGACAGCCTACGAGGTGTTCTGAGCGGCCACTTCGCAGCCGCCATCGCCCAGGTCGCCGGCACGACGCCCGAGCAGATCGACCCGGTGGTGCGGCCGGCCGGCGACCCGAAGTTCGGCGACTACCAATGCAACGCCGCTCTGGGACTTTCCAAGCTGCTGAGGACCCGCCCGCGGGAGCTGGCCGAGCGGATAAGACAGGCGGTCGAGCCGCAGTTAAGCGGGGTGGCCGAATCCGTGGAGGTCGCCGGGGCCGGCTTCATCAACATCCGGCTGAAAGACGAATTCCTCGGCCGCTGCCTGACCGAGATCCCCCCTCCCCCGACGCCGCGGCCCGGTGCGCGGCCGGATATCGACCGCGTCGGGCTGGAGCCGAGCGGAGATCCGCTTCGAGTGGTGATCGACTACTCACAGCCCAACATTGCCAAGCAGATGCATGTCGGGCACCTGCGCAGCACGATCATCGGAGACGTCCTGGCCCGGGTGCTGGCCTTCCAGGGACATGAGGTCATTCGGCAGAATCACATCGGCGACTGGGGAACACAATTCGGCATCCTGATCCGCTATTACCAGGACCGGCCGCTGCCGACCCGACAAACCCACTCCGACCCTTTGCAGGCGATCGAGGATGATTATCGGTCCGCCCAGGAGCGCTTCGACCGGGATCAGCAGTTTGCCGCAGAGGCGCGCCAGGCGGTCAGACGGCTCCAATCTGGCGACCCGGAAGCCCGCGGGATCTGGGAGCAAATCTGCGCTTTGAGTCACGAGGCATTCACCGAGATCTACCGACGTCTGGGAGTGCTGCTGGAGCCGGCGGACGTTCGGGGCGAGAGCTTCTACAACGATCGGTTGCCGGCGGTGGTGGCCGAGCTGCGTGCGAAGCTGCCAGCTCGCGAGTGGAAGGCCGCCGGACAAAGCGGTCTGCCTCTGCCGGACGCCGGCCCCGAAGCTCCGGGCCCGGCGTTCGACGGGCCCGAGCCGACGGCCAGCGCCCAGGCCCGGGCCGAGGTTCGGGACGACCAGGGTGCGGTCTGCGTTTTCATTTATGACTCTCAAGGTCGGCCACTGTTTCGCAATCCGCAGGGTCAAGCCCTGCCCATGATTATCCAGAAATCGGACGGGGCCTACCTGTACGCCACCACCGACCTAGCGGCGATCCGATTCCGAATCCGGGAGCTGCGCGCCCAGCGGATCATCTACGTCACCGATGCCCGCCAGAAGCTGCATTTCCAGATGCTGTTCGCGACCGCCCGAGCCGCCGGCTGGCTCGATGATCGAGTCAAGCTCGAGCACATCACGTTCGGGGCCGTGCTGGGCCCGGACCGGCGACCATTGAAGACCCGCGAAGGCCGGAACATCCGCCTGCGCGATCTGCTGGACGAGGCCGAGCGGCGGGCATACCGGCTGCTGGAAGAAAGAGACCGCTTGGCAGGTCAGGCCGCCGCCGAGGCCGGAGACGAGGTCGAGACGACCGGGCCGACCAGGCTCGCCGAACCGGAGAAACTGCACATCGCTCGCCGGGTGGGCATTGCGGCGATCAAGTACGCGGACCTGCGAAACGACCGCAACGCGGACTACGTTTTCGATTGGGACAAGATGCTGGCTCTTCAGGGCAACACCGCTCCGTACCTGATGTACGCGTACGCCCGCATCCGGTCCATATACCGGAAGGCCGCCCTGCGCTTTGGCTCGCCGGAGGTCTACGGCCCGCAGGTGCAGGTGCTGATCAGCCATCCGACCGAGCGGGCCCTGGCGCTCCGGCTGCTTCGACTGGGCGAGGTGGTAAGCGAGGTCGGGCAGGAGCTGACGCCGCACACGCTGTGCACCTATTTGTACGATCTGGCTGCGGATTTCATGCGGTTTTACGAATCCTGCCCGGTTCTGGCGGCCCCCGACCACGGCGCTCAGTTGAGTCGAATGCGGCTGTGCGACCTGACGGCCCGAACCTTGAAGCTGGGGCTGTGGCTGTTGGGGATCGAAGCGATCGAGCGGATGTGAGGCGGCCGGCAGGCAGGCGAACAGTCATTTCCCGCCGGTGGACGTCTCGCCTACCCGCCGGACCAAGGCGGTGTCGGTGGCACCCGGGGTAGTTGGCCGGGTGGAAGTCACGACCACGATCAGATCTCCCGGGGCGGCCAGTTTCCGTTCCAACAGGAGCGAATCCAGAGTGGCGGCCATGGCGGCCGGATTGTCCAGCGGCTCGACCTTCAGCGGGATCACGCCGAAGAGCAGATTCATCTGCCGGTAAACGCGCTGGTCGTAAGTCAGACCGACCACCGGCATGGGCAGCCGATGCCTGGCCACCATTCGCACGGTGGTCCCGGTGGCGGTCCATACCGCGACCAGCCGTGCGCCCAGGTCGCGGGCGGCCGCCACCGCCGCATGAGCCACAGCGGCCGTGGGTCGGTAGTGTGCGGAAGTGCAGGGCGGTTCCTCGGGCGGCGGACGCTTGCTGATGTAGTCCTCGGTGGCCTGGGCCACCCGGTTCATCATTTCCACCGCCTGCCGGGGATACTTGCCGATCGCGGTCTCGCCGGACAGCATCACCGCGTCCACCCGGTCCAGGATGGCATTGGCGACGTCGCTGACCTCGGCCCGGGTTGGCATTGGGTTTTGGATCATGCTCTGGAGCATCTGGGTGGCGATGATGACCGGCACGCCCGCCTGACGACACTCGGCCACGATGTCCTTCTGAATCAGGGGCACCCGCCACAGGTCGGTCTCGATGCCCAGATCGCCGCGGGCTACCAGGACGGCGTCACTGTGAGCGATAAGTTCCTCCAGGTGCCAGAGGGCTTCGGTCTTCTCGATCTTGACGATCACCCGCAGGTCGCTTCCCCGCTGCTTGATGACCCGTTTCAGCTCGTACAGGTCCTCCGGCTGACGCACGAAGGAAAGAGCGACGTAATCCAGTTGATGCTGGATGGCCCATTCCAGGTCCCGTCGGTCCTTCTCGGTGAGGGCCGGGACCGAGAGCGGGGTATCGGGCAGGTTCACGCCCATCCGGCTGTTGAGCAGCCCGCCCTCCTGACACTCGCAAACCAGCTCGTCGCTCTGCCGCTCGGTCACCACCAGCCGTACCAGTCCATCGTCGATGTAAATGCGGTGCCCCACCGCTGCCTCGTCGATCAGGGCCGGATAGCTGACGGTCAGCCGTTTTCCGGAGCACGAGCCGGATCCGCGAACGAAGCTGATCGTCTGGCCCGCGCGAAGCTCGACCGGGCCGGCCTCGAACTGCCCCAGCCGCACCTTCGGCCCGCACAGGTCGCCGATCACGCAGATCGGTCGGTCCCCCTGGGCGGCAATCGACCGCACCAGCTCCAACATCTGGGCGTGCTGCTCCAGGCTGCCGTGACTGAAATTAAGCCGACAGACGTCGAGGCCCGCCTCAAAGAGTTCCATGAGTTGCTGGCGGGTGGCGCTGGCCGGCCCCAACGTCGCGACAATCTTGGTCTTCATGAACGCCTCGCGCTGCTGTGTATCCATGATCCAACCTCGCAGATCTGCCGGCCAAGTGCGACGCAAGGCCCCCGGCCGGCTCAGCCCATCCGGCCCGGCCCCAGCACCGCGCCTCAGCCACGCAGGCGCAGTCTACCCGCTGCCGCCGAATGACAATAGAAGTCCCCCCTGCCCCACCCCGGGCGACGGGTCAGCGAGTCAGCAGCCCAGGAGCTCTCGACACAGATGGTCGATCGCCACTTTCAGCTTCTGAGGAGTGAGGTAGGTGCCGTCCGCGATCTGGGCCCGGATCAGCTCGATACGCCGGGCCAGCTCGTCGCCAGAGTCGCGGGCGGCTTCCGAGAGCTCCAGCCGATCGTCGGTTGGCGGAGCCACCGTCGCCTCCCGATCGGCAGATCGGCGAGCAGTCGCCGGCTGCGGTTGCGTATCAACCGACGGGTAAGACTGTTGCTTAATGGACGCGATTTCGCTCATGAACGATTCGAGCCTCCGAGCCCGGCCCCGCCTCGAGGCCGGACTCCCCTTCGGGTTCGCCCTCCTGATTGGCTTGGGTCTTCACCGTCGGTGCGTTGTCTGCCGCTCCATCGGCCAGACGGGAATGCACCGCGGGCACACTCGCTCACCAGATATATCGGCTGTTTCCGAGTAAACCTTCAGCGGCGCCAGGCGAGCCGGCATTTTCGCGGGCCGGCGAGCGATTGTCGAGGTTATCGGACCCACCGTCAGGCGGTGAACGTCACCAGATCGGCCGGTTCGGCCTGACCGAGCACGAAGCGACGCACGTGCGGGTCTTTGGCTTGCAGAATCTCGTCCGGGGTGCCGTCGGCGATAAACTTGCCGTTCCACAACATCAACACGCGATCGCCCACCTCGGCGGTGCATTTCATGTCGTGAGTCACCACCACCCCGGTCACGTTGAACTGATTCTGCATCTGCCGGATCAGCTTGTTGATAGCGTCCGATCGTTGGGGGTCCAGTCCAGCGGTCGGCTCATCGTACAGGATCACGTCCGGCGGCGGATCCAGAGCGATCGCCCGAGCGATGGCCACCCGCTTCTTCTCCCCACCTGAAAGCTCCCCGGGCCGTTTGTGGCCGAACCCGGACAGGCCCACGATCTCCAGGCATTTATGAGCCAAGTCATTGATCTTGCGACGGTCCATCGGGCCGCTGCGGTTTTCGGTCATGGGGAAGGCGACGTTCTCCAGCACGGACATCGAGTCGAACAGGGCGTTGAGCTGGAAGACGCAACTGATCCGCCGACGGATGGGCACCAGGGCGCGCTCGCTGAGGTTGTCGATGCGCTGGCCGTCGAAGTAGACTTCTCCACGGTCGGGCCGCAGCAGTCCGACGATGTGCCGCAACAGGACGCTCTTACCGGTCCCCGAGCGGCCGATAATCACGGTGGTCTTGCCGCGCTGGACCTTCAGATCCAGGTCGTCGAGTACCTTCTGGCGGCCGAAAGCCTTGCTGACCCGCCGCAGCTCGATTATAGGATGGTCGATGTCGGCCACAAGTTAGTTCCTAGTCACGGTACGCGAGTCCGCGGCAGTGTGCCGGGTCGCGTGGTTGGGCACAGTCATTCAAATCAGCGACCGGAAGCCGAACCACATCGCATATAGCCCGTTGAGCAAGAAGCCCAGGAAAAGGTCGAGCATGAGGATCAGGATGAAGCTGACCACGAAACTCTGGGTGCAGGCCTGGCCGACACCCTCGGCCCCGGGTTTGCAGTGGAAGCCGTTGTAGCAGCTCACCAGGCCGATCATGGCGCCGAAGAAGACCGACTTGAACAGCCCACTGCCCACATCCCACAGCTCGACGGTCTGCCGGGCATAGAACCAGAAGGGCTCCGACTCGCCCCCGTAAACCCAGGCGTACACCGCCCAGGCGCCCAGCGTCCCCATAATGTTGGCGTAACAGGTCAGCAGCGGCGCCAGGGTGGTGCAGGCGACCAGCCGGGGCGTGACCAGGTAGCGGATGGGGTCGGCGCCCATGGATCGCAGGGCCAGGAGCTGCTCGGTGATGTTCATGGTTCCCAGCTCGGCGGTCAGGGCACCGCCGGCTCGCCCGGCCAGCATCACTCCCGCCAGCACCGGCCCCAGCTCCGAGCATAGCGATATGATGATGATCGCTCCGAGCCGGTCGGCCATGTTGGCCGCGTCAAACTGGGCCCAACCCTGCACGATCAGCACCATACCGATGAACATGCCGGTGAGCATGATGACCGGCGTGGAGCGTGTCCCGATGTAGAAGCACTGCGGGAGCAGGCGGCGCCACCCGCGAGCCGTGCTCAGTTCGAGCGGTATGAACGACGCCGCGTAGCCGCTGAAAACCCAGAAGCGGCCGAAATTCGACAGCCAGCGACTGAGGGCGTCAGTGGTGCCGACCCCGATCGCCGCCAGCACGTTGGTAACAACCTTCCCGCGGGGCATAACCAGTCGTGCCTGCCTGCTCCTGGCTCCGGCCGCTCTACCGGGCGGCCAGCGGGCTAATAGCTTATCGAAATCCCAGACCGGACGCGATATCATGCCCAAAAAGTCCGGAGCGAGCAGGGATGGGCAACAGATCGCGCAGGGACGAGCGGCTGGCGGCGGTGCGTTTCACGCTGATAGTCGTGGGCTGGCTGACGTGCCTGCTGGTCTGGGCCAGCGTACTAAGCTTCGACGTGGCCGACCCGCCCTCGACTACCGTCTGGCCCAATCGCTCCCCACCCTACAACCTGTGCGGCGTCCCTGGGGCTGCCGTCGCCTACTACCTCTTTTATTACCTCGGGATCGCGACCTACCCGCTTCTGGGCCTCCTCAGCCTGGCCCTGATCGCCTGGTCGCGCGGGGCCCGGGTGGGCGAGCTGTGGCTGCGATTCGTCGGCCTGCTGCTGGTTTGCGCGGTCAGCTCAACCCTGGCCACACTGTTCCTCGGAAGCTACGAGCACTACCCGGTCAGCGGTTCGGGCGGACTGATCGGCTCCGGTCTGGCGGCCCTGCTGCGATCTCATCTGCAACCTGTCGGAATCTGGCTGCTTTTGTCGGCCTCGCTGGTGGCTGGGCTTCTGCTGGCGGCCGACAACCTCCTGCTGGGCCTGTTTCGGCTGCTGCGCTGGGCCGGTCAAAGCCGGCCCGCCGCCTCCACTCGTGCCCCTGCGCCGTCCCCAGGCAGCAAGAGCGGGGCGGAGGCCAAACCACTTAGCAACTCCAGCGAGCGGGCGGTGATGCCGCGACCCGTCCCAGCGCGCAAAGACTCAGGCGATCCAGTTCCATCCCAAGCTAGCCAGCCGACGAGCACGCCACCTCCGGCGATCCAGGCGGCCGTGACCGAGATTGGCCCGCCGGCGCCGAAACCCACCCGGCCGGCCCGGCCGCAGCGCCGCGACGACGATTATGAGCTTCCGCCCTTATCACTACTCAGCCGAGGCGTGCAGATCGACCGGGCGGCACTGGAGGCGGCCTGCCGCGAGAAGGCTTACGTTCTGGAGCAGACCCTGAACGAGTTTCGGCTGGCGGTGGAGGTGGTCGCGATCGAAACCGGACCGGTAATCACGGTCTTCGAGCTGAAACTGGCCCCGGGGATCAAAGTCAGCCAAATCGCCTCATTGGCCAACGATATGGCTCGGGCCCTTAAGGCACCCGCCGTCCGGGTGGTCGCCCCCCTGCCGGGAAAGAGCACCATCGGCATCGAAGTCCCCAACCTGGACAAGGAGAAGGTTCGGCTGCGCGACGTAATGGAGATGTCAGTCGCCCGGGTCGAGCACATGGCCATTCCGCTGTTTCTGGGCAAGGACGCCTCGGGCCAAGCCCTGACGGCGGATCTGACCCGCATGCCCCACCTGCTTATCGCCGGCACAACCGGATCGGGCAAGAGTGTTTGCATCAACAGCCTGATAATGTCGATCCTGATGACCCGCAGCCCATCGGAGGTGAATCTGATCTTATTGGACCCCAAAGTGGTGGAGCTGGCCGCTTACCGGGAGATCCCACACCTGATCTCCCCCATCGTCACCGAGGTGAGCAAGGCGGAGGCCATCCTCGACTGGGCATCCACCAAGATGGACGAGCGATATGCCCTGCTAGCTGAAGCGGGCGTCAAGGACATCCGGGGCTATAACCGGCTGGGACCCGACGAACTGCGCCGACGGTTGCAGCCGGCCAGCGATCAGGAGATGGAGCAGATCCCGCTGCAACTGCCCTACATCGTCATCATGATCGACGAGCTGGCGGACCTGATGATGACCTCCGCCAAGGAAGTCGAGTTCTACCTGTGCCGGATCGCCCAGAAGAGCCGAGCGGTCGGCATCCACCTGATCGTCTCCACCCAGCGACCACAAGCCAATGTCGTGACCGGCCTGATAAAGTCCAACCTGCCCTGCCGGATCGCATTCCGAGTGTCGTCCAGACTGGATTCGCGGATCGTCCTAGATCAGAACGGCGGGGAGGTGTTGATGGGCCAGGGTGACATGCTGTTTTTGCCGCCGGGAAGCTCCAAGCTCGTGCGGGCCCAGGGCACCTTCGTCGATGATGAAGAACTTCGGGCGGTGGTCCGACACTGCCGGGAGCAACGGGCCCCCGAGTTCCACCCGGAACTGGCCGGGCTGCCAGCCCAGTCGACCGACGTCAACTCGCAACGGGACGAGCTGTTCGACCAGGCGGTCGAGGCGATCATTCAGAGTCAGCGCGGCTCGGTCAGCCTGCTACAGCGACGGTTCAACATCGGTTATGGGCGAGCCTCACGGTTGATCGACCAGATGTGCGCGGCGGGGATCGTGGGCCCATACAAGGGAAGCCAGGCCCGCGAGGTGCTCATGACCAAGGAGGAGTGGGAAGCGGCCAGAAGGCAGCGTGATCGTGAGGAGGCTCAGGAGGCCGGCGAGCTGCCCGCCCAATAGCAGCGGGCCCGGACAAGCAGGTCCCTTCCTTCGGGGCAACTTTATGCGCAATAAGACGGCCCGCAAGAAAGGCTTGCGGGCCGTGCACATTCCGATCAGAGGTTCGAAGCTGCCGCAGCAGCAACGTTACTTATCAACGACGACGCAGCGTCAGAACGCCCAGCCCGAGCAGCAGCAGCGAAGCCGGCTCGGGGGCCAGACGGAACGACATATCCAGCGAGTACAACCAGCCGGCCGGGAATGGGCCGTTATACAGGTTGACGTTATTGGTGCCGTCCACGCCCCAGTTGTACCACGGCGGATAGCCGAAGTAGTTGGAGTAAAAGGCGGCGTCATCACCCCAGTGGTTTAGGCCGCGCTGGTAGAAGTGCCAGTACCAGGCGTCGAAGTACCCGTCGGTCACCATTATGCCCTGGATGCTGATCCAGTAGATGTTGCCAGGTTCCTGCCAGAAGGCATTGTCCGGCTCGATATGGGCGTAGTACTCATAGCCGTAGCCGCACTCCGGCGGATCGACGTATTGGAAATCATAAACGTCGTAGACCCACAGCAAGTCGCCGGGATGGCTCTCGTCGTTGGGGGTCTCCGGGACGTCGCTCCAGAAGCTGATGCGGAAGGCCTGAATGTACTGCTCGCCGTAGTACGACCAACCGGTCCACCAGATATCGGTGATCGGGCCAGCGGCATTGCAAAGGAAGTCGTCAGCCGTCAGGGCATCGCTGGGAGTATCGTAGTCGATCCAGCTTGCTGCGCCGTAGTCGTCGGTGGGGCAGAGTTGGTCCCACCAGTACACTGCCGAGGCCGGTGCGGCAATCGCGAGGACTGCCGCCAATACCACTAAAGATCTCATACAAGCTCCTCCTTACCGAGTAGTCTGTTCTTCTACGACGATCCGCCGACGCGCCGAAACGGTTGCAGCGGACCACCCGCTGCCGCGTCCGCCTATCGTCGCCGGCGCCAGTGCTGGCTCGGTTTCAGGCAGCCAATTCGCCCTGTTTGTGTGAGAGGGACAGTCGGTACAGGGTCTTGCGAACCGGCCTCCTCCGCCTCAACAGCCTCCGCCGGTCGCAGAACACTCCCAGACACGACCGGCCGGTTGGCGCCGCAACCTCCTACGTCTGCGAGGCATGATAACTCGGCCGGGCGCCAATGTCAACTAAAAACGCGTTAAGGTACAAATATTAGGACGTTGCCGTGCGCGGTTGCGGTCCGATAACTTTGCTCCAGCCCGCCAGGGGTCTAACTCAGCGGCAACATGCCCACCAATAAGGTGCGGCTACCCCTCGTACAACCCGACCCTGCCGGCGACCCAGGAACGGCGGATTCGGGGGGCCGGCCCTACTGGCTCACGCGCCTTGACCGGCTCGCCAACGGGCTGCCGGCCCGGGTTTTCAATTTGACGTCTGGGCGGCACTGCTCCACAATTCCGGTCTTCAGCCGCGATGGAGCTTTCCCCGGGCTCCATGCAACCCGGGGGCGTTCAGGGAGGTGCAGCTTATGAATGGAAAAGTGGCGGTGGTCGGCGCGGGCTTCACGCCGCTGAGGCCCCTAAGCCCGGAGGTCTCGTTCCGGGAGCTGATATTTGAAGCGGCGGTCCGGGCTTATCAGGACGCGGGAATCACGCACCAGCAGATCGACTCGGTGGTCGGCGTGGCCGAGGACTTCCGAGAGGGCACGTGCATCTTCGACGAGTACACGCCCGACCAGTTGGGTGCGGTGCAGAAGCCGGTTCAGACCGTGGCGGGCGATGGCCTCCAAGGGTTGGCCACTGCCTGGATGATCTTACAGGCCGGGGCCGCCGAGATCGTGGTGCTGGAAGGACACTCCAAAGCGTCCAATATCCTGCATCCAGCTCACATCGAGGCGATGGCCCTGGACCCTACCTACGTGCGGCCGCACGGCTGGAACCCCATCTTCGTGGCCGGCCTGGAAATGCGCCGGTACCTGCATCAGAGCGGCAACACCGCGGCCCAGGCCGCCCGGGTCAGCGTCAAGAACAAGCGCAATGCGCTGCGGAACCCGATTGCCGCCTATTCGGCTGAGATATCGGTCGAGCAGGCACTCGCGTCGCGTCCGGTCGCCGAACCGCTGACTGAATTGCAAGTAGCCGCCCCAGCCGACGGAGCCTTTGTGTTCGTGATCGCCCATGAGAAAGTACTGCCCCGGCTGAAAGGGCAGCCGGTCTTCGTGGACGGCATCGGCTGGACCTCGGACACCTGTAACCTGCCCACCCGGGATTGGGCCCGGGCGGTTTACGCCGAGAAGGCCGCCCAGCGGGCCTACCAGATGGCCGGTATCCGCAATCCGAGCGACGAGCTGGACTTCGCCGAGGTGGACGACACTTACGCCTACAAGGAGTTGCAGCACCTGGAGGCCTTGGGGCTGGCTCCGGCGGGCCAGGCCGGCAAGCTGCTCGAGCAGGGAGTGTTTGAGCGGGAAGGCAAGTTCCCGGTGAACGTCTCGGGCGGCTCGTTGGGCTGCGGACATCTGCACGACGCCAGCCCGTTGCGCGGCCTGCTGGAGGCGATCCTGCAACTCCGGGGGCAAGCCGGCCAGCGCCAACTTCCCAAGGCCCGGCGGGGTCTGGTCTGTTCCTGGCGTGGGGTGCCGACGGCGACCGGAGCGGTCGTCATTCTGAGCGGGAGGTGCTGAATGCCTAAAGTCGCGATACTTGGCGCAGGCATGACCAAGTTCATGCGCCGATCATTGGAGACCGGGCGGGAATTGTGTTGGGAAGCGGCCTCGGCCGCCCTGCGCGAGGCCGATATGACCCTCGATCAGATCGAGTGCGTGGTGATGGCTACCGCCCCCGACGCCTTCGACGGCGTCCACATGAAGGGCGAGTATCTGCTGGACGGAGCCGGCGCCAAGGGCAAACCCTACACGCGCGTTTATGTCGGCGGCGGCTCGGGCGTCTTCGCCGTCATCGCCGGCTGGTGGCACGTGGCCAGCGGGGCGTTCCGGAACTGCCTGGTGGTCGCCGAAGAGAAAATGTCGCCCACGCAGCCACACCCGCAGGGGGCCTTCAATGCGATCTATGACCAGTTCCTCGAGCGCCCGCTGGGCGTCAACCTGCTGTGGATCTTCGCCCTGGAGATGCACCGCTACATGCTCACCTACGGCATCAAGCTCGAAACCATCGCGGGCGTGGCCGTCAAAAACAAGCGAAACGCGAAGGATCACCCGGCTTCACAGGTGGCCGGCGACTTCACCATCCAGCAGGTGGTGGAGGCCGAAGTCATGGCCTACCCGGTGACACGCCTGATGGTCAGTCCGGTCACCGACGGAGCAGTGGCAATGGTGCTGGCCGGCGAGGAGCAGGCCAAGAAGCGAGCCGGCAAACAGGTCTGGGTCGAAGGGGTCGGCTGGAACCTGGACACATCCTACTGGACGAACCGGGACCTGGCTTACCCGCAATACGTTGAGAACGCGGCTCGGATGGCCTACAAGATGGCCGGCATCACCAAGCCGCGTGAGCAGATCCACATCGTCGAGCCGTACGATCCGTTCGCATATAAGGAGCTGCATCACCTGGAGGGCCTGCAACTGGCCGACAAGGGGCAGGCTCCCAAACTGCTCGAGCAAGGCTTCTGGGACCGCGACACGACCACGGGAATCCCCTCCAGCCCCTCCGGCGGCTTGCTGGGGGTCGGCAACCCGATCGCGGCGGCCGGCCTGGCCAAGGCAGCCGAGATTTACTGGCAACTCAAAGGCGAGGCCGGCCCGCGGCAGATCAAGCGCCAGGCCAAGCGCGGCGTGGCCCAGGCCTGGGGCGATCTGATGCAGGTGGGGACGGTCGTGGTCCTGGGGATTTAAAGGGGCACAACGATGATCACAGATTTGCGTGGCACTTCACTCCGCGAGGATGACATTCGAAGCGGCAAGGTGCTGACCACCAACTGGCACGGCAAGATCGACTTCGCCTGGGATGCCGGCATCGCCATCGGCCAGTTCCTGCACGGGCTGAAGGCTGGCAAACTGCTGGGACGAAAGTGCCATCAATGCCAGCGGGTCATGATCCCGCCGCGGATGTTCTGCGAGAGATGCTTCCGACGCAGCGACGAGTGGGTCGAGCTGAAGGACACCGGCCGCGTCAACACCTTCTCGGTCTCCTACGTCAACTGGGATGCTTCCCGCCGACAGACGCCGCAAGTGCCGGCGGTCATCGAGATCGACGGGGCCAGCCCGGGAATGGGCATCATGCATCTGCTGGGCGAGGTGGGCGACAACGTGAAGGAAGTACTGGGCCGGGTGACAGTAGGGACGCCGGTGCAGGCAGTCTGGAAGCCCCCGGAGCAACGCCAGGGCAGCATTACCGACATCCTCTACTTCCGGCCCCTGGGCAATCCGGGGACTTCGACCCGCGGGCGATAAAGCGAGCACGAGGTGAACCCATGCGTGAACAGTTGACGCGGAATCTGGAGGCCCGGGCGGTCCATGGCGACTGGGGCGTGTGGTACCGATACACGTACGGCCCGGCCGGCGAACGCTTTTTTCGAGAGATCAAGGATCGCCAGCGACTGGTGGCCTCGGTGTGCCCGAAATGCGGCCGCCGCTTCTTGCCGCCCAGCCTGTACTGCGAAGATTGCTTCGTGGAAATGACCGAGTTCCAGCCAGTGGCGGGCACGGGCACGATCGACAGCTTCACCGTGCTCCACGACTCGCTGGAAGAGACCCGGCTGGCCGAGCCCATCATCGTCGCACTGGTCCGCTTCGAGGGAGTGACCGGCGGCTGCCTGGCACCGTTGAAGGGTGTCAAGCCGGACGCGGTGCGCATCGGGATGAAGGTTAAGCCAGTCTTCAATACCCAGCAACCGACGAATTCGATCGCCGATCTGTCCTGGTCGCCAGCCTGAGACGGGCGTCGGTGACGGGTCAGCCAGGAGCCGGATCGGCCACGGCAAAACCGCTTGAGAGGCGACCGGCCATGGCGAGCACAGCCGGCTCTGCCTGCCAGCCCGAAGGCGACCTGCCAACAGGCAGCACGGGCCGCGCCGGCAAGGCTTGGCCGGCAATCCTGATGCTGGTGGCCTGCGCGGCCCTGTGGAGCTTGAACGGACCGCTGATCAAGCTGCTGGCCGCGGAGGGCGTGCCCGGGGTGACAATCGCTTGTTACCGGTCGCTGCTGGGCGGGTTGGTCTTCCTTCCCTTCGCTCTGCCCCGGGCCGGAAGTCTCCGTCGGGTTTCCGCAGCCTGGCCGGTCGCATCGGTGACGGCGTTCACGGTGATGACGGCGGCTTTCGTAATCGCCAACACGATGACCGCGGCCGCCAACGCCATCATTCTCCAATACACCTCGCCGATCTGGGTTTTCGCGCTTTCGCCGCTGCTTTTGAAGGAGCGGCCCGGACTCAGCGAGGGGCTGGTGCTGCTGGTGGCCATGGCGGGAGTGGGGGTGATCTTCGGCGGCAATCCGAACACCAATCTGCCGGGTCTGACGGTGGCCCTGGTCAGCGGCCTGGGTTATGGGTCGCTGACGCTGGCCCTGCGAGCCCTTCGGCCGGTGAATCCGACCGTGGTGGCGGCGCTGAACGCTTTGGGCTCGGGCCTGCTGCTGCTGCCGGCGGTGGCATGGTGGGGCACATTCGGGTTGGGGGCCTACAGTGGCGGGCTGATGCTGCTGCTGGCTCTGGTGCAGTTCACGCTGCCGTACGTGATGTTCGCCTGGGCGCTACAGCGGGTAGAGGCCCACCGGGCGGCTTTGATCGTGTTGCTGGAAACGATCCTCAACCCGCTGTGGACCTATCTGATAGTCGGGGAGCGTCCTCCGGCCGCGACGTTGCTGGGCGGCCCCCTCATCCTGGCCGGCGTGGTCGGCTGGCTGGTGCTGGTCTGGCGCCGGCAACGGATGCAGCCGCGAGCCCAAACCAGCCGGCCGGTTTGAGCGGTCCGCGCAGCCGGCCAGGCTGGCGTATAATCCGCAGATCGACGGTTCGCCGATGCGGGGATGCGGCCGACCATGAGCCAGACGGCATTCATCCTGGTGGTCAGCGAAGACGAAGCCTCCGGGCAGCGCCTGCGAGAGCTACTGCGCGAAAAGTACGGCCATGTTTGCAGCGTGGTGACCAGCGTGCCGGCCGCGATGGAGTCCATCCGGGCCCGGGCCCCGGACGTGGTGTTGACCAAGCCGAACATAAACGGAGAACCGGCGGCCAGTCCATTGGCTGAGTTGCTGGACCAGTTGGCCCGCGACGCCATTCTGCTGCTGGTGGGAGCCGACCGGGCTCCCGCGGCCCGGCACATCCAGGTGTCCCTGCTGCCTCAGACCAGCGACCTGGAGAGTCTGGCCCGGGCTGTGGCGGCCGCGGCCCGCAAAGCGGTTACCCGTCAGGAAGATCGGCTTCTGAAGGAGTCGATTGCCGGGCAGCGTTACGAAGCGTTCGAAGGCATAGTGGGGGTATCGCCGGCCATCCGGAAGATCGTTGAACGGATCAAGAAAGCCGCCCGGAACAAGCTGACGGTGCTGATCATCGGCGAGACCGGGACCGGCAAAGACCTGATCGCCGAAGCAATCCACAAGCAGTCCGACCGGGCCGGCAAGCCGATGAAGTCGGTGAATTGTGCCGGGCTGAACGAAAATCTGCTGGAAAGTGAGCTTTTCGGGCATGTGCGCGGGGCCTTCACCGGAGCGGTGAGCGATCGCAAGGGCTACTTCGTGGCCGCCGACGGCGGCACCCTCTTCCTGGACGAGATCGGCGACATGCCCCCCAACATGCAGGCCAAGCTGCTGCGGGCGTTGGAACGACGCGAGATCACGCCGGTCGGATCCACGGATGTACGCCGGGTCGATGTCCGAGTCATCGCCGCCACCAACGCGGACCTGCAAAAACTGGTGCAAGAAAACAAGTTCCGCGAAGACCTGTACTACCGACTCAATCAGTGGGTGATCGAGGTGCCGCCGCTGCGGGAACGGCGGGAGGACATACCCATCCTGGCGGATTACCTGCGCCAGCGAGCCAACAGCAACCACGGGACCAACTGCGACGGGTTCTCCAGTCAGGCCATGGCCTGCCTTACTAAATACTACTGGCCCGGGAACGTTCGCGAACTGGCCAACGTCATCGAGGCCCTGGTAGTCGAGACCGAAGGCCGGCAGATCGAAGTGGACGACCTGCCCGAACGGATCCGCGGCTCACGCGACATCGTGCCGGCCTCGGCGGTCGGGCTGGTCGGTCTGACCATGGCCCAGGTCGAGCGGATCATGATCGAACGCACGCTGCAAGCCACCGGCGGCAACCGGGAACAGGCGGCCAAGATCCTCGATATCGGAACCCGAACCCTCTACCGCAAGATAAAGGAATACGGCCTGTAAGGCCGGGCCGCGGCTGTCTCCTCCCACAGCCGGGGTCGGCCGTAGAAGCTCACCGGCCCGCGTCACCCCCAAAGCTCAGCGACGCTGACCGCCGATGGTTCCGACCGAGCCACTCAGTCAGGCGAGGACAGCTCGTACCATTGGTCGCTAACCCGGACCGAGAGCACCGGCGTCTCTACTTCATGGTCGATGACCAGCAGCGCCCGGCGCTGGGCCAGCCACTTGAGCAGCTTCTGCTTCGACCGTCGATTGTGCAGCGGAAACAGGTCATAGCTCATGTTATAGGCCGCCCCCAGATGGTGCCGGGTCGGCATAAGGTCCCCGGCGAACAGCAGGGCCCGGTCCGCACCCTCGACCAGGATGGACTGATGGCCACGGGTGTGGCCGGGCGTTGGCAGGCAGCGCACCCCGGGTGCGATCGGGGCCGGGCCGTCCAACAGGTTCCAGCCGTCGAGCTGGTCGATGGGCGTGTAATTCTCCGGGCGGTAGGTCGCGGTCATGATGCCGAAGTTGGCCCGGGCATCTTCGAGTTCCCGGCGTTGCACGTGCACGCGGGCGTGTGGAAACGTGGGGATCAGTCGGCCATCCCGCTCCCAGGTCAGTCCGCCGGCATGATCGAAGTGTAGATGTGAGACGGCCACGTCAGTGATGCTGACCGGGTCGATGCCGATCGCCTCCAGTGCGGGTCGCAGCCACCGGGCCGGATCAATCGCGAAGATCCGCTGGTCTTTGGCGGCGTATTTCGGACCGTGGCCGGTTTCGATGACCAGCCGGCGGTCGGTCCCCGGCCATTCCACAAGCAGGCAGTTGCAGGCCAGTTGGATGCGGTTCAGATCGTCGGCCGGGCAGGCCCGCGACCAGAGAGCCTTGGGGATCAGGCCGAACATGGCCCCGCCGTCGAGCTTCAGACTGCCGCCATCCAGCAGCGTGACGGTGCAGTTGCCCAGGTCGTAGCGCGAAGGCGGCGTGGGGCTCATGCTCCGGAGCTTACGATTCGACCTTCTCGACGCAGCGGATATCCATGCCCGCCAGCTCGTCGAGCACCGGATTATAGACTTCCGGCATGACCGGGATCTGTACGCCGGTCAGGCGAATCCGTCCGGTCAGAATCAGCTTGGTGGCCACTGCGGCCGGCAGGCTGACGGTCCGGGCCATGGAGGTGTCGCCGTCCGGCTGGCCGAAGTCGATCAGGGTAGAGGAGATTTTCTCATCGGGCTGACCGGGCAGGCGAGCGACAAAACGGTGCATCATGACCAGCATGTCCCGCTCACCGGGCTTGTAGGACAGCTTGGCTTCCATGCGGGCGGCCAGCACGTCCAACGGAGTGGTCTGCTGGCCGATGATCGGCAGCGGCTCGTCGGAGAACAGACCCAGCCACTCGAAGCGATCCAGGACGTTCGAAGCCGGGTCCAGCTTGAGGTAATCGGCCACCTGCCGGCGAAGGTCGCGGGTGGAAGAAGCCTTGATCATCTGCGCGATCCACTTGGCGAAGGTGGTGCCCGGCGGATAGGTCACGGGGGTTTCGTCGAGCAATCCGAGATCGACGACCTTCTTCATGCAATTGCACCAGCCGGGGTAGCGGAGGGTGCCGCGGAACATGGTCTCGACGCCGTCAAGCGCGTACAGCTCGATGTAGCTGAGGGAGTCGCGGTTGGGGTAGCCTTCCAGAAGGCCGATGCCGGGCACTTCCACCGGATGATGGCAGGTGAACAGCTCCGGGCCGGGGATTTCCACGACCTTGCCGTCCTCCCGGTAGCGGGCGGGATTCTTGCCCGCGGTGCAGACCCCGCGTGGGCTCCAGGACAACTTGTAGCCCCAGGGGTTGTCGTTGGCCTCCGGGGCGGGCAGGCCGCCGCAATAGGAGCGGAAGCTGATCACCTGCCCCCCACGTTTGAAGATGCCGTGCATGACCCGCATGGCGGACATGTGGTCGATGCCGGGGTCGACGCCGATCTCGTTGAGCAGCAAGACGTCGGCCTTCCGAGCCGGCTCGTCCAGAGCCTTCATCTTGGGGCTGACGTAGGAGGTGGTGACCATGTGCTTGCGATGCTTGAGGCACATTTCAGCCACCACTGGGTGAAGCGGAGCCGGAAGCAGGCTGATGGCCAGGTCGTGCTCGCCGATCAGTTTGTCCAGCTTGGCGGTCTCATTGGCCAACAGGGGCAGGGCCGTTCCCCGGGGATGTCCGCGGATCAGGGCTTCGGCCTTGCTGGCGGTCCGGGAAGCCACGGTCACCTGAAAATCAGGTACCTCGAGCAGGTAGCGAACCAGAGGACGGGACACCAGACCGGCACCCAGCACAAGCACTTTCCTCATCTGACCACTCCTCAAGCCGTCCGCTTCCGGCACGCCGACGCCGCACCGTCGGCCGGCGACCTTCAGTGCAGCTTGGATTCCAGGTAACGGTACGGTTCAGTCAGTTTTCCGTTATAGACGATCGTGGCCCGCTGCAACTCGGGCGGCAACCCGCTGTCAGCCAAGCGGCCCGACAGATCCGCCCGGGCTACTGCCGGGAGGAAGGGGCGCAGAGTACGGCTGAAGTAGGTGGACGCGTCCACCGGCAGCTCGCACGGCAGGAAGTCGATCGCCAAAATCACGGGCCCCTGCCCGGCAACGCCATCGCGGGTCTGACCGGTCGCGGGCTCGTAAACATACACCGGGCTTCCGGGATCGGTCGGCCGCACAGTGCACTCGATCGATCCCTCGATATCGCAGGAAATATCGCCAATCACCCTCAGCCGGGGCTGCCCCGGGCCGGCAAACAGATCCCGCAGTTGCTGACAGGTGACCAACCGCGGGTACTTCGGTTCCCAATAGATGCAGTTGACCAGAACGGTCAGGTATGGGAGGTATGAAAAGAACTTCGAGCGATACTTCTCCGGGTGATCGTAGTAATCCTGGAGCTGGAAGCCGCTCGGGCCGGCCGCCGGCTCGACCATGTGCTCCTCGCGAAATACGACCTTGTAGATTTCGTGGGCCGCGGGCCGCAGGCCGGGCAGTTCGGCCGGCTCGATGGGTCGCATCGGCAGCAGGTCGCATATCTCCTGGGCTCCCTGCGAAACATGCCCGTAGCCTGCCAGGCCAAACACCAGCGGCTGGATGGCCGCGGGCAAGCCGTGCCGCCGAATTCGCTCGCCCAACCCGCGGATCTCCTCTACGGCATGCCCCAGGTCCCGATACTGATAGGCCTGGCGCACCTGGGCCAAGGGGTTGTCCAATCCCTCCTGCCGCAGTCGCTGTCCCAGGGCCCAGAGCGTGTCGATCATCCCGGCCAGGCCGGCGTAACGACCGAAAAAAACCAGCCGACGACCCTGATCGTCCACGATCCGCTCGTAATCGATCAGCGTGCAGCCCAGCTCGATCAGCCGGCGCAACATGGGCATGTTGTGCGGCTGACCCTTGATGGTGTGGGAGAAGAACAGGTAGGTCTTGCGTGGCTCAAGGCAGGCCGGCGGAATCTCCTTGACCCCGATGATAACCGGACAGGCGGAGAGGTGGTCGAGCACCGGGACGCCCACCGCGCGATAGTCCTGGTCGGAAAACACCCGGATCGGGGAACTCTGCACCTGCACCGGCACGCCATCCTGCATGAGCAGGGCGGCGTCCTGGGGAATGAGCGGGACCCGCCGCTCCCACTGGCTCTTGTCTTCACGTCGAATTCCGATCATGGGCGGCTCGAAAAACGCTTCGCCGGCGCCGGGGTTTTCTGTTCGCGCCTTCAAACCAGAAACCACGTCGGGGATGCCTGGACTGGCCGATTCTGCCGAGCGCCGCCAGGCGACCAGCTTGGCCACCCGCGGCGGTACCGCCTGACGGCTCAGGCCAGGCTGCCTAGAAAGCAAGGTTTTTAGCCGCAGGCCCCCCATCCGTCAAGGACCAGGCCGGCCCTGGGAAGACCGGACACCAGCCCCGTTGCAGCCTGACCGGAATCAACGCGTACAATGTCGGAGGGCTCTGGGCCCGGCACCGGCGGTGGTGGCTGCCGCGACAACCGCCCGCCCGGGGCGTTCTGAAGGAGCGACCTAGCAATGCTCACCGGCAAAGGCGCCCGGTCGGCCGTTCTAACCGCGCTGGCATTCCTGGTCGGCCTGCGGGCAGAGTCAGACCTCGACTGGCTGGAGAAGCGGGCCTGTGGCCAGCATCCGGCAGAGGCTCTTACCGATCGCGAGGAACCGGCTCGACTTCAGGCCGCTTTGCCCGACGTCCAGGCGGTCTCACGGGCCTTCAAACTCGCGGCCAAGATCGCCCGGCCCGGGGTCGTGCACATCCGGGTCGGCAGCGGCGAGCGAGCCCGGCTGGACCCGCAGCAGGAAGCGCAGATCCGCGAGCACCTCAAAGAAATGGTGCCGGAGGAACAGTTGGAGCGCTGGCTGCGGCGAGTACCGCCCGGTTCGGCCAGCGGGATCATCCTGGATCGCGAAGGGTATATCCTTACCAATAACCACGTGGTCGAGGGGCGGGACGAAATCGAGGTGGTCCTCTGGGACGACCGCCAGTACCCGGCCACTCTGGTCGGGCGCGACCCCAAGACCGACCTGGCGGTCATCAAGATCGACGCGC
Organism: uncultured Planctomycetales bacterium; assembly: GCA_964482395.1. Classification (GTDB taxonomy): domain Bacteria; phylum Planctomycetota; class Phycisphaerae; order UBA1845; family Fen-1342; genus CAYZXK01. Next base: position 14,904 of record CAYZXK010000045.1, on the reverse strand, counting down.
CCGACCTCCAGCCGCTGAAGTTCGGCGATTCGGACGCGTTGGAGGTCGGCGACTGGGTCATCGCGGTCGGCTCCCCGTTCGGCTTGTCGCAGACGGTCACGCACGGGATCGTCAGCGCGACCGGGCGCAGCGAAGTCGCCGGGGTGGACATCACCTATCAGAACTTCATTCAAACCGACGCCGCGATTAATCCGGGCAACTCGGGCGGCCCGCTGCTGAATTTGCGTGGCGAGGTAGTCGGGGTGAATACCGCGATCGCGGCCCAGGCCGAAGGGACCAACGCCGGCATCGCGTTTACCATCCCCTCGAATATGGCGTTGAAGGTCGCCAACCAGCTCAAAGCGACCGGCAAGGTGACCCGCGGGTACCTGGGGATCCTTCCGCTGCCGATCCGCGAGGCGGATGTTGCGCTTTTCGGGCTGCCGGACGTTGGCGGGGTGCTGGTGGACCGAGTACTCACCGACTCACCGGCCGGTCAGGCCGGGCTGCAAGTGGAAGACGTGATCATCGCGGTCAATGACGTCCGGGTCCGCAATTATGAGCAGTTCCGCTCGCTGATCGCCGATCTCCGGCCGGAACAGAAGGCCCGCTTGCGCGTGGTGCGGGATCGCCTGGAAAGGGAGCTGACCGTGCGGATCGGCTTGCAGCCGGAGGACGTGCGGGCCTCCCGGGTGGAGCCCAGCCAGGACAGCTACCAGGTGCCGGCACTGGGGCTGGGGGTGCGAACGGTGCGGCCGGGAATGCTGAGCACCACCTACGCCGGCAAGCAGGGAGTGATCGTAACCCAACTGCCGGCGGAGCCCGCGGACCGGATGCCCGAGCTGGGTCGGTTCGATCTCGTGGTCGCTTGCAACGGGCGGCCAGTGAAGTCCGCCTTCGAGTTGAAGGAAGCCTTGAAGGACGTGCCGGGAAACCAGAAAGTGGAGCTGGAGGTTGTGGACCCGGCCGGGGACCACAAGACCGTCAGCTTCAAGCTGCGGCCCAACCAATAAAGCCCGTCACGCTGCCACCCGGAAGCTGGACCATTCTGAAGGGGGCAGTCGGCCCGAGTCGGCCACAAGCAGCCCTCGGGCGCTCTTCACCTCGCGGCAATGTTTTCACGGTCGCTGCCGGCGGTCGGCGGGTTGCAGGCTCGTGGGGGCAGAGTACATTATTGGCATGAGAAAGTCCGGAATGTCACCAAGAGTGAGCACGGGCAGGCGGGGGTGGTTCGGCTGGGGAGTGGCGGCAGCGGCATGGTGCTGCGGCATGGCGGCGGCGCAGGCCGGCTGGCCGCCAGCCAAGCCGCTGGAGCCTGCGGTCTCCCCGGAGGACGCGGGGCCGCTGCCACTTTCGGTTCGCGCAACTCCAACGGCTCCGGGCAACGAGTGGCACTGTACATTTCGGTTCCGCCCGACCCAAGACGCAACGCGAGTCGTGCTGACCGGTTCGTTCAAGAACTGGGACCGAGAGGCGGTTTTGATGCAGGGTCCCGGGGCGAACGGCGACTGGACGGGCCAGATTGACCTGCCCCCGGGCGTGTACGAATACAAGTTCTTGGTTCATTCCGTGGCCGGGACCGAGTGGCTTAATGATCCGGACAACCCGGATCGGGTCCCGGACGGTTTCGGCGGGTACAACTCGGTCCTTCGACTGGGCCGACTGGCGATGCTGAAGTCTTCGCCGGGCAAGCTCGGCGACGGACAGATCGACCCCGCCGGCCTGGCCCACCGCCCGCCCGGCTCGCTCTACGTGCAACCGCTCGGGCCCGACCGGGTGTCCATCCGATACCGGACGTTGGCCCATGACGTTCGACAAGTTTGGCTGGCAATCAAGGGGCGGGAGCCGCTCGAGATGCGCCCGGTCTGCGAGGGGCCGCTGTATACCTTCTGGGAAGCCCAGGTGCCAACCGCAGTTCGCGAGAACTCGCGCTCCCCCAGCGTGCGCAGCCTGGAATACACCTTCGTGCTGGACGACGGGACCGGGCCGGTCGGGGACCCGATCGAGACCTACTGCTACAGTTTTACGCCGGCGGGGCTGTTCACCGCGCCCGCCTGGGCGGCAAATGCGGTGTGGTACCAGATCATGCTGGACCGTTTCCGCAACGGCAACCCGGCCAACGACCCAGACCGGGTCCGGCCCTGGACCAGCGAGTGGTTCACGCCCTCGCCGTGGGAAGGACAGGACGGACAGACTTTCTACAAGAACTACGTCTTCGAGCGCTTCTACGGCGGGGATCTGGATGGGCTGGAGTCGCAACTGCCCTATCTGAAAGAGCTCGGCGTAAACGCCCTGTATCTGATGCCGATCTTCAAGTCCCCCTCCAACCACAAGTACGACGTTCAGAACTACTTGCACGTCGATGACCACTTCGGCACCAAGGGCGACTATGAGGCGGTTGCGGCCGCCGAAGACCTGCTGGACCCCAATACCTGGCAGTGGACCGCCAGCGACCGACGGTTCCTGAGCTTCCTGGAAAAAGCCCACCAGATGGGATTCAAGATCATAATCGACGCGGTGTTCAATCACTGCGGCGACCGGCACCCGGCGTTTTTGGACGTGCGGGCCAATGGCAAGCGTTCGCGTTACGCCGACTGGTTCGACGTCACCTCCTGGGATCCGTTCGCCTACCGGGCCTGGGAGGGCTTTGCCCATATGCCGGTGTTCCGCAAGAGCAGCAGCGGTTTTGCCAGCCCCACGCTCAAGCAACATGTCTTCAACGTGACCCGGCGATGGATGGACCCAAACGGCGACGGCAATCCCAGCGATGGAGTCGACGGCTGGCGCCTGGATGTGCCGGATAACATCCCACGCCCGCAGTGGGAGGAATGGCGAGACCTGGTCAAGCGAATCAACCCGGACGCGCTGATCGTCGGCGAAATCTGGCAGCGGGCCGAGCAGTGGCTGGACGGCCGTCACTTCGACACGGTTACCAACTACGAGTTCGCCCGGACCGCCGTGGCCTGGATCTTCAACCGCACCCAGAAGATCAGCGTCAGCCAGGCTAACGCGCAATTGGCGGAGCTGCGTCTGGCATACCCGCTCTGCGCCACATACGGGCTGCAAAACCTGATCGACGGGCACGACACCGACCGCATCGCCTCCATGGCCGCCAACCCGGACCGCGAGTACGACCGGCAAAATCGCGTGCAGGACAACAACCCAGACTACGACGGATCAAAGCCTTCAGCCGAGTGCTACGCCCGGGCACGCTTGGCCGTTCTGCTGCAAATGACCTATGTCGGAGCCCCGATGATCTACTACGGCGATGAGGCGGGCATGTGGGGAGCCGACGACCCCACCAACCGCAAGCCGATGCTGTGGAAAGACCTGGAGCCGTACGAGCGGGCGGAAGAGAACTTTGTGATGGATGAGCATCTGGATTTCTACCGCCGGGCGATCGCTTTGCGCAATGAGCACCCCGCTCTGCGCCAGGGCGGCTTCGAGACCCTCTTGACCGACGATGCGGCCGACGTGTGGGCCTTCCTACGAAGCTACCAGCAAGACCAGGTCCTGGTGATCCTCAACGCGTCCGACCAGCCGCGAACCGTACGCTTGACCCTGCCAGACAGCTTCCCGACAGGCTGGACGCCCGCTTTCGGGCAGCCCGGCAACCTTACCATCTCTGCCCGAGAGCTGACCGTGACTGTGCCACCCATCGCCGGTATCGCATTGCAGGGCCAGGCCCAGTAGCTGGTAACCACCTTCCGGGGCGGGTGCGGCAGCCGGCCTCTACTTCGAATTCACGCTGCGGACGCTGAGGCCGCGGCTGAACCGGCCCCCGGTCCTGGTTCCCCAGGCACGCCCGACAGCTTAGCCAGCCTCCCAGGAAGCGTACCGGCGAGGCCCGGCTCCTGAAGCTCGCGGCTGGCCGGGATTGCTCTTGACCACCATGCCTGCTGCGCGCCAAGCTGATGGTGCTGTGCATGGCGTCAGGAGGAGCAACGATGAATAATATCATCCGAGTACTGAGTGGCCTGAGCGTGGTGTTCTTGCTGTCGTTGGGCGGTTGTCCGCCCTCTGACGACAATGGTACCGATGGCACGGACGGTCAGAACGGTAACGGCGACATGGATGACGGCACGGGAGGGGGTAACGATCTGACGTGCGGTGAGCGCACGGTGACCAACGCGCCGCCGGCCGGGTATCTGGAGTGTGTCGCCACCATGGAACTGACCGTGGATCCGCCCGAGTCGCCGCTTGCCAAGGTGGTCTTCGGCGCCGCCCCCTGCACGGCCACCGGCGAGCCGGATACGGATCCGGGGCCGATTTACCAGGTGGACGCGGCCGGTAATGTCGTGGCCATAATCACGTTGATGGAGGGCGGCCTGGGCGACCGCTACTTTTTCTCCGCCGCAGTCACTGACCGGCGCCTGGAAGTCACTGACGGTTGCCTGGTCTCGGAGGTCACCGGGGGCGAGGCTGACGACGAGGACGATGATGACCTCGATCCCACCGACCCACCTACCGGCCCGTGCGGCCCCGGGCGCTTCACCATTACCCGGCAAGGCGTGACCAGCGATGATGTTGAAGGCCCTTACATCTGTGTGGCCGCTTATCCCATCTCAGCCTGCCGCGATTGCTGGTACGAAGACGGCGTGTGGTACGACCGGATAGTCACGACCGGCTACTACGTAGCCGAGGGCTCGCTTGACGGCGTGTCGATTGATGACTGGGCCCTGGTCTGTGACCCGGAGAGCGTAGGAACCACGGTCAACATCCAGGCGGGCAACCGCGTGGATTTCACATGGACCATCATCACTGAATACCGCGAGTCGCCCAGCCCGCAAGAACTGGGCTATCAGGAGGTGGTGCTGGCGCCCTGATTGACCGCCGCGGAGCCGACAGCATGGCTCGAAGCGCCGGGCGAGCCGACGTTAGAAGCGGAGCTGGCTGGAAAGCCTGGTTGCGGTGCCCGAGGCGGCTGGACGCTGTGCAACCGCGGAACCGGGTGCGCACAGCTCGATGACGCGGGCGGCGGCTTGAAGCCCGGACATTCACCGGCATTCGAAAGCCACGGCTCGCCTCACGACTGGCAACTCGGGGCATAGAATCGTGAGTATGCGAGCGTGCGCAATTCGCGTCCTCATGTTGCTTCCGCCGCTTGCAATGGCGATGGGCACGCTGAGCTGCATTCACGCGGCCTGTTCGCCGGAACGCGTAGCCGAACCGGCGGCGTTCCCAGGTAACGGAGTCGTTTTCGTCGCTGGCGGCAATCCCTACAGCCGTGGGCCCCTGCCGGTCAAGGTTACCGCCGTTGAGGCCTGCGACCAGGGGAACCCGGTGCCCCTGTTGGTCTTCGGGCCCGCGTCGGCCGGCAGTTATCCAGTGATCCTCTTCCAACACGGGTTTCTCACCAGAAACGAAGCTTACCGCGAGCTGCTCAGTCATGTGGCCGGGCACGGCTTTGTCGTGGTGGCACCGCAGATGTACGAACCTGGTTTGCCGGCCCTGTTTGGGCAACCGACGGCCGCGGAGGAAGCGCTGCTCGCCGCACAAGTCCTGGACTGGCTGCCGGCCGGGCTGCCCGCGATCCTCGGGTATCAGGTCCAGACCGCCCGAGTGGGTCTGGCTGGGCACTCACGCGGTGGCAAGGTTGCGTGGCTGATCCTGGCGGCCAACCCGGCACGGGCCCAGGCCATCGCCGGCGTCGATCCGGTGGACGGAACTGGGGGTCCGCTGGGCAACCAAGCGCGGGTCGTGCAGGGGCCGTTCGCCTTCAGCGTGCCCGCTCTGGTGATCGGCACCGGACTTGGGGGCAGGTGTGCTCCGAGGGGCGATAACCACGAGCAGTTTTACGCCGCCAGCCGCCCGCCGGCCTGGCATGTTGTGATCCCGGACGCCGGCCATGCGGACATGCTGGACGAACCAGCAGCGTTAGCGGTCGGCGGACTTTGCCCGGGCGGCCCGGACCGAGCCGCCACACGCCGGTTGACCGCCGGGCTCCTGGTCGCCTTCTTCCGAGCCACGCTTCAAAACGACGCCAGCGCATACGCCTGGCTGGTCGATACCGTCAGCGCGCCGGTGGCGATCAACATAGAGGTAAAGTAGTGGTCCGCAACTCGGCCTGGCCTGCTCCCGCAATCTGATCCGGGTGTTATGAGTCCATTGCCCGCCCGCAGACCAGACGCTGCCCGCGGCTGCGGCTCAAGAAGGACCAAACATAGCCCTGAACAGCTCATGGCCCAGCCCCGTCGAGCCGCTGCGCTGCTCGGCGGAGGTGCTGGCATCGACCGAGCGGCTCAGGCCGTCAGAGCGTGAGAATCTCCGGCTCAAGAAACCGGTGGCCGACCGGCACCGGCTTCTGGTCCAACTTCCCGTCGGCTGGCATCCCGAACCCAGGGCGGTGCGACTACAATCCCACCGATGCTGCCGCTGAAGCTCCGGCTATTGAAACGAATGGACCGGGTGGTCGGATCGTGGCTCTGCCGCCATGTACGTCCGCGGCGGCGCGATCATCCCGGACAACCGACCGGCACGCGCCCCGCCTGGGTCGGCCACCCCATTCCCGGCGGCCAGATCGAGCGAATTCTGGTGATTCGCCCCGGCGGAATCGGAGACGCCGTCCTGACCTTCCCCATGCTCCACGCGCTGCGCGAGCATTTCACACGCGCGACGATCGACGTCCTCGGTGAAGCCCGCAACGTCGGAGTATATCGAATCAACAATCTCGTGCGCCGAGTCTACCGGTATGACCGGCATCCGCTGGCCTGGGCGCATACTTGGCGCCAGCTCGTCAGGGAGCGCTACCAGCTTGTGATCGACACCGAGCAATACCACTACTTGACGGCAGTCGTCGCCAACACCCTGCGGCCCGATTACTTCTGTGGCTTTGACACATTGGGGCGCGGCCGGTTGCAGACCCATCGCGTCCGATACATGGAAACCTCATATGAAGTCTACTCATTCCTGAATCTGGCTTCGGCGATCATCGGACGCCGGCTCGACTTCGATCCCGATCAGCCGTTTCTGGAGGTGGACCAGCGGTGGCGAGACTGGGCGGCGCAGGTTCTGAACAACCGCACGCAGCGACCGCTGGCGGTTATCGTCCCCGGCGCCTCCACGCCCCATAAGTACTGGCCCCCGCTGCGCTACGCCCAGGTTGCCGGCTGGCTGGTCGACCGGGGTTACTACGTCTTGATCCTGGGGGGCAAAGACACGCTGGCGGCGGCGCGGGTGATCGCAGCCCATCACGGCGCGGACACAGTATTGAACCTGGCCGGGCAGACCTCACTGGGACAAACTGCGGCTCTGGTCGAGCGGGCAAGGCTATACCTCAGTTCTGATACGGGCGCTCTTCACATCGCTTATGGTGTTGGAACGCCGACGGTGCACATGTTCGGCAGCGGCATCATGGAAAAGTGGGCCCCGCGCGGCCGACGCTACGTGGTGGTCAGCAAGGACCTGCCGTGCAGTCCGTGTACCCGCTATGGTTACACTCCGCCTTGTCCCTACGGCGTGGCCTGCATGGAGGCGATCCAGGTGGAGGACGTGCTGGCCGCGATCGAAGAGGTCTTGAGCCGATGAACGCGGCCGCCGGTCCAACCTTCGGCCCCGATTACTACCAGCGACAGTACGCGGTCGAAACCTGCCGACCCTTCAGTCAGCACTGGTGGTCGGTGCGGCTTTATGCCAAGGTCGCGGACCGTCTACTGCGGCGAATCGGCGGGAGGCGGGTGCTGGAGGTCGGCTGCGGCTTCGGTTACATCCTGGCCCGGCTGGAGCGGCGATATCAGACCTACGGCGTCGATGTATCGGCCTATGCGATCCAGCGCTGCGCCCAAATCGCTCCGCGTTCGCGGTGCATAATGGCCGACGTGGAGGCCGGGTTGCCGCCCGAGCTGGAGCCCGACACCTTCGACCTGGTGTTGGCCTGCTACGTTTTCGAGCATCTCCGGCAGCCGCGGAAAGTGATCTGTGACCTGACGCGGCTGCTCCGGCCCGGCGGCAGCTTGTTTTTCTCGGTCCCCAACACCCAGTCGCTGGGCGCGCGGTGGAAGGGAACCAACTGGTATGCGTACCAGGATCCCACGCACTGTTCGCTGCTTACGCCTACCGAGTGGCTGGAGGCGGTTCGGCAGGCCGGGTTGACGGTTCAGCGCCGGTTCTCGGACGGTTGGTGGGACGTTCCCTACGTGCGGTGGTTGCCGTCCTGGCTCCAGTTCCCGCTCTTTGCGGCACCGGCCGCCTTGGAGTGCCTGCTGGCGCGGCCTATACTGCCGGCAAGTTGCGGCGAAAACCTGATCATCGTGGCGCAGCGTCCGTGAGAGCTTGAGCAGTCACGACCGACAGATCGGCCGATGGGGCTGGCTGGTACCGCTGGTGCTGGGCGCAGTCCTCTACGCTCCGGCCCTGGAAGGCGAGCTGGTTTGGGACGACGGGATCGTCCAGAAAGACCAGATGGCGGCCTTTCAGAGCCTGCGCGACGTGTTCTTTCCGCCCAAGGACATTCCGCAGTGGGGGGTGATTTATTACCGGCCGCTGGTCACGCTCAGTTACCTGGCTGATCAGAAGCTGTTCGGGCGGGGGGCCAGCCGCGGGCCGCATGGCACGGTCATCGTTTGTCACTTGATCGCCACCTTCTTCGTCTGGGTGTTGGCCCGACAGATTCTGCGCCGCCAGGCTTGGAGCGGGTGGGGAGCCCTGGCGGCGGCGAGCATCTTCGCTGTCCACCCTATTCACGCCGAGTCGGTCGCCTGGATCACCGGCCGGAGCGACACGGTGGCGGCGGTGTTCTTTCTGCCGGCGATAATCGCAGCACTGCACTATCGGGACCGAGGCGCGACCTGGTGCCTGCCGCTGTCGGCCATACTGTATCTGTGCGCCATTTTGTCGAAGGAAGTAGCTTTATCCGCCTTTCTGGTCTGGCCGGCGCTGTTCCTGTTGGTCCCGGCAGACGAGCCAGCGACCCGGGCCCGCGGAAGCCATCCTCCATCCTCGGGTCGGCCAGCTCCCCAAGAAACCCCGCCGGCGTCTTCGAGAAACGGAACAGGTCGCCCGGCGAGCTTGCTGGACCGGGCGCATCTGAAGCCCTCGCTCTGGCTGACCGGGCTCTATGCGGCGGTCACGGCCTTGTACTTCTGGCTCCGGTACGCGGCGGGCGTGATTGAGACCAAGCCGCTCGACTCTGACGGGGGCGGGCTGCCTGGCCGCGCCGCCGGCGCGCTGGCCTATTATCTGACCAAGCTGGTTGTGCCCCCGCCCCAATCCGCCTACCCGACCGAGTTTCCGCCGCTGCCGGCGGTGATACCAGTTCTGGTCGTGGCTTTGCTGCTACTGCTGCTCGGCCTGTGGCTTTGGCGACGGGGGACCCCGCTGCTGCTCATCTCGTTGGTCTGGGTGCTGCTGACACTGCTGCCGTCGCTGGTCGTTGCGGTCCGCCGAATCGCGGAGACGCCGATCGCGGAGCGGTATCTGTACATTCCATCGCTTGGTTTGTCCGTGCTGTGCGGGGGACTGTTCGGCGCCGGATGGTCGCGTCGAGGCTGGCGAATACCGACCGCGGTGCTGGGGTTGGCGGTCGCGTCGGTCTACTCCTACTGGACGGTCGGCCGGGTGGCCACCTGGAAGGACAACGTAGCATTGTGGTCGGACGTGACTTGCAAGAACCCGCGTGCCGGCCTGCCCTGGCTCTCCCTGGGCCAGGCCTACATGAAGCGCGGCAACGATCCGCAGGCGATCGAGTGTTTCGACAAGGCGCTCCAGACCTACCAGCATGCGATGGGCCGGGCTTTGGCCTGGAACTCCAAGGGAGCGGTCCTCATGAAGGACAACCCGGGCGAGGCGGCCAAATGCTTCCAAAAGGCTCTGGAGGAGCACCCGACCTACGCGACCCCCTACTTCAACCTGGGCCTGTTGGCCATGGCCCAGGCCAATCAGGGCCAGGCCGCCAGCAAGAAGCCCAACGTCCAAATGCTCAATGCCGCTCGGGAATTCTTCTCAAAAGCGATCACATTCAATCGACACTACGTCTGGGCCTATCTGGAGCTGGGCAAATGCGAGATGCGGCTGGCCGCAGCCCATCTGACAAACGGCGAAGCGGAGCAGGCCCGCCAGACGCTGCTGGAAGCCCGAACCCATCTGTGGACGGTTGTCCGTCTGGATCCGGCCGGCCGCCACGGGAAGGAAGCCGCCCCGCTGCTGGCGGAAGTCAACCGGCAACTGGAAAGGCCGGCGCCCTAAGGTTTCCGGGCCCCGCCCGGTCCAGGAGCCTGGTGCTTGGGACGAGTCGGCAAAGCCAGCCGGTCGACCGCGACTAGGACAGCCGCTATCATTTCCGCCGGTTCGTAGATCGGCTAGCTGGGTATTGGCGCTGCGCCGTCGGTCATTCTGGGAAGGATCATGTCCATGAACAAGGTACGTCTTTTTGTCGGCAGTTGCTTCGGCCTGGTGGCCACCTCGGTCTGCTTCGGGGTGGTCACCGCCAGCATGGGGGCGCTCAAGGAGCATTTCGTGCTCAGCAACGAGCTGGTGGGCTGGGTCGCCGGGGCGGCTACCTGGGGATTCGCCGCTTCGATCGTGGTCCTGGGGCCGCTGTGCGATGTGCTGGGCATGCGGAACCTGCTGCGGTTCGCGGTCCTCTGTCACGCGGTCGGCACGTTGCTGATGATCTTCGCGGTCGGATTCTGGACCCTCTTTTTGGGGGCTCTGATCCTCTCGATCGGCAATGGAACCATCGAGGCCGCCTGCAACCCGCTGGTCGCCACCATCTACCCCGACCAGAAGACCCAGAAGCTCAACCAATTCCACGTCTGGTTCCCGGGCGGCATCGTCATCGGCGGCGTGGCTTCCTACCTCCTGGACCGGCTCGGCCAGCCCACGATTGCAGGCCTCCAACTCTGGCAGGTGAAGCTCGCTCTGATCCTGATCCCCACCGTCATTTACGGTCTGCTGTTTATCGGTCAGAAGTTTCCAGCCACCGAGCGGGTGCAGTCAGGGGTGAGCTTCGGCGGGATGGTCAAAGGGGCTTTGCTTCGCCCGCTGTTTCTGATTCTGCTGGCCTGCATGGCCATAACCGCCTCGCTGGAGCTGGGACCCAACCGCTGGGTGCCGGCGGTGCTGGAGGCCGGCGGGATTCCCGGCATCCTGGTTTTGGCCTACATCAGTGGACTGATGGCGGTGCTGCGATTCTGTGCCGGACCCGTCGTTCATAAGCTCTCGCCCACCGGAATCCTGGTCGCCTCGGCCATCCTCTCCGGCGTCGGCCTCTACTGGCTGAGCTTCGCCGAAAGCACCGCCATGGCCTTCGCTTCGGCGACCGTGTTCGCGGTCGGCGTGTGCTACTTCTGGCCCACCATGCTGGGCGTCACCTCGGAACGGGTTCCCAAGAGCGGAGCTTTGGGCCTGGGACTGATGGGCGGAATGGGAATGCTGGTCGTCGGACTGGTTACCGCACCGCAGATGGGCCGGATCGCCGACCGCTATCTCCACAACCGGCTGTTGGAAAAAGACAACACTGCCGCGGTGGTGGCCGTGCTTGAGAAGGTCGTGAACCAGTATCCAGCGTTGGCGGCCGAGGCCCCGGAACCGTTCCGCAGCGAGATTCTGGCGGTGGTAGACGGCACTCGGGACTTGGACGGTGCTCGCCAGGTGCTTGCCCAGGCTCAAGCCGGCAGTCTGCCGGCCAGCACCGCCAATGTGTTGCGTAGTGCGATCGCCAACGCTCCCAAGGACCCGGCGGCCCAATCGATCGTGGCGGAGATCAAGCAAGTGCTCAACCCGGCGGACAACTTCGGCGGGCGGATCTCCTTCCGCTTTGTCGCCCCGCTGGCGTTGGTGCTGGTGGTCGTCTTCGGGGTTTTGTACTTGCGAGACCGAGCAGCCGGCGGCTACCGAGCTGAGACACTCAGTAAGCCACCGGAGGGCCAGCCTCAAAACGGCTGACCGGTCCTAGGCCGCTGGTCGGAGTAATGTCTCGCCCCCCTGGTCCGGCAGAATGCTGCGTCGATTTTCCAGTTCGGTGGGCATCATCTGCGGACTGCTTCCGTTCTCCAACTGTCCGGCGCTGCCGGGCCGGTGGCCGTGGTTGGCGATTTGCGGTCAGTCGGCCCCCGCGGGGCAATTGACCGGCTACGCCGACGTTGCCGAGCTGGTCTGCCGTTTGCAGGACCGCCGGATCAGCGAGGTATCCGGGATCGCCGCCAGTCGTCTGAACCCCGGCTGCTACTATGTGCACAACGACTCCGGCGACCAGCCGCGGGTGTACCTTATTGATCAGGCCGGGCAAACGCGGCTGACGGTCTATCTGCGGGGTGCCGGTGCACTGGATTACGAGGACATCGCGGTAGGTCCCGGCGGTCAGCCGGGGACGTTCGATGTATACGTCGCGGATATCGGCGACAATCTGGCTCGCCGACCCTACGTCACCATCTACCGGTTTGCCGAGCCGCGGCTTGCCGACCAACCTCGACAAAGCGCCGAAGTCCAGCCGGTGGCGTACCGGTTTCGCTACGCTGACGGTCCGGTTGACGCCGAGGCTCTGGCGATCCACCCGCGGACCGGCGACGGCTACATTTTTACCAAGCGCTGGGAAGGCGGCAGCGCGGTCTACAAGCTGCCTGCACCGTGGGACTCGACCCGGGAGACTGTCGTCGCCAAGCTGCCGGCGTTCGATATCCCGGGAGGTCTGCCGCCGACCCGCGTCGTGACCGCGGCGGACATCAGCCCGGACGGCTCCCGACTGGCGGTGCGCTGTGTGTTCGGCGGCTGGGAGTGGCGTTTGCCCCCCGAGACGGCTGACCCCGACTTCGACCGTATCTTCCAGACCAACCCGCTCAATTTGCCCCTGCCCGTGGAACGGCAGGGCGAAGCGATCTGTTACTCAACTGACGGCCGAACTATCCTGACCATCGGCGAGGGGGTCCCGGCCGAGCTGCATGCTCTGCGGATGACCTCCCCGGACTCGCAGCCCACTCGCTGAGGAGCGGCCTCTTTGGAGTCGGAGTTCCGCCTCCGCCGGCCGGCTATTCCGCCCCGCGCGGCTTAGGCGACTCCTTCAGCGTCACTCCGAACTTAAGTTGACGATCTTGGCGGACGACCACCACTTCCACGGTCTGGCCCGGCTGGGCTTCGCGAAGCGCATCCATGTAGCTGTAGATGTCCCGAACGTTCTTCTCGTCGATCCGGATGATGCGGTCTCCTACTTGCAGTCCGGCCGCCTCAGCCCCCCCACCCTCGATCAGCGACCCAACCACCACGCCCGGCTGTCCATCGGCGGCAAAGTCGGGCACAATGCCCAGGCGGCTCCGCGGCCGGGACCGCTTGCCGATTTCTCCGTCAGCACCAGCCTGGGCGCTTTGGTTGAGCTGCTCGGCATGGTCGGCCGGCTGCGTGCCCGCTTCGTCCTTGCCCGGCTCACCGAACGGCTCCTCTTCGGGCGGAGCCGGCGGAACCGGCTCAAAAAACGGACCTTCCAGGAGATTGCCCAGGTCCCGGATCAACAGGTGCAACATGGTCAGAACCCGGGTCGCTCCCTCGGCGTCGATCAACTCCCAGTCGTCCTCCGGCTGGTGGTACTGCTTGTGGATTCCGGTGAACGGGAAGACAACCGGGATTCCACGGTGGTAGAAGGATGCGTGATCGCTGGCGTCGAAGATTCCGCCGGCCGGCACCCGGTAACTCAGCCCAGCCTGCTCAGCCGCCCGACCGGCCAGTTCGGCCATTCCTTTCCCGCTGGAAAGCCCGTAAACCGTGAACTTTCCGTCGCGGAGCCGCCCGATCATGTCCAAGTTGATCATGACCTTGATCATCGCCAGATCGACCGGCGGATGGTCGACGAAGTAATCGCTGCCGAGCAAGCCCATCTCTTCGGCACTGAAAGCGACGAAGATGAGATTACGGCGAAGTCTCGGCTCGCCTGCCAGTCGATGAGCCAGCTCGATGACCCCCGCGGTACCGGAAGCATTGTCGTCAGCGCCGTTGTAAATCCTGGCGGTGCCATCTTTCCCGACCAACCGTCCCAGGTGGTCATAATGGGCCCCAATGACGATCGCTTCGTCAGTCTCTCCAGTGCCCGGCAGAAGCCCGACCACGTTGCGGGTCCGGAAGCGGTTGGGGTGCAGGCCGGTCCTCAGTTTCACCCGCAGGTTCAGGTCGGCCGACAGCGACTTACGCTCCTTATCCAGCTTCTCCTGAAGCGTAGCCAGGTCGCTCAAGCCGCCTTTCCGGAGCAGGGCATCGGCCAGCTCGCGCTTCACATGCACCATCGGCAGGTCGTAGGTCTGCTCGCTGAGTTCCTCGCCGAACGCGTAGAGCGTATCGTCGGCTCCCTCGCGCTTCGGCGGATCCACGATCAGCAGCGCCTTGGCGCCCCGTTTGGCCGCGGTCTCGGCCTTGGTCGAGAAGAGCGCGTGCCGCGAAGGAATCTTTCCGCCAAACTCCGCATCCGGGTCCTCGGCCGACGGCTCAAAGCGGAGTATCAGCAGGACCTTGCCGGTGGCGTCGAAGTCGGCGTAATCGTTGTAGTCGTAGACTGTGGCCTTGATGCCATAGCCGGCGAACGCCAGCGGCCCCTCCACCTCGCCCATTTCCGAGAACGGCAGCGGGATCCAGTCCTCGCGAACCTTCCAGGTCCGCTCCACCCCTTCGACCTTTAGCATCGCCTCCGAGTCGACCAGCTTCTTACCACGGCCTACCTCGAACGACTGGAAATAGCCGCCATCATCCCCGGCCGGCTTCAAGCCGGCCCGGGCAAAGTGACCGGCGATATACTCGGCGGCCAGCTCGATGCCTTCCGTACCCGGCTGCCGACCGCCCAGTTCATCGCTGGCCAGGTACTTGATGTGCTCCAAGTATGCGTCCGGACTGAACGCGGCCTGGCTGGTTGGCCGAGTGGCCACCCCGCCGGCCACTGCCAGCCCGACGCAGGCCGCCGCCAGCAGCCCGGCCGCCTGCCACCAACGACATCTGTTCGCTGCGGTCATGGAT
>CAYZXK010000044.1:0-4129 GCA_964482395.1 uncultured Planctomycetales bacterium | reverse complement strand
CTTCAAGACCATCCTGGACCAGCTCGGCTCACGCGTCCGCCTCGAGCGGCCCCCCAGCATGGACGGACGCCACATGGTCATGATCATCTCGGCCACCAGGGACGCCTTCTCCGACGTCGAAGACTACCGCGACGGACGGTTGCAGACCGCCGCTCCCGAAAGCGATTCGACTCACCACAGCGCCCCGCCGCCGCCAGCTCCCCAGCCGGAGTCCACGGCCCAGCCGGTCCAGGTCGAAAGCCGGAGCTAGCCCGGCTGAGTGTCACCGGCGGCTCAGGATGCCGACCCTAGTCAGCAAGGGCGGCACGCTCGGAGGATCCGATGCGCTGCGGATACTTCGATTGCTTCAGCGGTGCGGCCGGGGACATGATCCTGGGGGCCATGGCCCACGCCGGCCTCAGCCCAGACCTGCTCCGCGAGGTCGTCGCCCGGCTCGGAATCCCGGGCATCGAACTACAGGTGCGGAAGGTCGATCGCCGGGGACTGGCCGCCACGCACGTAAACGTCAGCCTCTCCGCCGACGTCCAGCCCAAACACCGGCATCTCCCCGAGATCCTCGAAATCATCCGGCACTCTGGTCTCTCACAGTCCGTGATCGACCGCGCCACCCACATCTTCACGCGCCTGGCCCAAGCTGAAGCCGCGGTGCATGGCGTTCCGCCCGAGCGGGTGCATTTCCACGAAGTCGGGGCGGCCGACGCCTTGGTCGACATAGTGGGGGCCTGCGCTGGACTGGAAGGGTTGCAAATCGAGCGGGTCGTCTGTTCTCCCCTTCCCACCGGCAGCGGCAGTGTGCACTGCGAGCACGGCTGGCTGCCGGTACCGGCCCCGGCCACCGCAGAATTGCTCCGCGGCGTGCCGCTGGCACCCTCCGACCAGCCCGGCGAACTCACTACCCCCACCGGAGCCGCTATCCTGACCAGCCTGGCCCATTCATTCGGACCCCTGCCCCCCATGCGAATCGCCTCCATCGGCTACGGAGCCGGAACCCGCTGCGACGGCCCTCGCCCGAATGTGCTCCGACTGCTGATCGGAGAACTGACCGACTCCCCCGGCAACGACCGAGAACGGCTGACCGTGCTGGAAACCCAGGTGGACGATGCCACCGGACAGACCGTCGCGTTTGCCATCTGGCGACTGCTGGAAGCCGGTGCGCTGGACGCCTTCAGCATTCCGATAGTGATGAAAAAAGGGCGTCCCGGCCAGCTCCTCACCGTGCTGTGCGCCCCAGAGCAGGTTGACCTCATGGAGGAAATCCTGTTCGAGGAAACCACCACCTTCGGAGTCCGCCGACACGAGTGCCTGCGCCGCGCCCTGCCCCGGCGCCACGTCACCGTCCAGACCGAATTCGGCCCCATCCGGGTGAAGGTCGGGCAGCGTGGCGACCGCGTGCGGCAAGCCTGGCCGGAATTCGAGGATTGCGCCGTGGCCGCCCGACGATGCAACGTCCCCCTGCGGACGGTCCAACAGGCCGCCTTGCACCGGTGGAGCCAGAAGCAGGTCCGGGAACCGAACGCCCATGATGCCTAGCGCCCCCTATCTGCTGGTCGGAGCGATATGCCTGGCGATGATCTCCGTCGCCTTGCTCCGCCGCTATCAATACCGCCGCCTGACCGCCCGGGAACTGACCCGGCAGCAGCGGGCCGGCCTCCGTCAGCAACGCGAGCTGTGCCAGTCCATGGAAGTCCTGCTTTCGGAGCTGGAAGAACTATCCGCCCGCATCGACTGTCAGGTGGAGGCCACCCTGGCCCGACTCGAATCCGCACTGGCGGATGCCAATCGAGTGGCCGATGGGCCGAGCCGGCCGGCTGCCACCCCGGCCGCCCCACCAGTTCCACCCGCCCAATCCGACCGGTCTTGCCAGCGGATCTACGAGCTGGCCCGGAGCGGCGCCACCCCACCGTCCATCGCTCAGATGCTTGGCCGGCCGATCGGCGAAGTCGAGCTGATCTTGAACCTGCGGCAGTTGGCCGGAGATCAATACGGTTGCCGGTCCCAGTGTTGAAGCGCCGGACCTTAAGGCGAGTGCGAAGTCAACCCTCCCCCCGGCACCCGATCCGGTGACCATCCGCCCCCGACCTGCCGCCGCTCAGGTCGGCAAGAATGCGTCCCGCAAGTGCTCGATCTGGGGCGGCTGGCCCGGCCGGAGCGTCACCGCCACCACGTCAAACCGGCAAGGCCGCTCCTCCCATCGCCGATGGTGTATGAACCAACGGGCAGCCCGCGCCAGCCGACGCTGCTTCTCCCGGCCGACCGCATCCTGCGGGTCGGCGTATGTACGGTCCTGCCGCGTTTTCACCTCTACGAAAACCAGCGCCTCCCCCTCCCGCATAACCAGGTCCAGCTCCCCCACCGGCGTACCGAAGTGCCGCACAATGGTCTTCAGCCCCGCCCGACGAAGAAACCTCTCGGCCAGCCGCTCGCCCCTCTGGCCAAGTTCCTGACGGTGATCTGCCTGACTGGACATGGAACGCCTAGGTGGGGCTGCCGGCCATTTCGCTCTCGGTCACCCCGCGCCCAGCCTTGGCCGCCTCCACGGCTTCCTGCGCCTCCCGCATCGCCCGGGCCTTCTCAGCCCGAGCCTTGGCGGCAGCCTCGCGGGCCGCGGCCGAAATCCGCCGCTCCCGAAGCTTCCGTGCTCGACCCACCCGGTCACGCAGGAAATACAGCTTGCAGCGACGAACCTTGCCGCTCCGCACCGTCTTGATGGCCGCAACCCGCGGCGAGTGGACCGGAAAAGTACGCTCCACCCCCTCATTCCCCACAATCCGGCGCACCGTAAACATCTCGTCCAGCCCACGGCCCTTCCGCGCGATCACGACGCCCTCGAAGTCCTGCAACCGTTCCTTCCCGCCCTCCACAATCCGAATCGTCACCACCACCGTGTCACCGATCTCAAAGTCCAGCGGACTGGGGCGGGCGTATTTCTTCTCAACCACATCGAACAGCGGATTCCGCATGCGACGCCTCACTTTCCGGTCAACATTCCCTGCCCGAAGCGCCGGCCGTGAAAGCCGCGCCCGAGCCGCCGGGACTTTCCAAAAGCTCACTATTAAAAGTCGCGGCGGCGCGATCCTCAAGCAGATCCGGACGCCGCCGACGGGTACGCTCTTCAGATTGCTCGCGACGCCAAGCCTCGATCCGGACATGGTTGCCCGAGAGCAGGACCTCCGGCACCTCCAGACCGCGAAACACCCGGGGCCGCGTGTACTGAGGGTACTCCAGTCGCCGGTCTACGAAAGACTCATCGACCAGGCCCGCCTGGTTGCCTAATACGCCCGGCAACAGTCGCACGACCGCGTCGATGATCGCCAGGGCGGCCGGCTCGCCGCCGGTCATCACGAAGTCTCCCAGGCTGAGTTCCTCCGGCCGGAGAATCTCAACGATGCGCTCGTCGAAGCCCTCGTAGTGCCCGCAGATCAAAAGCAGACGCGGCTGGCCGGCCAGCCGTCGGGCAAGCGCCTGATTAAACGGACGGCCCTGCGGGCTGAGCAGAATCCGCAGGGCCGGACGCGAATCGAGGGCTTCGACCGCGCCGACCGCGTCGACCACCGGCTGGCACATCAGGATCATGCCCGGACCGCCGCCGAACGGCCGGTCATCTACTTTGTGATGCGGGTCATCCGAGAAATCCCGGAGTTGGTGGACGTGAATTTCCACCCGGCCGGCCGCCTGGGCGCGGCCGATGATGCTGGCCGCCAGGTACGGCTGAACCACCTCCGGAAACAACGTTATCAGGTCGATCCGCATCATCCAAGCCGACCATTTGCCGGACTGTCCGCTTCACCGGAGGGAGATTCCCCGCTTGCGAAGCAAGTTGGCCACCGTCTGGGTCGGTATCGCCCCCAAACTCAGCCAGTGTCTGACCCGCTCCTCATTCAGCCGAAACTGCTGACCAGGGTCCGCATTCTCCGGATCGTAAACCCCCAGGTCCTCCAGCACACGCCCGTCCCGCGGGCAGCGAGCGTCCATGGCGCTGAGGCGAAAGAGCGAGCGATGTCGGCGTCCCATTCGTTTGAGTCGCAGTTTGACTGCCATGCGGTACTCCGGCGTCCGTCTCCAGGCATCCCCGCGCCAGACTGGCACGGAATTATTTAGTCTACCCGGCCGGGCCCCACCTGCCAAGGGG
>CAYZXK010000043.1:0-19168 GCA_964482395.1 uncultured Planctomycetales bacterium | reverse complement strand
GTCGCGCACCGCGGTCGCAAGCTGTTCCGCGTCGGTTTTCCGGGACAACAGGCGATACAGGGCTGAGCCGGAGCCGGTCATGCGGATGGGCGCGCCGGCGATCGCCTCGGCCTGCTTGGCAAGCTGCCGCAGCTCCGGGTGGACTGTGAAGGCCGCCTCCTCCAGGTCGTTGAACAGCCGTTCCATCAACTGCTCGGGCGAGCCCAGGGCGGCGAGGATCTCAGGCAGACCGGGCCGCACGGGATGGACCGGCAGGCGATCCCAGGCCGCGTACACCGCCGCCGTCGAGCATGGCAGCTTCGGCAGAGCCAGGGCGACCCAGCCCGACAGCCGGCCCGGCAGCTCTTCCACTTGCTGACCACGGCCGCGAATAACGCAGGGTGAGCGGTGCAGGAACAGGGGTACGTCCGATCCCAGCTCCGCGCCCAGCCGGGCCAGCTCCCGCTCCGGCAGGTTGCACTGCCAGAGGACATTGAGAAGCCGCAGGGCGGCAGCGGCGTTGGAGCTGCCGCCGCCCAGGCCGGACCCGGGCGGAATCCGCTTGCTCAGGCTGATCCGCACTCCGCGATTGACATTCGCCCTGGCAGCGAGCACTTTTGCGGCTCGCAGCACCAGGTTCGACCCGTCGGACGGCAGGGCCGGCTCATCGCATTCCAGCCCATAACAGCCATCCTCATGCCCGCAGACCGTGACCGTGTCGGCCAGGTCGATCAGGGCCACCAGGGACTCGATGGGATGGAATCCGTCCGGGCCAAGCTCGCCGACGCGCAATGTGAGGTTGATCTTGGCCGGCGACTGGCAGCGAAGCAAGATGCCGGGAAACTGCCCAGCCACGATGCCTCCCACGGATTTCAGGCGGCAGGTCAGCTTGCAGCGACGATCAGGACCCGTCAAGCGGGACACCCTGGGCGGCCAGGTTCTCCAGCCGCAGCTTCAGCTCGCGGTCGTGCAATTCCTGGAGGAACTCGTCCAGGTCTCCGCCCAGGATCCGCGGCAGGTCGTAGACGTCTTTATTGATGCGGTGATCGGTGACGCGGTTCTGCGGAAAATTGTAGGTGCGAATCCGGTCGCTGCGATCGCCGCTGCCGACCATGCTTCGGCGATCAGAGGCGATGCGTCGGCGCTGCTCGCTGAGCTGGCGCTCATAGAGGCGCGACATCAGCAAGCGGCGGGCCTTGGCCCGGTTCTTATGCTGACTCTTCTCGTCGCGCATGGAGACGGTGATGCCGGTCGGAACGTGTTCGAGGCGGATGGCGCTGGAGACCTTGTTGACGTTCTGGCCGCCGGGGCCTCCGGCCCGACTGACGTGCTCGATCACGTCCTTGTCCCAGTCGATGCTGATCTGGATTTCCTCGGGTTCGGGCAGCACCGCGACGGTGGCGGCGGAAGTGTGAATCCGGCCCTGAGCCTCGGTCTTGGGGACCCGCTGGACGCGATGGCCGCCGGCCTCGAATCGGAAATGCAGATAGACCTCCGGGCCGCGGATGTTCAAGATCGCCTCCCGGACGCCGCCCAGATCGGACCGCGAGACCGAGAGGACCTCCACCTGGAATCCTTTGCGGGTGGCAAAGGCGGTGTACATGTTGAGCAGGTCGGCCGCGAAGAGGGCCGCCTCCTCGCCACCGGTGCCGGCCCGGATTTCCAGCATGATCGACTGAATCGCCGCCTCGTCGCCCGTGACCAGACGCTCCTTCAGTGCGGTCAGCAGGCGCTGCCGACTGGCCTCCAGATCGCGCAGCTCTGCGGCCGCCAGCTCACGCAGTTCGGGATCGGAACTCTCGGCCAGCAGAAGCTCGGACTCGCGGATCTGCTGGTTTATCTGCCGATACTGGCGGTAGGGCCGGACAATCCGCTCCAGGCGACCATGTTCGCGGGAAAGCTCCGCGATGCGCAAGCTGTTGGCGGCGACCTGCGGATCGGCCATCTGGGCCGCGATCTGGTCCGCGCGGGCCGCCATCTCCTCCACGCGCGCCAGCCATGGCGGATCCTGCACGAGCATCTCCGTCCTTCTGATTCAGGTGATAAAACCGCGGCTAATCATCCGTCTGGGGGGCGCCCAAAAGCACGGCCCGGGCGCCTCGCCCGAGCCGTGGCCGAAATCGATGCCTGGGCAGCTACTGGCCGCCGGAGTTCTTGTCCCCGCCTTTCGGCTTAAAGTAATCGCCGCCGAACTTGCGCTGGAACCGCTCCACCCGGCCGGCCGAGTCGACGAACTTCTGCTTGCCGGTATAGAAGGGGTGGCAAACATTGCAGATGTCGACCTTGATGACCGGCACGGTGGCCCGGGTCTTGAAGCTGTTGCCGCAGGCACAGGTGACCTGCGTCTCGTAGTACTTGGGGTGAATATCGGGTTTCATGTGGCACCTACCGTGGCCGGGGGGCCGGACGCCGACTTCCCCAAGCCAGCCAAAACCCATATTATGGAGTGGGATCAGCCAGCCTGCAAGGGCGGGCCGGCCGGACCGGCGGCAGCCCGGGCGGCCGGCCAGAAACCGTGTGGTAACGCGTGATGTCCTCCGCCGGCCGGGAGATCGTCCGCTTCGAGCAAGTGGCCAAAATCTACCGCCCCGCAGCCGGAGTGGAGGTTCCGGCCCTGCGTGGGGTGTCCTTCAGCGTGGCTGCGGGGGAGTATGTGGCCATCGTCGGCCCTTCCGGCAGCGGCAAGTCCACCCTGTTGAACATCCTGGGCTGCCTGGACCGACCCACCTCGGGCACCTATTGGCTGGACGGACGGGATGTTTCGCAGCTCGACGACGACGCTCTCTCCGACATCCGCGGCCAGCGGGTGGGCTTCGTCTTCCAGAGCTTCAATCTCATTCCGACCCAGACCGTGCTGGAGAATCTGGAGACGCCGCTGTTCTATCAGGGCTGGCGGGCCCGGGACCGACGGGAGCTGGCGTTACAGTTGATCGAGCGGGTAGGTCTGGCGGATCGGGCAGAGCATTTCCCGCACGAGTTATCGGGCGGTCAGCAGCAGCGAGTGGCCATCGCCCGGGCCCTGGCCAACGATCCGGCGGTGGTTTTGGCCGACGAGCCGACCGGAAACCTGGACAGCCAGACCGGGCGGGTGATCCTCGATTTGCTGGACGAACTCAACGCCGCCGGCCGAACGGTGATCATCGTGACCCACGACCCAGACGTGGCCCGACGCTGTCGACGGACCATCGAACTACGCGACGGCCTGGTGCACCGAAGCTAGGCCGATCCGGGGCCCGGCTGGTCAGACGTGCTCCTCGTCGTCCTCGTCCTCGGATTCCGCCGCGGTGATGGCGGTCCTCTCCAGAATCCGGTTCAGCCGCTTGCGGACGAAGGGGAGGAACATGACATGCGGTATGCGGCGGAGTTCGCGCGTGCCGGTCGCGTTGTAGACGATCAGGGTGCCGGCCAGGCCCAACAACAGCTCGAATACGTCGGGGAAGTCGGTGCGGATGGTCTTGGCCCCTCGGCCCAGCGAGTCGTTCATGCGGCCGAAGGCGTAATGCTCGAATTCATTGTGGGTGATCCGCCAGCGGTCGTTGAGCCGGGCCCACAGGAGCATCAGCACATATGGGACCAGCAATATGATGCTCAAGCCCAGGCCGAACCGGCGATCGTACTGCAAGTCCAGGTCGGCAAACCAGCGGTAAATGTCGCCGAAGAACGTGAAGCCCTTCGTATCCCGCAGCCAAACCCCCAGAAAATACAGGGCCAGCACCAGAATCACCCAGAACGCCGCCAGGTTGCGGTCGATATCCACCCCCAGCGTCAGCAGCACCACCACCACTACCCACAAATAGATCCAGCCCAGGATCTCCAAACGATGCGAACTGCCTGCGGCAGCCGGCATGGGAGCGGCGGGGACCGGAGCGTCGATCGCGGCCGCGCCTTCCAACTGCGCCTGCCCCGGCAAGCCGCTGACCCGATCCGGCGCTCCCACCGGGTAGAAGATCAACCCCAGCAGGATAATCGGCCAGACGAACAGCAGCTTGGGATAGGTGATGAACGAGACCGAATGCACCTCCTCCCGTCGATGCGGCTGGACCTCGGGCTGGTCGGCAGGCGGCCCGGCACTCGGTTGCGGGGCGGATGACCCATCTTTGCCTTGCGAAATGTCTGACATGACCGGCTCCTTCTTGCTGACCGCGCGCACCAAGTAGACATTGTACGCCGCCGGCCGGGAAAACATCGACCGCCAACCGGCCCGGCGCGATGCTGTCCCGGTGGGCCCCGAGCGGTTAGGATGCCGCCTGACGTGGCGGCACCGGTCCGGCGGCGACTGTCGCGCTCGCCGCGGCGCCAACCGCTACATAGAACCTGAGGTTCGGGACCAGTAATGTGATGAAACAGGCGTGTGTATCTTCGCCTGCGGCCGTTCTGGCCGCGTCACTACCAACCCCCAGGCGGCACTGTCGCTTCCCGATTCCGGGGCTGGGGCGTGCGGTGCTGGCCGGACTGGCCGTTTGTGCCGCATTATCAGTGGGGCTGGCCTGGGCTGAAGACCCGCCATGGATCGCCCGCAGCTCGGTTGGAATGGTGGCTACCGATTGCCCGGAGGCCTCCCGGGTCGGAGCGGACGTCCTGGAGCAGGGCGGGAACGCTTTCGACGCAGCCATCGCGACCTCGCTAGCTTTGGCGGTCTGCCGACCGCAAAGCACCGGGCTGGGCGGGGGCGGGTTCATGGTGGCCTGGGTTGCGGCCGAGCACCGGATCGTGGTGCTGGATTTTCGGGAGACGGCCCCGGCGGCCGCCACTGCCCAACGCTACACCCAGCTCTTGGAGACCCAGCCAGCCGACCGTCCGCCGGCGACAGTCTTCGGCGGGAACGCGGTTGCGGTCCCGGGCCAGTTGGCCGGACTGGCCGAGATTCAGCGTCGTTGGGCGTCTTGGCCGCTGGCGGAGCTGATCCGGCCGGTGATCGATTTGGCTGAACGGGGGCTGGTTGTGGATGAGGATTATCAGCAAGCCTGCAACGAGCTGCTGGCCGACGTTCAGCGTTGGCCGCAGCTCGAGTCGACCTGCCGCAGCCTGCGGGAGCGATTGGTTCCGGATGGCCGGCCGCCGCCGATCGGCCGGCGGATCCCCCGGCCCGACCTAGCCGAGGCGCTGAGACTGATCGCCGAGCGGGGGCCGGAAGTGCTGTACGACGGGGCGATTGGCGATGCGATCGTGCAGGTGGTGCAGGCCGCCGGCGGCCAACTGACCCGGGCGGACCTGGGCAACTACCAGCCGCGCCGGCGCCAGCCGCTGCTAGCTACCTGGCGCGGATACCAGATCGCGACCATGCCGCCGCCGTCCTCGGGGGGCGTCTGTCTGATCGAGGCGTTGAACATACTGGACCAGATGGCGTCCGATTTCCCCGGGGGCCTGCCCGCCGTCCGGGAAGACTACTACCCCTCGCTGCTGGTCTGCGCACTTAAGCACGCTTTTGCCGACCGGGCACGCTGGCTCGGGGATCCGGACTTTACGCCGGTGCCGACCGCGCGCCTGATCAGCCGCGACCATGCCCGCCAGCTCGCCAGCCGCCGCTGCCCCCCGGACGGCCGGGACTATGGCAGCTCGCAGATGCCCGAGGACGGCGGGACATCCCACTTCTGCGTGGCCGACCGGAGCGGCAACCTGGTAGCCCTGACCGAAACCATCAACGGCAACTTCGGCTCGCTCCTGGTCGCGGACCCCTACGGCATCCTGCTGAACAACGAGATGGACGACTTCGCCACCCAGATCGGCAAGCCGAACCTGTACGGACTGATCCAGGGAGCGGCCAACGCGGTCGCGCCTGGCAAGCGTCCCCTGTCAAGCATGTCGCCGACCATCGTTCTCAAGGATGGCCGACCACTGCTGGCCCTGGGGGCGTCCGGCGGCCCACGCATCATCACCTCGGTCACGCAGGTCCTGCTGAATGTCATCGAGTTCGATATGCCTCTCGACCAGGCGATGTCGGCTGTCCGCATCCACCATCAGTGGCAGCCCGACGAAGTTTACTTCGACCAGGCACCGCCGCCTGAACTGACCGACCGGCTCCAGGCGGCGGGGCACACGCTCAGCCCGCAGCGCCGGACCGGCATAGTCCAGGCCATTCAGTTCCTGCCCGACGGGACGATGGTGGGCGCCAGCGACCCGCGAAAGGGTGGCCGGCCCGCAGCTCCCGGCTGATTTGCGGGACCCGCGGAGCCCACTTGAGCTTGCCCGCCCGCAAGCCTAAGCTGACCGTCCAGGACAGGAGCGCTTCATGAGCCTTGCAAGGTTACGTTGGTACGCAGCCGGCCTGATTGCGTTGCTGATCGGAATCCCGCTTACCGAAAAGGCTCTAGCCCAGGCGGATGATATCGTGCAAGCCTCGCTCGACCTGGCCGAGGCGATCGCCGATTCGGCAGGGAACAGTTAAGCGTTCAGGAAGCAAGCCGGCTCCGCAACGGGCTGGGTGGCAGGTTGGCCCCTGCGGGCGAAGTCTGCTTCCCGACAGGCAGTTGCGGCCGGCACAGCGGCATCTCGGGCCCCTCGCGCTCGGGCTGTGACAGTCGACCTCAATGGGGCATCGCATCAGGTCCCGCTGGTGGCGGCGTTCACCGCCTGCTCGACCAGCTCGGATGCCAGGGCCTGCATCAGGTAGTAACCGAAATCAGTCGCGCAGGTGCCGGCCTGGAGCAAGACTGCGCTGGCGGCCAGCAACAGGGCCCGTTTCCAAACCTTCATGTTCGTCTCCCTGTCAATCCGAAAGGAGCGTTATCGGCGCGCGCCGGTTACTATATCGTCCGCTTCGCCCGCTACAAGGCCGCCGGCAGACCCGACTTGAGCACCGGCCGGCCGGGCGGATAATGCTGCGACTTCAAGACCCCTGAGGATGACGACCCATGGGCGCTCGGTCAGCTCTTCATTCCGGTGCTGGGACGGCGATCAACCTGCCGCGGGCTGTTCGATTCGGTTTGCTGGTGGCGGGCCTGCTGTTGATCGGCGCCTGCGGCGCCGGTGGGCCGCTTCACGTATACCTGCACGACGACACCCGCCCGCCAAGTCCCGGGGTCGTCATCTTCCTCTGCGACGGGGTAGGCGCCGGGACGATCGAGACCGGCTGCCGTGAGGGCTGGCTGCCGAACATCAACCGACGGTTCGTCCTGGCCGGGGCACGAGCCGAACACGCCGTCACCTGCGTGCCGGGAATCACCTATGCCGCGATCGCCACCCTCCTGACCGGGGCCGGCCCGGGGCGACACATGGTGGTGGGCAACCGCTGGTTCGACCCTGACCAGGCGTTCTTCCGCGATTATGTGACCATCGAGAGCTATTGCGACATCAACGCCGACTGCCTGGCTCCGACCATCTACGAGCGTATCGCCCCCGCCCCCTCGGTGAGCATCCAGGCCGCGCACCACCGCGGAGCGATCCAGAACGTCGCCAACTGGGCCGTGTCGGGGGTGATGTGGCTCCTGGGCGACTACACGGCGGTCGACAAGCTGACCGCCACCTCGATCTGGCAGGTAGCCTGGTGGGCCAACTACGAAGGGGAGTGGCCCACCATCCTCACCTGCTACTTCCCGGGGGCCGACTCGGTCGGCCACAAGTCTGGGGCGAGTTCGGCCGCCTATCGCAAGGCCGTGGAGCACCTGGATTACCAGATTGGGCGAGTCTGCGATTGGCTGGAAACCCAAGGTTTGCTGGAAACGACCTACCTGGTGCTGGTGGCCGACCATGGAATGGTGGATGTTCACCCGGAGGGGGTTATCGACCTTATGAAGCTCGTCCGGCGAGACTGGGGACGTCGCGCCACTGATTTGATGCTTCAAGCCGGCCCACGAGCCTGGCGACAGGCCTACTTCGACCGGTTCGACACCGTGGTCGCCCACCACAACGGCCGCGGAGCGTTCCTGTACTTCCGCGGCCCCAACGGCTGGACCCAGCCGCCTCCGCCGGAGGAAGTGGAGGCGATCCTGACCACTCCGCCATTCGAGGCCCAGCTTTGGAACCTCCCCGGGGTGGACCTGGTCGCGTATCTGGCCGACGAGGACCAGGCGGTTCTGCGGTCGGCGCGTGGCTCGGCCCGGTTGTTTAGGCGCATGGGGCCAGCAGGGCCGGAGTACGCCTACGAGCCCCAGTCCGGCGATGTGCTGGAGTACATGCAGACGCCGGAGTTGGCGGCGTTCGTTTCCGCCGGCTACCACACCGCCCGGGATTGGTCGCAGGCCACGGCCGAGCAGACTCGTCCGGAGGTGGTCCCGGCTCTGATTCCCCTGCTGAACGTCCACCGAGCCGGACAAGTGGCAGTTTTTGCCGAGCCCGGCTACAGTTTTGTGACCGAGAACGGCGGGCATGGCGGCCTGCACCGGGAGGAGATGCGGATACCGTTCATGATCGCCGGCCCGGGCATACCGGCGGGTCAAACTATCCCGGTGGCCCGTTCTGTGGACCTGGTACCCACGCTGCTGGACCTGCTTGGGCAGAAGCCTGACGAGGACCAATGGCTAGAAGGCTTGTCGCTGCTGGACGCGGGGCTGGCCGTCGGGGCTGCGCCGTCCGGGGGGGAATGATCACCAAGCTCGTTATCCTGATCGGCGGTGCGACCGCGCTGGCCGCAGCCCTGCTCTGGCCGGGGCAGCCGGGACGGACCCCGCCGGCCCCCGCGTCCGCGCCGTCCCAGAATTTCGCCGATCTCGGCCCCGCGCCGCTCCGCGGGCTGGCCATCCAGCTCGCCTCCGGCTACCGGCCGGTCGAGACCTACACGCCACTGCTCAAGGAGATAGTCGAACTGGGCGCCAACACGGTGCTGCTGAGCGTGGCCGGGTTCATGGAGCATGCCACCTCGCAGTCGATCTATCTGGACATGCGCAAGGCGCCATCGGCCGAGGACCTCAAGACCATCATTCGCCGCGGAGAGGAAATGGGGCTCAACGTCATCCTGATGCCCATCGTGCTGCTGCGCAATCCGCGGGGCAGCGAGTGGCGGGGCATTATCGAGCCCCCGGACTGGGAAGAATGGTGGAACCAGTACACCGACTTCGTGTTGTGGTTCGCTGACATCGCCCGCGAAGCCGCCGCCGACGGACTGATGGTCGGCTCCGAGCTCATCAGCAGCGAGAAGCAGACCGCCCGCTGGGTGAAACTGATCCAAACCGTCCGGCCACGTTTCTGGTGTGGAAAACTGGGCTACTCGGCCAACTGGGATCACTACCGACCGATCGAGTTCTGGGACCACCTGGATTTCGTGGGAATGACCAGCTATTTCACCCTGGCCGACAAGAAGGACCCGACCGTCGAGGAGATCGTCACCCATTGGGAGCCGATCCAGAAGGACATCCTGGCCTGGCAGCGGCGGATCGGCAGGCCGATCCTGTTCACCGAGGTCGGCTGGTGCAGTCAGGAAGGGGCCGCCATGGCCCCCTGGAACTACTACCAGAACCAGAAGGCCACCCCGGCGGGAATGGAGGAGCAGCGCCGGCTCTATGAAGCCTTCATTCGCGTGTGGGGAAACACGCCGGAATTGCTGGGCGTGATTTGGTGGGAGTGGACCACCGACCCGGGCGGTCCCGACGACTACGGATACACCCCCAAGGGCAAACCGGCCGAGCAAGTGCTGCGCAGTTGGCTCCCGGGCGCCGGTGGCAGAAATGCCGCAGTACCACCCACTCCGGCCCCCCAGCGGTAGCACCCCCAGCCGCAAGGCGCCAGGCACGATGGAGCTGGACGGGATATTCATAGACATGTACGGCACCCTGACCACCGGCGATCGGGCCGCGGTCGAAGCCGTCTGCCGTGAAATAATCGTCGACACCGGGCTGCGGGTGTCACCGTCGGAGCTAGCGGTCAGTTGGGGCCAACGCTTCTTCGCCGCCATGGACCGGGCAAACTGCGGCGGCTTCCGGCCCCTGGTTCAGCTCGAAGCGGATTCGCTGATCCAGACCATGGCCGAACTCGGGATCACGATCGATCCCTACCCACGGGTCCGACATCTGGTGGATTACTGGCGAAATCCACCGCTCCAGCCGGAGACCCGGGAGTTCCTGGGCCGGTTTACGGTCCCCATTTGCATCGTGTCGAACGCCGACCGGGCCGATCTGGAGGCCGCGCTGCGCCAGCATGACATCCGGGTGGCCGCAATGGTCACCTCGCAGGACGCACGTTCCTATAAGCCGGATCGACGGATCTTCGATCTGGCCCTGGCCGTCACTGGGTGGCGCCGCGACCGGGTCATCCATGTGGGCGACTCGCTGCACAGCGACGTGGGCGGCGCCCGGGCGGCCGGGCTGACCAGCGGTTGGGTCAACCGGGCCCATCGAATCCACGACATCGGCACTGCCCGGCCCGACTACCAGTTCGCAGACTTGCTGGGGTTGGCAGAGCTGGTTCGGACGTCCCGCCCGGGGCGCCGGCCGGCGTAGCGTCGCGCCGGGGGGCGCGGCGGGTCTCGGTCAGGTCCGGCCCGCGGCCGCCGGGGTCTGTCACGCAGGCCCGCTCGGGCTGCAGTTATCGGTCGTGCCAGGCCGACGCTTCATTGAAACCGCGCACTGTCTGGGGCACGACCGGAAGGACCCGGTTTATCGCCCAGCCCGCCCCGACCGCTCAGCGAGGCCCGCAGGTCTCACATGCGGGGTCGGCGGGGCATCAGGCCGAAGAGCGTGATTGCTTTTGCGGCAGTCCAGCGTTAACGTGAGGTATACTGGAGACGATAGAGGCTTTACGTTTTCCGAGGTCCAGATATGAACACCGGACGCGCCTTGGCAATTCTGGCGATGGTCTGCGCTTGCGCGGCCGTAGCCGCCGAATCCGACCTTCACTGGGCGGCCCGGACCGGCGGGCCGGCCGTGGTAGCCGGGCTCCTGGCCGGCGGAGCCGACGTGAACCAGGCTGACCAGGATGGAACCACCGCCCTGCACCTGGCCGCGATGCAGGGGCAGCTTGAAAGCGTGCGTTTGCTGCTGGCGGCCGGGGCGGACGTGGCCGCCCGGGACGCGCAGGGCCGCACGCCGCTGCACTACGCCGCCATCTCCAACAATGTGGAAGTACTGGCCGCGCTCCACCAGGCCGGGGCGGATGTGAACGCGGTCGACGGGCGCGGTCAGACGCCGCTGCATCTGGCTGCGGTCCGCTTCAAGCCGGGTTCACTGCGCTGGCTGATCGCGGCCGGGGCGCAAGTGAACGCGCGCGACCTGGATGGACAGACGCCGCTGCACGTTCTGGGGGCGGCGCAGCGCGACGCGGATGAATTGCCGGTCCTGATCTCGGAGCTGGCTGGAATCTTGATCGCCAGCGGGGCCGATCCCGACCTTCGGGACGACCAGGGGAGGCCCGCCTGGCCGCGCCCGGAAGAGGAAGGTCAGTCGCGGCAGCCCAGCGGCTACCCCTCGTATACCGAGATCGTGAACACGCTTCAGACCCGGGCCAGTCAGTATCCGAGCAGTTGCCAGCTCCACGATCTGGGGCTGAGCGTGCAGGGCCGCCATATCTACGCCTTGAAGATCACCGACAATCCAGATCAGCAGGAGGACGAGCCGGAGTTCAAGTACATCGCGAACATGCACGGCGACGAGGTGGTCGGGCTGATGATGTGCATGTACCTGATCGATTATCTGCTCACCAACTACGGCTCGGTCCAGCGGGTGACGGACCTGGTCAACAACATCGAGATCTGGATCGTCCCCACCATGAACCCCGACGGCTATATGAACAACACCCGCTATAACGCCCGCGGGGTGGACCTGAACCGCAACTTCCCGGAAGGCTCGGGTCCCAACCCGGACCCCAATACGACCACCGGTCGCGAGATCGAGACCGCTAACATCATGAACTGGAGCTTCGCCCAGTCGTTCACCCTGGCGGCCAACTTCCACGGCGGGGCTTTGGTGGTGAACTACCCGTTCGATAACGACGGGAAGGGCTCGGTATTTTCGCCGACGCCGGACGAGGACATGTTCGTTTATATCAGCGAGCAGTACTCGATGCACAACCTGCCGATGTGGAACAGTCCAGTGTTCTACCACGGCATCACCAACGGAGCGGCCTGGTACTCGATCGACGGCGGGATGCAGGACTGGGACTACCGTTACATGGGCGGCAACGAGGTGACCATCGAGCTGGGCAACACCAAGAGCCCGCCTTTCTCGCAGATTCCGAGCTACTGGAACGACAACCAGGAGTCGATGCTCAGCTACATGGAGACCTGCCTGATGGGAGTGCGGGGGATCGTCACAGACGCCGACACCGGCCTGCCGCTGGCCGCGACCGTCACGGTGGTCGGTCGCGACCATAACATCTACACTGACCCGGACGTCGGCGACTATCACCGCATGTTGCTGCCGGGAAGCTATCAGCTCCGCTTCGCGGCCGCCGGCTACGACACTTTGACGGTGCCGGTCACCGTCTACAGCGGCCCGGCCACCATTCTCGACGTGGCCATGTTCGCCCCGCCGCAGATAGTATCGCCCAACGGCGGTGAGGTGCTGACCGCCAACGTCCCGACCATCGTCACCTGGTCGGGTCCCTCGACGGCCCAGTTCCACGTGCAGTATTCGGACAACTACAGCCAGACCGGGTCAGTCAACGACGGTTTTGAAAGCGGGTCGCTGGGCCCGGCCTACACCACCGGCGGCAACCTGCCCTGGTATGTGGCCAGCGGCGTGGCTCACGCTGGGACGTACGCCGCCCGGGCCGGGGCAATCAGTCACAGCCAGACCAGTTGGATGACCTGCTCGGCCGAGGCCGGGCCGTTGAGCTTCTGGTACCGGGTCAGTTCCGAGGCCAACTACGATTTCTTCAATTTCTATATCGACGGGCAACAGAAGCTCCACAAGTCCGGCACTGTAAACTGGACCTACTACTCCACCACGCTGGGGGCCGGCAGCCACCTGCTGAAGTGGGAGTATGTGAAAGACGCGGGCGTCAACGGCGGCAGCGACACCTGCTGGATCGACGATCTGACCATCACCACCGACGCGACCGCCTGGCACGACATCATCGCCCTAACCGAGCCCGGGGCCAGTTCGACCCCCTGGACCCCGACCACGGTCAGCAGCAATTGCAAGGTCCGTGTCCGAGCCTACGTAAGCGGCAGCTACGGCAGTTGGGACGAGAGCGACGCGGTCTTCACCGTCGAGGAAGGGCCTACCTACCCGCTGGGCGACATGAACTGCGACGGCACCCTGGGTTTCGCCGATACCAACCCGTTCGTCTTGGCGATGACCGACCCGGTCGCCTACGGCAACACGTATCCGGGCTGCCCAATCACCAATGGCGACATCAACCAGGACGGGACCTTCGGTTTCGCCGACATCAACCCGTTCGTAAGTCTGCTGACTCAAGGGTATTGAGCAGCCGGTCGACTCGCGCTCGGCCACGACGATCAGGAGCCAGGGGAAACGTCCGGGCCCGAAAAGGCGACCGGTTTCCAGTCTGACGTAAACGCAGGGCGTCGGCCGATGGCCCGCCCGGCCGGTCCGTAATGGCTCCCCGATGGACTGCTACGAAGGCACTACCTTCTGAAAGGTAATCCCCTGAGGCCCATGAGATTGCGCGCCGCGCCGGGCGGACGAATGCGGGGTCAAGTTATCGGGCCTGGCGACAACTGAATGGGGCGCTAGCCTCCGACCTGCCACGTAACCGCTCACGAGCGCCGACCCGGCAACCGAGCAGCCTGTACCGAAGGTAAGCAATCGGCTATAAGAACGGCCGACCAGGAACTCGCCACAAAGCGCCCGTAGCTCAACTGGACAGAGCATCGGTCTTCGGAACCGAGGGTTAGGGGTTCGAATCCCTTCGGGCGCGTCCAGCTTCCCGCGCTAAGCCGTTGACTTGGAGCGCGGGGTTGCTGCCGGTGCGGAACGGCCGGAGCCGGGTCCGGGTTTTGCCCGGGCGGGTGGAAAGCGCAGGCGGGGTGCGGTAGTGTATCTAGCGGCAGTAACGTATAGCAGGCGGGGGATGATGGGGTATGAGCATGTCGGACAGAAGTTTTTCCGACCATCGGGTCGACCCTTCGGATGTCCAGGACGAGGAACTGATCGGCATGGACCTGCTGCGGGCCTGCGAGGCCGCAGCCCTGAACGTTTTTCACTGGATCGGTAAAGGCGACAAGGTGGCCGTGGATGCCGCGGCCACCGATGCGCTCCGCGGGATGCTCAACATCACCGATATGTGCGCCACCTGCACGATCGGCGAAGGCATCAAGGATGAAGCTCCGGGGATCTTCATCGGTGAGAAACTGGGGACCTGGCGTGAGGGCTCGCCGGTCGTGAATATCGCGGTCGATCCGATCGACGGCACGACCCTGACCTCCAAGGGTCTACCCGGGGCCCTGACGGTCATCGCCGCCGCCAAGACGTCCGGGGACGATCAGCGGACCTTGGCGGCGATTCCCAGTTTCTATGTCGAGAAGATCGCCGTCGGCCCGAAGGTCAAGGAAGGTACCGGTTCGGTCCGGCTGGGTGCCCCAGTCGAGCAGAACCTGGAGATCGTGGCTCTCAAGCTGGGGAAGCGAGTTCGCGACCTGGTAGTCTGCCTGCTGGACCGGCCCAGGCACGAGAAGCTGATAAATGACGTTCGTCGCACCGGGGCGTCGATACGTCTGATCGGGGACGGTGACGTCTCGGCCGCAATCGCCCCAAGCATGCCTGACAGCAACGTAGACATATACATGGGCATCGGTGGCTCGCCCGAGGCGGTCCTGGCCGCCGCGGCGATCCGCTGCCTGGGAGGAGAAATCCTCTGCCGCATGTGGCCGCGAGACGAGGATGAACGCAAACAGCTTGAGGCCGCCGGCTACGGCGACATGATGAAGAAGATATTCACCACGGAAGACATGGCGGTGGGGGAGGACGTGGTCTTTGTGGCGACCGGAATCACCGACAACTCACTGCTCCGCGGCGTTTCCGTCAAGGGCCACATCGCGATCACCCATTCGGTGGTAATGCGGGCCCATTCGCGAACCGTCCGGTACGTGAAGGCTTTCCACGACCTGACCCGCAAGACCATCCACCTGGCGAGCACCTCCAGGCACGAGCACCTGTGAGGCGGCCGGCCCGCCCTCAGCGGTCCAGCAGCAGGGTTACGAACGGGTTGATGTCGCGCCAGTCGATCTGGCCGTCGCGGTTGCAGTCCGCGTTGTGCCAGTTGCAGTCCGGCTGCTGCTGGTAATAGGGTTCCTGGCCCCGCATAGCGGCAACGAACGGGTCGATGTCGGCAAAACTCACAATCCCGTCGCAATTCACATCCCCCACCGGCCAGACCGTCAACGTAGCCGGGTCGCTGATAACCTCCCCGCAGGCGTTGGCGACCAGGACGTCATACTGGCCGGCATCCGCGAGTTGAACCGGGTCGATGGTCAGCGCGGCCGCGGCGGCCCCCCGGATGTTGCCGCCGTCGCGGAGCGGCAGGCCTCCTTTGCGCCACTGATAGATCTGCGGGCCGCCCCCGCCGGCCTCCACCGAGAACCGGGCCACGCCCCCCTGTTCGACCCCCTGGGAGGTCGGCGGGCTCGATATGCTCGGGCAGCTCAGGTCGGCCACCTCGCCCGATACGACCAGCCCATAGCCCTGCCTGCCGACGTTGACTGCGGCGGCCGAGACCGCAATCGTCCAGCTTCCGAGCTCCGGCCGGCTCACATGCACCTGCTCGACGTTGTTTCTAGGATCGGGGGAGCCGCCCGAGATCGATTCTCCGCCGGCGAAAACGTTGCCCAGGTAGGTCCTCCCGCTGGGCGAAGTGACCACCAGGTCCAGATTGTTGACCACTGGATCAGAAGCATTGACGGCTCCGGGCGCGTCGTGCCACACCAGTGTGACCCGCAACTGCTCGTTCGAGCCATCCACTCCCACGACGTAGGTGCCGGTCTGGCCAGTGGACAGACTGCCGGTGCCGTTGTTGTGGCACTCGTAGACCACCAGCCGGCGCCTGTCGCCAGGGAAGTACAGCACGTCATCGGCCAGCACCCGGCCCCAGCCCTCAAGGTCCGACGGATACCCGGCGATGCCGGTCATGTCCACCGCACAGTTCAGCAGAGCCGCCTTGACCAGGGCGCCGGTGGGGTTGAAGGCCCGAACCGCCAGGGGGGTGCCGGTGGGGTAGTAGCCGTCGGTGAAATACTGGCGGACCAGGAGGGCGGTTCCGGCTATCGCCGGGCAGGCCATGGAAGTCCCGGTCAGGGCGACGGTGCCGCATCCACCGCTGCCGGTCGAGGAGTTGGTCCCGCAACCAGGAGCGTAAATCTCCGGCTTGCGCCGCCCGTCGGCGGTGGGGCCGGCGCCGCCAAAACAATGGCGGCCCTGATTCGGTGCGTCCTGCGAGGCCCCGACCGCCAGTACATTCTTGGCGTTCTCAGGATTCCTGAGCGTGCCCAGATTGCTGACCGCGAAGCAGACGAGTTGATCGTCGTACAGCCAGCAGAAGTTGTCGATCGCCCGGCACAAGCCGTCATAAGCGGTGCTGCTGTCGTTGCCCCAGCTATTGGTATGTACGGTTGCTCCCTGGCCGCGGTGCAGGTCCAGCCGGTCGAACATCTGGCTTTCCGACAGGCTGGGAATGCTGTTGTGCACCAACCGGGCCAAGTAAGCCACGCCGCGAGTGTCCGTCCAGGCTCCGCCGTCGCCAACCGCGGTCCCCGCCGTGTGTGTGCCGTGCAGGTCGTAGCCAAGGGTCGCGTTGTAAGCCAAAATCTTGCGATGGGCGGGGCCGATGGGATTGCTGTCATAGAATGAGCAGTGGTCGACCGCCAACTTCCCATCCAGGTGCCCCAGAACCTGCCCCTGGCCGCAGAGCCCGTGCTCATAGAGCGGCGTAAAATCCGGCACATCGCTCTGCACGATCCAGCGGTCGCTGCTGTTGCGATAAACCAGCTCCGGGTACTCCTCCACGAACTGCACGCCCGCAAGCTGCGCCAAAGGGCCCAGACCATTGGCCGGCAGGATGACGTTCAGCACCGGCTGCTGGCCGATCCAGTGAATCAACAGCACCTGGGCTCCGTCGATTCCCTCGATCCGGCTGGCGGTCAGTTCCGGCAGTTCCCCCTCGAACAAATACACGCTCACCGCCAACCGGCCGCGCGCTGCCAGCTCGCGTCGCTCCGCGGTGACGGGGGTCCTGCGGCCGATCTGCGCATCGATCCGCCAGTCCGGCCGGTACCGTCCCACCCATTTGACGAATCCTAAAGCCGGGAGGACACCCGGCTTGAGTTCGGATAGGTCGGCCAGGAATGCGTGGTCTGGAAGGTAGTCCCCGAGCCACACGCCGGCCGCTTCCAGAGCGGCCCGCCGATTAGCGGTCAGCGGGCCATCCAACTGAATCACGGCCCGGTGGCCGGCCAAAGCCTGCCGCAGGTCCGCTGAAAGCAGGTTAGGCAAGTCGGCCGTGCGGACCTCGCCACTGCGCAAACGCAGCAGGCTCGCCCTTCGCTCCGACCCTCCGGTGCGCGGCCCGCCCTGACCGTGCGCCGGCTGGCCGGAGGACATGGTCAAACCGATAATAATGGCCCATACCCAGCGGGGCCGGCCCCGCCCGACTGCGGACCGGCGCCCCTGGCGGGGCAGTTGTCCGGCCTGGAACATAAGTTATCCTGCCAACGAGCCTTACCCGCGACTAAATGTCATCGGCTGGTTTGGGGCTGGTCATGACGGTCGCTTAAGGCCGCGGGCGCCACGCCCGCGAGCGAGAGGACATTGAGGGCGGTAGTACAACGAGTCAACCAGGCCGAGGTGGCCGTGGGGGAAGAGGTGGTCGGCCGAATCGAACACGGGCTGCTGGTCTACGCGGCCGCCGCCCCGGACGACACCGACCAAGACGTGCAGTACCTGGCCGAGAAGACCGCGCATCTGCGGATTTTTCCGGACGCGGAGGGCAAGCTGAACCGCTCAGTCCTCGAAGTGGGCGGGGCGATTCTCCTGGTGAGCGCGTTCACTGTGCAGGCCGACGCGCGGCGGGGACGGCGCCCCTCGTTCGACTCGTCGGCGCCGGGACCGGTAGCTGAGCCGCTAATCGACAAGCTGGCGACGGCCATCCGGCAGTACGGGCTGGAGGTTCAGACCGGCCGGTTCGCCGCCCACATGCATGTCAGATCGGTTAACGACGGACCAATCTGCGTCCTGCTCGACTCGCGACGGACATTCTAGCGGATTGCCAACCGTCGCACAGCGCTGGGCCTCCGGGTTCGGCGAGTGCGCGTCGGGGCACCACGCCTGGCCCGGAGGCCCGCCCCCAAGGCCGGCATATCCGCCGGCCGAACTTCCCACAGTCAGCAACTCGTAACTGCTAAGCTCCTCTCAGAACGAATCAGAATCCTCCAGTAAGCAGAGCCACAAACGCGTTGATATCGCCGAAACCCACCGTGCCGTCACCGTTGATATCCGCCAGGTCGATGTCGCAGTTGGGGTACATCTCCTGGTAGGAACCGGGACTGGTCATCGCCAGTACGAACGGATTGATGTCGCCAAACCCAACCACCCCGTCGCAGTTCAGGTCGCCGACCGCATACTGCGGCGGAGTGCAATCGACAGTCTGAATGCGGAAGTCATCAACTGCGGCCTCGACGATTGATCCCTCGCCGGCATCCTCGGCGATGAACCGCAGCCGGATCTGGCTGGTCAGCGGGACGAAATCGGTCACGTTGAACTCGTGATAATACCAGCCGCCGGAGGTCTCCGGCCCGGACGGTCCGACCGTCTCGGCGTTGACCCAGGTGCTGCCGCCGTTACTGCTGATGTCCACCCGGAAGGTGTCCGCATTGGGGGCGTTGCCCTTATCGTTGGAGTACCAACGCCAGTAACTGATGGTGGCCTGGCCGTAGCCGGAGAGGTCGAAAATGGGGGTCTTCAGCGTGGTTTTCCCGCCGTCGACGTCGTACTGGCCGATGCTGCTGCCGGCCCGGTAGTCGGTGACCCAGCACATGGTCCCCGGGGGCGGGGTGTGATCATCCTCCGGCTGGGCCGCGGTGCCCTGCGGATCATTCCGGGTCCAGATGCCGGTGGTCGCGGTATCGCCGGTGTCTCCGACCGTCCAGCCCTGGTCGGTCTCCATATCATCGGTGAACGCGACGACCAGGCCATAGCCGCTGAGGGTCATATACACAGTGCCCGGAGCGCCAGCCGGGTTGTACACGGTCTGGCCGGCGGTAGTCTGGGCGCTGAAGTAATAACGAATGGTCTGGCCGCAGGCGGCCGCGGGGAACACCGCGTCATAGGTGTTCGGGGAGACCTGGGTCATCGGCACGCTGGTGTAGCTG
>CAYZXK010000042.1:0-47078 GCA_964482395.1 uncultured Planctomycetales bacterium | reverse complement strand
TTACAACGGCCAGGCCGTAGGGGACTTCAACGAAGACGGACGAATGGACTTCGTGGTGGCCAACTGGGTGGACGGCCCAGAAGTCTACTTGCAGACCGAAGACGGAGCCTGGAAAAAGACGCCCGACGTCTTCCCCACCCTGCAAGGTGGGGCCTACGGCGTGGCCGCGGGCGACATCGACCGGGACGGGCACCTGGACCTGCTGGTTTCCGGTCGGCTGACCCAGGAAGTGGGATACGTTTACGGCGTATTCGCATTGCGGGGCGACGGGCGGGGCGGCTTCGTCTACCTTGCCGATAGTGGGTTGCCCGAAACCGGCCTGGCTTTCACCTGGGGGCTTGCACTGGGCGACTTGAACGGGGATGGCGTGCTGGATGCGGCCGCCGGCAGTGGCGGCATCGTCGCCACCAACCCGAAGAGCATGAATCCGACGATTCCCGCTGGAGTTCTGGTTTGGTGTACCAAGTTAACTGCACGTTAGGAGTTATGGAGCACCCGGTTTGGCCGGGCCACAGGTGATCTGCGGCCGGCGCTGCCGGTAAGTCCAAGATGGAGGAGTTCGCCTCGCGGCTGGGCCGCCGCAGTCGGACGTCGGGAGATGAAGCATGGCATATCGTAACATTTGCACGTTGGTAACGGGGACGGTGATTGGGTTGACCGCGACGGTTGCCCGAGGCGAGTCGTGCGTAACCCAATGGTCGGCTCCCTTTCCGGCCGGGGATCTGGACGGGATCGTCCACGCCATGGCCGTGTACAACAACAGCCTTTACGTGGGCGGCACGTTCACCTACGCCCGCGGCCTGCTGGTGAACAAGATCGCACGGTGGGACGGTAGCAACTGGTACTCGCTGGGCAGCGGGGGCACGGCCGGCGTGCCGACCGGCTATGGTGTGTACGCCCTGGCGGTCTTCCAAGGCACCCTGTACGTCGGCGGATCTTTTCCCCAAGTCGGAAACGGCATCACGGTGAACGGCATCGCCAAATGGAACGGTACGGCCTGGTCGGCGGTGAGCGGGGGTGTGAGCGGGGGCGGTGACGCGGTCTGGGCTCTGGCGGTCTTCGATGAGGATGACACGGGCCCCGGCCAGCCGGCATTATTCGTCGGCGGCAACTTCCTGCACGCCGGCGACGTCGGCTACGTCAACAACATCGCCAAGTGGAACGGCTCAGCGTGGTCATCACTGTCCGGGGGCGTCACCGGCGGCGGCGTGTACGCGCTGGCGGTGTTCGACGACGATGGCAGCGGATCCGGGTTGCCCGGGCTGTACGTGGGAGGTGGATTCACTGCGGCCGGTGGGGTGGCCATGTCCCGAATCGCCAAGTGGAGCAAGGTCGGCTCCAACATGGTGTGGTCCAAGCTGATGGGGCCGGTCCATGATGGGACCAACGGTTCGGTCTGGGACCTGGCGGTTTATGACGAAGACGGCTCAGGCCCGATCCTGCCGGCCCTCTACGTCGGCGGAGCTTTCACCACCGCCGGCGACACCAGCGCCAGCCGAATCGCCAAGTGGAGCCGAAGCGGGGGCACCATGGTGTGGTCGTCGGTCGGCGGCGGAATCACCAGCGGCACCCAGGTTTATTCCCTCGCCACCTTCGACGAGGACGACACCGACCCCAACGCCCCGTCGCTCTACGTCGGCGGGCTTTTCAGCCAGGCCGGGGGGGTCGGCGCCGACAACGTAGCCAGATGGGATGGCAAAGCCTGGTATCCGCTGACCACCGGCGTGAATAACACCGTCCGGGCCTTCGCGGTTTTCGATGCCGATGGGGCCGGCTCGGAGCGTCCCGGACTCTATCCGGGCGGCGAGTTCACAACCGCCGGCGGCACGGCGGTGGGAAAGATCGCCCGCTGGAGCTGCGTGGCCAGCCCAACTGTCCTGGTCGGCGACATGAACTGCGACGGCACGGTGGACTTCAAGGATATCAACCCGTTTGTTATCTATATGGTCACTTACTCGGTTTGGCAGTCCGCTTACCCGGGCTGTGACCCCCAGAACGGAGACATCAACCAGGACGGGTCCTACCCGTCGTTTGCCGATATCAATCCCTTTGTGATCCTGATGCAGGGGACCGGTCAGTAAAGTCCAGACCGGCAGCAAAGCAATGAGGCTCGGTACCGGGCTGGCCCGCGTGCCCGGGCCGTCGGCGGCCCGGGCACACCGGGGAGCCGCGCAGTCTGTCCAAGGCCGGCAAGACGTCTTCCGACCGCAATGCCGGTGGCAGCTCGCCCAACATGCTCATCACGAAAGTAGTCGAGTTGCGACGGTTGAGCGAGCCGTGGGTGCTGGGCACGTGACCGCCGATCACGGCGTAGAAGAACTTCGACCCGTGACAGGCGCCATCGCGCAGATTCACTATCAGGTCGGGCGGGTTCTCCACCAGACCGTGAAAAGCCCGCCAGATCCGCCGCAGCGGGTCCGGATAATCGTGCTCGATCGTGGCCTGGAACCACGCTTCATCCTCGACCCCGTCGTCGGTGTCCAACCCGGCCTGGCCGCCGAGCTGGTCGGCAATGGCAGCCAGTCTCAGCGGGTCGCCGCCGGTCGAATCATATCCGAACCCCAAACGCCCCCTGGTGATTCGAGCCTGGCCACACCGGTCGCGGACCACGATTGCCTCGCCCTCGGGGTAGCAGACGAACTCGACGTCCGGGTGCTCAACCAGGCATTGGGCCACGCCGGCCGGATCTTTAGTGAAAAGCTCGACGTATGTGACCAGGCCGTAGGAAATCATCACCACGTCGCGCGGGCCGCG
The DNA here is from genome assembly GCA_964482395.1 of uncultured Planctomycetales bacterium. GTDB lineage: Bacteria > Planctomycetota > Phycisphaerae > UBA1845 > Fen-1342 > CAYZXK01. Next base: position 44,324 of record CAYZXK010000042.1, on the reverse strand, counting down.
CAGCGAACCGGCCGGCCGGTAGCCGGCGGCGGTAAGCAGCTTCTCGAACGAAACCCGACGATTATCGGTCAGATTGTGCCCGTGGTCGGCGGTGAGCGTGATCTTAACCCGACCCCGTCGCTCGTAGATTATCTCCTCGCAGAGGGCGTCGATTTCGGTCAGGCAGGCTTCCAGGGCGGGTTGTCCGCCGCGGGTTGCCAGCCCGGCGGTGCCAACTGAATACCCACAAGCCGGACCGGCAGCGACGGACCGGAAACTCCGCCGCAGACCGCGGATTTCGTGGTCGAACACCGCCTGCGGGTCGAGATAGGCTCGGGCATCCCACCAGAGCGAGCAACGGTAGTTCATCCGGTCGAGCCAGGGTGAGTTGGCCCCGCTGAGGTAGACGCGATTGCCGTCGCTCAGCCGATTGTTCCGACGGTCGAAGTAGAGGGCCTGGTAGCCCAGGCAGGGACGAGTGCCGAACAGCTCGGACAAGGCCAGGTCGGTCATCGACGGATAACAGCAGATGACCCGCGAGGGACGGTGGAACCACCGGAAGTGCCCGGCACGCCACAAGTGATCGACCAGCTCGAAGGGGATTCCGTCCAGGACGATCAGAAAATGCGGGCACTGGGCGGGGTCGATCTGGTCGAGATCGACTGGCGGGCCGGGAGCCTGTTCGGTCTGGGCGGGATAGGCCAGGGCGTGTTTACGCCCGTCAGCCCGCTGGTACTGCCAGTAGTCGGTCCGTCCGTCGCGGTCGGCGTCGAAGGCCAGGACGGTTTCGTCGCCTTCGGTCCAGATTCGGACCGGCGTCCGCAGGTTGAATCCCGGCGAGCAGCCGGTCCAGATGCACAGACCGATGCAGGTCAGGGCGAATCTGCGGATCCGCCGGGCCGGTCGCCGGGTTGGTTTTGATTGCGGGTCGTTCCTCACTTGGTGAAAAGCGCGACGAACGGGTTGATGTCGTCGAAGCCGAACGTCCCGTTTCCGTTCACGTCACCGTGGTTGATGTCGCAATCCGGGTACTGCTGCTGATAGCCCGCCGGGTTGGTAAGGGCCATGACGAAGGGGTTGATGTCGCCGAAACTCAGCTCTCCATCGCAATTCATATCGCCGGGGACCGGCGGGCATCCGTTGGGATCCGGGGCCCAGACTTTCACGTCGTCGATGTTCCAGCCGCAATAGCGCCATCCGCCGTCGGTGGGGCCCATGGTCCATCGCAGGTAGACTACGGGTTTGTTGTCGGCCCAGCTTGATATGTCGAACTCCTGATAGACCCAGGCTCCGTCATAGATGGTGGTGGGGTTCTGCCAGACGTTGTACCAGGTGCTGCCGTTGTTGCTGATGCGCAGGTACGCGTGGTCGTAGAGGGGCTGCTCGACTCCCAGCCAGCGCCAGAAGGACAGACGCACGCCGGTCTTTCCGGAACAGTTGATGGCGGTGGTTGTCAGGTGTTTCTCGGGCAGGTTGTTCTCGTAGTCTCCGTTGAGGTTGTAGCCGTAGACTTTGGTTCCGGTGTGGCCGCTGGTCGGGTCGGGCCCGCCGTACTCGCCGCCTCCGCCGGTGGGTTGTCCCCAGGCCCACAGACTCTGCGCGGTCCAGCCGGGGTTGGTATCCATGTTCTTGTCCAGGATGGTGACGATGGGCAAAGCCTGGACTTGGTAGGTGGTGGTCGGGGCATCGGCGGGCGAGTAGCCGGTCAGGCCGCCGGTCGACGCCGCTGAGAAGTAGTACTGGAGCGTCCGGCCGCAGATGGTTGCCGGCAGCGTCGCCTGATACAAATTGCCGCCCAGGGGCGTAAGCACGCTTTCGGTGAATGGGACGCCGCTCAGGCTGCGGGTGAACAGCCGCGGAGAGTTCGGGTCGATCGTGCCGCCCAGAGCGATGATCTTGACCTGCACCGGCTCGGGCACCCCTGGCGTCAGCCGGCTCGGCAGCCCGCTGGGGAAGCTGAACTTGATCGGGGTGGCCGCCCACTGGGCCAGGACGATGGCCGCGGCGAAGTTCTCCTCGCAGGTCGGCACGATCTGATCGGGCGGCAGCAGGAAGCCATAGGTCCCGGTATCGCGCAACTCGGTCACGAAAGCGAAAATGTTCCGGGCATCGTAGTACCAGTCCACATCGCCGCCGCTGACCTGATAGATGGTCGAGTAGATCGGCCCGTAGTCGTACTGCATCTGATGCACGGCGTAAATCGCGTCGTGCATGGCCTGATCCAGCGCGATGAACCAGTCGTGATCGGCCGGCAGCGCGCTGGTGTAGCCGTACGGCGACATCACAAGCTGTGAATAGCTGTGGTAGCTGTGCGTGACCACGATGTTGGGGCGTGCGATGGTGAAGTTGCGCATCGCCGCCGTCTCCGGCTCGGAGAACGCGTACGGGCCACGGTAGGTCTCATCGCAGGGATAGCCGCTCGAGCCCGGGCCGCCGAAGTTGGCATCGTAGTTGCGGTTATCGTCCACGCCGTAGCAGGAGTAGCCCGGCGGCGGTGGGCGGCGGTTCTTGCGCCACATCCGGTCATTGGTCCAACTGTAAACATAGCCGTCGACGTTGACGATCGGGATGATGAAAAACTCGAGCTGGTCCACCAGCGAATGAATGGTGGGGTCAGTGTCGTAGTTGTACACCAGCTTGTCCGCGATCCACATCGGGACCATCACCGAAATCCACTCCCGCGCGTGGTGGCCCCCGTTGAACTGCACGCCCGGCTTGTTGCCGCCCGGACCGGTGATGCGAATTCCATAAATCTGACGGCCCTGCTGGCTGGTTCCCAGATTCAGCACCGTCGCCAGATCGGGTCGGTCATTCTGCATCTTGTACAGCTTGGCGTTCACCTGGTCGTAGTTCTTGTAATCAAAGAACCAGTTCGGGTCGTTGGGGTCGCGCTGGATCTCGGTCTCCAGGCGGGCGCGCTCCGCGTCGATATCCCGCTGGATGTTGTCGTTGAGCACGACGTAGCTGACATCCAGCAGTTCCAGAACCGGGACGGCCTCGGGCGGCAACAGGTAGTCGGTCGGTCGCTTGCCGACCCCTTCCGTGTCGCTCATCAGCAGACCGCCCAGATCGTGAATTTGCTGAACCTGATTCCAATCATCAAGATAGATTCGCACCAGACGGTAGTTGTCGTATCGGACCGGTCCTTCCCCTTCCTCGGCCCAGGCCGGACTGACCATGATCACCAGCAGTACTACCAGGCCCAGGGCAATCCTGCGTACCAACATCGCCTGCCTCCTGAAGTTGGGGTTCTTGATCAAGCAACCGCGTGCTCGTCAGGGTGCATTCTATCACATCGGGCGCCCGATTTCGCCCCCGGAATTGGTTTGCCGATGGCGGATGCGCCCGGGTGACTACGAGCCGGATCAGGATCGAAGGGTCGCAATCCGGCGTGGAAAACGTCCGCTCGTGCGGGCGGGGAGCCAGGGCCCGCTGGCGGCGGACGCGTCAGGCAGCGAACCAGGTCCACCCTTTCGACGTGCTGCTGACCGCAGCCACCGGCGGGGCAAAGGCCGCGATTCCCTGGGGGACTCGGATTGGGAGCTAGCTACTGGAAATTATGGGACGGTGACCGTACCTCCGCGTTCACGCCGGCTGGCCGACCCCGATTGCGGAGGCCAGGGCGTAATCCGCGGTGTGCGAGATGGAAATCAAGATAGTTTTGATCCCCAGGCTGGCGGCGATTTTTTCGGCCGGGCCGTAGAGTCGCACCAGGGGTTTGCCCAGGGGGTCGGGCAGGGTCTCGATGTCGGTCCATTCGATCCCCCCTCGCCACCCGGTCCCCAACAGCTTCATGACCGCCTCTTTGGCGGCGAAGCGTCCGGCCAGCCGCAGGACTGGGTCCTTGCAATCCAGGCAGTAACTTCGCTCCTGCTCGGTGTAGACCCGCTCCAGGAAGCGGTTTCCGTGCGTTTGCCAGACGCGGGCGATCCGCGGGCAGTGCACCAGGTCGACGCCATGTGCCAGAAGCGGCATGGAAGTTCACATTTGCCGGGCCGTGGGACCGTGGCGGGCCGGGACGGCCTCCAGCGCCGGCTGAGTGCACGGGCCGGCCCGCATCAGATCTCTGCGTTTGAACACGTAGTAGGTGCCGAACCTGGGGATCTCGCGGGCCAGACAGTAATGTTCCTCGATCCACGGACCCAGGTTGAAGTCTGACTTGCGGCCCAGCCGGTCTCCCTGGCGCATCCAGGAATAGTCGCCCGAGGAGATGACCAGAGCCGCCGGGGGATCGGCCCGCAGCTTCTGCTCGACCTCATCCACGATGAAGCGAGCCAGGCGGCCCAGTTGTCCGACCTTTTCCATGGTGGCATAGCGGGTCGCGTTCAGGCGGCGTGCCCGCAGGTAGACGCCCGGCAGGTAGCCCCAGCATTGGATTCGGTCCCCGGGCCTGGTCAACTCGGCCACCGCGTCGCCGATGACTTCCCACTCGGCCGGCTGGTAGTGTCCGGTCCCGGTCAGCCGAGGGTCGATCCGGGGCACCCATACCTTGGCGACCTCCTGGAACTGGAGCCGTACGGCCTCCAGGGCGAAGTATCCCATGATGATGAACGCGACCAGCACCCAGGCTCGACGTTGGAATTGGCGTAGCAGAGTACTTTCGCCGCGCAGCACGTTGATCAGATACCCGGCCAGCAGCATCATTGGCGGGATGCTGGGGACCATGTAATGGCGGAATCCGTGCGGGCTGAGCAGGGCGCCGTACAAGGCCGCCAGGAACCAGGCGGTGAACAGGAACATAAACAGGAGGCAGTCGGAGAGCCCGGCCCGCAGTGTGCTCTGGATTTCCGGCGGCCGGTACTGGGGCCGCAGCCACCAGAGGAAGGCGTGGATGACGGCGGCGGCGGACATCAGCAGCGGAAGCACGAGAATGGGCTTGACGTGCTCTTTGAGCAGGGTCCAGGTGACGTAGTTGTACGGGAAGCGGCTCACCTGGGCCGCGAAATACATGCGATTGAAACCGAAGGTGGCGAAACACGCCTCGCGCAGAGCCCCCTGACCGGCCAGAGCGACGACCGCGATTCCGACGGTCGTAGCTGCTCCGCCGATCAGCAGCAGGCAGCGCTTCAGGCCGGTCCGGGCTGGCAGGTGCCGGAGGGCCATCAGGGCGATCGTGTGCAGTCCCATGCATATCCAGGCCGCCAGTCCGACCTGTTTGAACAGGAACGCCAGGCCGCAAAGCAGTCCGGCTGAATACCACTTCCACCAGCGGTCGGCGCTCAGGCCCCGGAGGTAGATGGCCACCGCGGTCAGCTCGCAGGCGGTCAGGAAGGTCTCGGTGCGATTGGTTCCGCCGGTGTAGTAGGCGTGGGTGAGGTAGAAGCTGAGCAGGATGGTGGTCAGGGCGGCGGCGCCCCGCTGGTAGACGCAGCAGGCCGCGACGTAAAACGCCGCGTGCGAGACGACCAATGCGGCCACGCACAGGGCCACCACGCCGAAGTAGCTGTCGCGACCGATCAGGAAACCCAGGGCGTTGATCCAGTAGATGCCGGGCGGCTTGTTGTCCCAGACGTCCAGATAAACGGTGGCTCCGTGGGCGATCCGCCATCCGAAGTAGCCGAACATCTGGTCGTCGACCACGTCGGTCCGCCAGTATGCGATGATCTGCGACAGGGCGATGAGCGGCCCGATCACGATCACCATGACCAGAATCAGCAGCCAAGAGGGGGTGGTGTGAGTCGTCGGGTGCGGCAGGACTGGGATCTGGACGGCCGGTTCGGAAGGCATACGTTAAGAGTAACCGGCCGCAGGTTGGCGGTTAAGAGGGTCGATCAAGGCCGCGTTCACTGCCGCAGCCTGGGTGGCTGGGCCAGCAAACTACGTCAGGTGGTGCCGGAAGCGGCCAGAACGGTTTGCAGTCGCTGCTCGAGGCCCGGCCAGTCGATGATTTCCATGAATGCTTTGATGTACTCGGTGCGTTTGTTCTGGTAGGTCAGGTAGTAGGCGTGCTCCCAGACGTCCAAGGCCAGCAGCGGGGCCGCGCCCCAGACGCCGGTGTTCTCGTGCTTTTCGGCTTGCAGCACCAGCAGCCGCTGAGCCAGCGGCTCATAAGCCAGTACCGCCCAGCCGCTGCCCTGGACCTGGGCGGCCGCGGCCGCCAGGTTGGCCCGGAATGCCTCCATCGAGCCGAAGTCGCGAATAATCATTCGACCGATCTGGCTGCCTGCGGGCGGCTCCTTACCGCCGGCTCGGCCCATGCTTCTCCAGTACAGGTCGTGCAGAATGTGGCCGGAGAGATTGAAGGCCAGGTTGCCGGTCACCGCCCGGACCTGGCGAATCGAGTCGCCGCCGGTGCGGCGGATTTGCTCCAGCTCGGCGATCGCGGCGTTGGCCCCGTTGACGTACCCGGCATGATGGACGTCGTGATGTAGCTTGACCGTTCGGGCATCGATGAAAGGTTCCAAGTCGGCGTAGTCGTAGGGCAGCGGCGGTAGCTGATACGGGCCGGGGGGTGGGGATTCGCCGTCCGCGGGCTGGCCCTGGGCGGCAACCTGCCGGGCTCCAAAGACCATCCATCCCCCGATGACTGCCGCCGACCCCAGCACTTCCCGTCGCGAAGGTGCAACCATGGTTCAGCCCTTTCCTGGGATTCAAGCGGCCCTACTGGGCACAGGCCCGGGGGGCCGGGATCAGACAAATGAACTCCAGCGGCTCATCGCCGATGTTTATGAACTGATGCTTCTCGCTGGGCGGCACCCAGACTATGTCGCCGGGGCCGCAAGCGTTCTCTCCCTGTTCTCCTCTGACCAGGCCCCGGCCCTTGAGGATCACCACCTCATGCTCATAATCATGAGCATGGTGCGGGGTATGCCCGCCAGGGGCGACCTCGAAATGCCGCATGTGAAAGACCTCGGCTCCGTCCCGCGGTCCGATCAGCATGCGCATCCGCACTCCGACCGCCCCCGGCAGGCTTACGTCCTTCTGTTCCTGCTCGGTTATAGGCTTGACGGTCATCTGAGGTTCTCCGTATCCGCCAACCAGGCGCACGATTCAGGAGTGGGCCGGGGAGGCTGGCCAGGCCGGGGCGGCCGGGGCCGGTAAGGTCTGGGCCGGCGCAGTGCTGCGCGGTCTTGCCCGGCGTGGACGCGAGCCCCAACCGATGAGCATCAGGCCGACCGCATACAACAGCAAGAACAGTCCGCCCACGCCATCGCTGGGCAGGAAGACGAGAAACTGAGCCAGGCAGTAGAGGCCGAGCAGGAGCTCGAATATCCACAATCGGGAAGGCAGACTGGCATACGCGCTGCGGGCGGGACGGCCCAGGCTGCCGGATTTGGGAGTACGCACGAACTCTCCGCCCTTTTGCACCAGCCCGGTGATGACCGCCACCCCGTTGTTCACGCACAGGCCCAGTCCCAGGATCATTAGTTTGAGGACCCGCAGCGGGCCGGGGATGCTGCCCCCGACCACGCGCCGGGCGTTCATGTAGGCTACGCAGGGAGCGACCGCGGCCAGCAGGAAGGTGATGCACAACCATTGAATCCAGGTGGGCCAGACATCACCCCGCAGCATCAATGGCAGCAGCCGGCCAATCAGGGCCACCAGGATCATGGGGACGGCGATGGCATATTGCGTGAGGTGGATGGTGGCCTGGAGCTTCTGCCAGAGGCTCAGGCGTTGCGAACGCCAGACTGCCGGCAGCAGCTTGCGGGCGACCTGCATAATTCCGACCGCCCAGCGGCGTTGCTGCGCCTTCAGGGCGTTGATGTCGGCGGGGATTTCGGCGGGGCAGACCACCTGGTCGCAGAACACCATTTTCCAGCCCGCAAGCTGAGCCCGATATGAAAGGTCCAGGTCCTCGGTGATGGTGTCGCCGCTCCAGCCGCCGACCTGCGGGTCATTGATGGCCGCTTTCCGCCAGATGCCGCCGGTGCCGTTGAAGTTCATCAGCAGCCCGTTCCAGTTGCGGGCGGCCTGCTCGATGGCAAAGTGCATGTCCAGCCCGAGCGACAGGCCCTCGGTGACCCAGCTTTCGTCCGCGTTCAAGTGCCCCCACCGGCCCTGCACCACGCACACGTCCGGGCGGGTGGCGATCAGTGGAATCATCTGGCGGAGGAAACTGCGGTCCGGCACGAAGTCGGCGTCGAAAATGGCTATGAACTCGCCCCGGGCAGTCTTCAGCCCTTCGGCTAGGGCCCCGGCCTTGTAGTGCTGCCGGCTCGGCCGCCGCACAACCTTCACATCGTAGCCCTGGGCAACCAGCTCGGCCGCCACCTGGTCGACAACCAGACGCGTGCCGTCCGTACTGTCGTCCAGCACCTGCACCTCGTGACGACCGGCCGGATAATCCATGCGGGCCGCGGCCTCAATGACCCGACGGGCCACCGTGATCTCGTTGAAGAGCGGAAGCTGGGTAGTGACCACCGGCCACTGATCCTCCGGGGTCTGCCGACGATACTGCTGGATTACGGCTCGCTGCTGAGCCCGGACCTGGCGGCGCTTCCGCCGGGCCAGGTACATCAGCAGGTACATGTGAAACCCGTACAGGCTAGGCAGCGCCACCAGCAGCAGGAAAAGCACTAAGCAGAGGACTTCGACCGGGTAGGTCAAGGGTGGCCCTCAAGGTTCACTTTTCAGACCGCGCGACGACAGACCGGGCTGTCGCCGAAACCCAACGATGTGCAGTTGTAGCGCTCCAGGCCCGCCCTGTCAACGCCGCCTACGAGACAGGTCGGTAATTATCGGCCGCGGGCGCCTGTATAGCTCTGGTCCCGAGCCACGACCCGCTGTGAGCGGCGGCAGATAAAAAGTCCCGCGGCGAACCGCCCGCCCGCGCGGAGCCGCAACTGGCCGCCTTTCCGGGCCGCTGCTTAATAACCCCGGGCAGCACTATGTACGATACACCCGGGTGAGGCTGTGGGTCACCGCTCATTTGAGCGGGCAGCCTGGCTTGGAGGGTCCGAGTGACGGCGAGCTCGGACTCTCTGCTTTTTTGGGCCGGCCACTACTCGGGGGCGTCCTGCTGGCTGGTGGGCTCCTTCTGGCCCTGGGCCGACTCGCTCTTTCCCGCGCCCAACCGGGCTTCCATCTGCTGCTTCATCGCGGCCTTGGTCTTCTCAGATGGGCCGGTGGCCGGCGGCGCCGCCTTATCACTCTCAGCCGCGGCCGCTCGCTGCTTGCGTGTCGGCAAGGTTTCCAGCCGATCCTTGAGCCGCTGGAAGTAGCGCTCGATGGGGCGATTGAGCTGCTCCACTTCCGCCCGAACCTTCGCCCGCTCCTCGTCGGTCTGGGCGGCCTTCTGACGCTGTTCCAGACTTTCGATCTCGGGCAGCTTCCGGCGGAGATATCGATCCCGGAGTTCCTGCTGGTCTCGCAAAAATCGGCGGGCCGCATTCTGCTGGGCTTCATCGAGCCGGTAGCGTTTGATGAAGTTCTCAACGTAAACCGCCCACTCATCTTGGGCTTTGTCCGTCTCCCCGGGCTTGGGCAGAAAGAGCTTGCGTTCGGCCGGCGGGTTGCGACCTGCGGGAGCGGCGTCCGGGGCGCTGTTGCCGGCCGCGGGTGCGATTCCCATCGCGGCCAGCCGGGCGTTCTCAGCTTCCTGTTGCAGCCGCTGCTGGCGTACGTGCTCCTGACGTCGAAACTCCTCGCTGCGCGGCCACTCGGTCCGCCAATCGTAACCTCCGGCCTTCCAGGTGTTGAGCCGGTCGCGCATGTAGTTCAGCCCAACCTGGAAGAAGGCCTTCTGCCCGTCCAGAAGGACTTCCTGCTCGGGGGTCAGATAAGTCCGCATGTCTTCGATGGTTTCATCCACCAGACCGGTGAATTCCTCGAACAGCGGCAGGGCGCGATTGGACCAATCGGCGACCTCCTCCGGTGTGGGAGGCTCGCCGGCCATCACGGTCTCGATCCACTGGTTGGTCAGAGCCTGCAACTCGGCGCGATTGTCCTGCATCCACTGCGGAAAGCGCGACTTGAGCAGGTCCCGCGTGTTCCAGAGTTGATCTTCATCGAAGCCGTACGTTTCGGCCATCTTCTCGGTTATTCGATCGATGGCCAGCTCGATCATCCTCTCGGTCGGCCAGAAGCCGGCCGGGGGCATCGAGCCCCTTCGGGGCGATCGTCGCTCCGGGTCGTAATCCTGGGCAACGGCGATCGCCAGAAAGCAGCCCGCTGTGACCAGTCCGAGCGCAAATCCGGTTCGTCTCATGTGCACACCTCTGCTGACCGGCCGCCTGACGGCCGCACCGACGCCGGGACACATTGTACCGACTTGGCCGGGCGGTACAGCGCCGCCCGGCGTTTCCGACAGCCGGCTACAGTTTTATACACGGTTCCGGGGGCGGCGCAGCCGGGGCACGAAAGGCCGCACCGGCCGCAGCGGGGGCCTTTCTTCACGCCCCGAAAGCGGTTGTGCCCAGCGCGGCTGGACCTGCACGACTGGCCGGGCAGCGACCGAGTAGTTGACCGCATGAGGCTACTTGCCTATATTGATAATGCCCTTGCATCCCTGCCTGCTCGGGTAAGGTTGAGGGACCGGAACAATGATGTTCACGCGGCGTGCAAGGCTACCGCGGGTCCTGGCGACCGGGCTGCTAGTGCCGACCCTGGGGGTCCCAATCTCGGTCTGGCACCATCACTCCACTCGGCACCCTGAGGACGTGTCGCATGTCGCTCGGACGTCCGTCTGCGGGCAGCGGACGCCGCAGACCGGCGTGTACGCCCACGAGGGGGACTGTCCACTGTGCGTCACCGCAGTGGGGGTCGTGAGCGACCTTCCGGAGGCAGCTTTCGGGTTTGAGATTCCGCTCACCCCTGCTGTCCGTCAGGCATACGAGCACACCCCGCACCTTCACAGGACCAGCGCGATAAGCGCACGGGGTCCACCCGCCATCTGATCTCGGCTCGCGGTCGTTCGGCGGATTTCTCAGGCCCTGGAATCGCAAGGGAGGACGCATGCGCGCGCTGGTCCAAGCGCGCCGGTGGTGGGCGCGCGGAGGTTTCACACTGGTCGAGCTGCTGGTGGTCATCGCGGTCATCGCGATGCTGATTTCGATTCTGCTTCCGGTCCTGGGTCGCGCCCGTGAGCAGACCCGCGCCGTGATGTGCGAGAGCAACCTGCGTATGCTTGGCTTGGCGGTCCAGATGTACGCGGACGGGAATCGGGGCTGGTTCCCCGAGTGGGGCTATGCGCACGGCGGTGGCGAGGCTGGCGCCAGCCGGGCCTGGATCAACACCGTGTCGCCCGAGTACGGGCGCGACCGCAACCTGCTCAAATGCCCCTCCGACCGCAGCGGTCACTGGACCAAACCGCTCAGCAACAAACTGCGGCGTACCAGCTACGCCGTGAACTACTACCTTGCGGCCGGCGGTGAGGACAATCCTCTCTGGTGGCGCGACGGGCATGCCTACAACCGGCAGGACTGGATCAAGCGGCCGGCCGGGACCATCTTCTTCGCTGAACTGGTCGAAGAGGGCGCTTATGCCCTGACCGACCACATTCATGCGGACTACTGGCAGGATTTCTACCCGGACGACCGGTCCAAGGCGGCCGAGATGGTGATGATCGAGCGTCATTTCAGAGAGGCTAATTATGGCTTCGTGGACGGTCACGCCGAGCGGCTGCCTTATGAAAAGACTTTCGCCATCCAGAGCATAGAAGCGGACAGCGTGAACTGGCTTTTCAACAAGTACGATCCAACCATCGCCCGCTGAGAGTGGGACGATGCTGAGGAGAAGGCAAGAATGAAACAGACCGCATTGATTTGGGGCGTCGTTGCCAGCCTGTGTATCTCTCCGCTGGCGTGGGCGCATGAAGAAGACTTCGAAGTTGGAATCGATCCGGCCCTCAACCAGATAGCTGTTTGGTTTGATGCCGACCTGTTTCCCTGGGAGCTGCCGCCATCCGAATGGGGGCCGGGCGTGGCGGGATTCGCGCTGGACGATCCGGGCTTTGTGAGCCTGGAGCCGGATCATTCGCAGCCCGGCGTTTTTGAGCCGCTGGATCCGGCTGCGAATATTGCCCTGCGGGTCCTGTGGGTCAGCAGTCCGGAAATGAAAGTCTGGCAACCGGTGGGGCCTGGCGAGCCGGGGTTTCAGATTCTGGGAGACGATTTGTGGATCATAGGAACGCCGCACTTTGACGTACACCCCGTGTGGCATATCGACACGGAAGACCCGATGTTCGATCCGGCCCATGGGCCCTGGACGGTCAACTTTCAGGTACTCGATCTGTCTGGGACGCATGCCGCGTCCGAACCGGTCAGCGTGCAGTTCACGCCGGAGCCCGCGGCCTGGGTGCCGTTGTGTCTGGGGCTGGCGGCGCTGCGGCGGCGCAACGGTCGGGCATAGACCAGAGGAGGCGCGTAAATGTCTATTATCCGCGTTGAGCGCATCCTTGCAGTGCTGTTGTGCTCTGGTGTCGCGGTGCCGCGGGTTCTTGCGCAGCATGAAGGCGACATCGGCGTAGGTCGATCCAGCGACAATCAGATGAAAACCAAGCCGTTCGATCCGGACGGCGTGCCGTGTTTCGACCCCGCGCTGGGCATCGGACTGTTGACGTACTACCCGGCGTCCAACAGTTTCCGGTCCGATTCTCCCGGTTTCGATGCGAATTTCGAAGCCGACCCGGAGAACGACTACTTCGCGCTACAGCCGGGCGTGTCAGTCCGGCTGGTGGCTCATGCGGACCTGGAGCCGGCGTTCCGCGTCAAATATCAGACGTTTCAGATCCGGTACGCGGGCGACTACATTCCGCTAGGCTCGGCCACGCTGCATCGACACGTGATCTTCATCGTGGACTGCAACGACCCGGCCTACGACCCGCTGCGCACCCTGTGGTATGGCACATTCATACTGCGCGACGTGGGCTCGACCGGCTATGCCGATTCGGCTCCCTTCACCATCCGCATGTCGGTCGTTGACTGCGTAACCGGGGACGTCAACGGCGACGGGCAACTAGGTTTTGCGGACATCAACCCGTTCGTCATAGTGATCCTGGATCCGGCCAGCGCTACTGCGGATGAGCGCTGTGCGGCGGATGTGGACCGGGACGGATATGTGACGTTCGCGGACATAAACCGCTTCGTGTGGCTATTGGTCGGCGGCTAACAGTCCGTCGATAAATTGTAGCGCTGGACCTTCGGGCACAGCGCGAGGGCAGTGGCGGCCGGAAAGCGCCGGATTGGCGCGACCGGCGCTACTGCCCCAATTATGTCGAGCAGTTTTTCAACGGACTGCTGACGACGCGGGCTTGATCGGCGGGGGCCGCGCAGGTTAGCCTCATGGGGTCCGGAATACGCCGCGCCAGCGCGCAGGTCTGGGGAACCTGGCGCGGGAGCGATGTTGGGGGGAGCTGGTCCGACTGAGAGGCCGGGAGAAAGCGGGATGTCCAAGCGTCGTCGTCGCCTTGAGGAGCGGGCCAGGCCGGTTGTCCGTCGACCTCGGCGGCGAATGGGCTGGTTGGTGGCCGCGGTTGGGCTGGTGGGCGTGCTGGCGGCGGTGGGAGTGTATGCCCTGGCGCGTCGGGACGGCGCCGGCCGAGGCCTTAACGTCTTGCTGGTCACGCTCGACACGACCCGGGCTGATTATCTCGGGTGCTACGGACGGAGCGCTGCCCGCACGCCGAATATTGACCAGGTGGCTCGGGAGGGCGTGCTTTTCCGGCAATGCATGGCCAGTTCCGTGCAGACCTTGCCCTCGCACGCGACGATTCTGACGGGGCTGTACCCCTACGTGCACGGGGTCCGCCGCAATGGGAGCGACCGGCTGGTGCCGGCCGCAGTCACACTGGCGGAGACGATGAAAGCTGCCGGCTACGCCACCGCCGCCTCGGTCGGCTCGTTCGTGCTGGATGAGCTGACGGGGCTGGCGCAGGGATTTGATGTTTACCGCGGCGTGCCGCCGGCCCGGATCACCATGAACCTGGACACCGCCGAACGCAAGGGCGACCAGGTCTGCAACGACGCGATCGGACTGCTACGTAACCTGGCCCGCCAGCGTTTCTTCCTGTGGGTGCATTTTTTCGATCCGCATTATCCCTATGAATCATCGCGGGTGGCCGACCGCGAGTCGCCGGAGGCGTACGAGGACGAAATCGCCTTCATGGACCAGCAGGTCGGGCGCCTGCTGGCCGAACTGCGGAAGCTCGGGCTGGCCGATAACACGCTAATCGTGTTGGCCGGCGATCACGGGGAAGGGCTGGACCAGCACGATGAGTTCGAACACGGCTACTTCCTGTATCAGACCACGGTGCACGTTCCGCTGATTGTGCGTTGTCCGCGGGTGGTGCCGTCCGGTCGGGAGGTAGCGGCGGTGGTCAGACTGGTGGATGTGGCTCCGACCATCCTCGACCTGGCCGGCGTCCAGCCAGCCAGCCAAATGCAGGGAGTCAGCCTGCGGCCGCTGTTGACCGGAACGGCCGAGGACCTGCATCTGGCGGCCTACAGCGAGGCGTTCGAGGTTCACACGCTGCTGCGGCTGTCCCGCTTGTGGGCCCTGACCAGCGGGCAATGGAAGTACCTGGCCTCCAGCCAGCCGCGGCTGTACGACCTCCAGACCGACCCTGGCGAATTGCACGACCTGCTGGCCGAGCAGCCGGAGCGAGCCGCGGCTCTCCGCGAGCAACTGCGGACCCTGCTGGCCGAAGCCCCGCCGCCACTTGCCGGTGACTCGACCGTCAAGCTGTCCAGCTCCGAAGTCGCCCGGCTGGAATCCCTGGGATACCTGGGTGCGGTGCGGAACCGGGACCGAGCGGCCTTCAGCGAAGCCGAACTGCTCGAATCCCAGGAGCCGGACCCGCATCCATACGCTCGAATTCTGGGCGTGTACGGGCGGGCCCGGGACTCGCTCTGGCGTGGCGGCCAGCTAACGGAGATTGAACGGCGGCTTAGGGAAGTCGTCCAGGCCCTGCCTTTAGCGCCCGCGCCACGCTCGGACCTGGGGGTCGTACTGATCCGTCAGGGCCGATATGTCGAGGCTGCCCAGGTGCTGGAACAAGCCCTGGCGGTGGTGCCGGAGGACGCGCACATCCGGCTTCGGTACGTTTCGGCCCTGATGGGTATGCAGCGCTGGGAAGACGCTTTGGCGCAGGCTAACCGGGTGCTCAGTGAACTGCCGGGGGATGCCGCCGCCGAGGCGATGGTGGGCACCGCGCTTAGCCGATTGCAGCGCTGGGACCAGGCCCGGGAGCATCTGGAGGCGGCAGTCCGTGCCGAGCCGCGCAATACCTACAATTTGCAGGCTCTTGGAGAGGCTTATCACCAGTTGGGTATGTTCGGCCAAGCGGCGGACTGCTTCCGCCAGGTGCTGGCACTGGACCCGAAGTCCGACAGCGCTCGAGCCGCACTTCAGGCCGCCGAACGAGAGCTGCGCAAGTAGCTGACCCGGCGCCGGCGACTGCGATGGCCCGCAGGAAACACCGAGCCCAAACCGGTCAGAGAGTCGCGGGCTCCGGCAGCGCCGCCTTAGCCCCCGGCGGGCACACGGTGGCCACCGGTCCGGCTCATCTGACGCCGGGCGGGATGATGGTTCGGCTGGCGCTGATCGTGGGCTCGGCCCTCGTGGCGTATTTGCCGGTCGTGCGGGCCGGGTACGTCCGTTTCGATGACACGGACTACATCGAAGAAAACCAGTTGCTGCGGACAGCCAGTGGGCTGGCGCGAATCTGGACCAGCCCGCAGGCTTACCCCCCGGGCGTCCCGTACTACCCGGTGACCTTCTCCCTGCACTGGGCCGAGTTCCGCCTGTGGGGCGTGGACCCACGGGGCTATCACCTGGTCAGCCTCGGGCTGCACGCGGTCAACGCGGTGCTGGTGTGGCTGCTGCTTTACCGCCTGGGCGTGCCGGGTGCCCTGCTGGGCGGGCTGCTCTTCGCGGTGCATCCAGTACAGGTGCAGTCAGTCGCCTGGCTGGCCGAACGGAAAAATGTTTTGTCGGCCACGTTCTATTTCCTGGCCGCACTGGCCTGGCTGCGCTTCGCGCGAACCGGTTCCCGACCGTGGTACGCGGTCAGCCTGGCCACGTTCCTGCTGGGGTTGCTGAGCAAGACGGTCATCTGCACGCTGCCAGCCGCATTACTGTTGTGGATCTGGTGGCGTCGCCCGGCCCGGAGCGGGAAGTATCTCCTCCTACTGGGGCCGTTGGTCTGCCTATCAGTACTGTTGGTCGCAGTCACGTTTTGGCGTGAAAACACGCTTCTGGAGGGTAAATCGTTCGAGTCCGGGCTGTCGGCGGTCCAGCGTCTGCTCATTGTGGGCCGGGCGATGTGGTTCTACCTGGCCAAGCTGCTGGTGCCCGTCAACCTGATCCCCATCTACCCGCACTGGCCGGTCGATACGGGTGCGATCGGGGCCTACGTATTTCCGTTGGGCCTGGCCGTCGTGATCGTCGCAGCCTGGCTGCTCCGTCGGCGGATCGGTCGCTCCCCGCTGGCGGCGATACTGTTCTTCGTGATCGGTTTAACCCCCACCAGCGGCCTGATCGACTTCGGGTATTTGGCCAAGTCGTTTGTCGGGGATCACTACCAGTACATCCCCAGCCTGGGCATCTTCGCGGGCCTGGCAGCTCTGGTTACGCGCCTTGCCGCGCGCTTGGGGCGTCGGGCGGCGTACGCCGGAGCGGGCCTGGCGGCGGCCCTGCTGCTGAGCCTCGGGGTGCTGACCTGGCGGCAGTGCGGCGTGTACCGCGACGCGGAGAGCTTCTGGAGCTGCGTCGTGGCCCACAACCCATCACCCAGTGCGCTAAGCGCGCTGGGCGATGTCTATTTCCTCAAAAGGGACCTGCCCCGGGCTGAGGAGCTGCTTCGGCGGGCTTTGGCCGGTCGCGACAGTGCCCGCACTCGTTTTCGCCTGGGCTGCGTGCTGATCGAACGACAACAGCTCGCGGCCGCCGCCGAGGAGTTCGAGCGGGCCCTGTGGCTCAACCGCACCCGGGACCGAATCCGGGGGCTCAATGCGCGCTTGCTGTTCAACCTTGGGTTTTGCTACTCCTCCCTTGGCCAGCACGCGCGGGCGGCGGAAGCATACCGGCAAGCCCGCGAGCTGGATCCGTCATTGATGAACCCCAGCAACCCGCAAGAGCGCCCCGGAAACTAGTGTAGTGCCGCACGGAGAATGCGACTTGTGGAATCGGAGCCCCAACGCTCAGGGTTGCCCTGACGCTTGGGGTTCTGATGGGTTGGGGTTGCCGCAGCAGTGCATGTTGCGGCTGGACGGCAGACGCGCAACAAGAAGGCGAGCCGCTGGAGCTCGCCTAGGGTTGGCCCGGCATCAGCCGGTGCTACCCTCGAAATCAGACCGGCCCAAACACACCCACGTCGTCGTCCCGTCTGATCCCAGAGGAGAAAGTTATCAAAACAGTACCGTAAGGATCCGCATTCGTCAAGCTGAAGTGGTACGATTTTTGGACCTATTTGCTTACGTTGCTGACAGGCAAATACTTAGGCGGCGAAAAGATTTTTGTTTTTCGGCCGCTCGCCCCAGGTCCAGCTATGCGCGGGGTGGGAGAAAGGGCGGGTCCTGAGGCAGGCCCGGCTGGCGGACGGGGAGATCTGTAGGCTCCAGCGACGGAGAGTTCACGCGAGGCGACCAAGTTGGGCCGCGAGAAGATCGCGCATCTGTTTGATGAACCGAGACTTGCCGAATTGTGCGGTGTGGTTGTACATGGCCACGGGGTCAAACGTAGTTTGTTCACGCCGCCGAATCGCGGAAACCAAACAATCCACCGTTTGCTGGTCGAATAGGAGGCCGGTTTGGCCGTCGATGACCGTTTCGGTGGCCCCTCCGCGGCCGTAAGCGATTACGGGACAGCCATGGGCCATGGCCTCGACCGGAACCATGCCGAAGTCTTCCTCCCCCGGGAAAAGCAGACCGGCGGCCCTGCCAAGGTATTGGTCCACCACTGTGGTCGGCTGCCAGCCAAGGAGTCGAACATGGGGGTTTTGTTGTGGATCAATGCGCTTTATGTCTGGCCCATCGCCAATGACGACTAGCCGGCGGCCGAGACGCCGGCACGCCTCGACCGCCAGGTCAAGCCGCTTGTACGACGTGTGGTAGCCAACGCACAAGTAGAAATCACTCCGCGGACCGGTGGTCGGGGCCGGGGGGATGTCGACCGGCGGGTAGACCACGGTCGCTTGGCGGCCATAGTGCCGCTGGATGCGGTCGGCGACGGTCCGCGAGTTGGCGACGAAGAGGTCAACCCGTTGGGCCGCCCGGCGGTCGGCCTGGCGCAGCCCTTGGCAAACTAATGGCCAGAATGGACGCAGCGGAGCCGGCAACGCCCTTTGATGCTGGTCAGCCAAGTCCCAGACGTATCGCATTGGCGAGTGGCAGTAACACACCAGCTTACTTGACCGATGGGGCGTCATAGCCTTAGCGATGGCGGCGTCCGAACAGACGACCAGTTCGACCGGCGGGAGCTTCATACGCCGGAACGCCCAGGGCAGGATCGGCAGCAGCTTGGGATAGTGTCGGATGGCGCCCGGAAGTCTTTGCAGGCCCGAGGTATACACCTGACGATCGACAAGCCTGGACCCGGCCATGCCGGCCGGATCGAATACCAGAGTGTAAATGGGGCTGTCCGGCAGCAGTTCCGCCAGGGCTTCCAGCACTTTCTCGCCCCCCCGCCGACGAACCAGCCAGTGGTGGGTCAGGACGGCGGAACAGTTCAACGGCTCGGCACTGTGGTCGAACTGCAAAGCGGACACGCTGGCGGCTCCAGTAGTCGTTGACGATTGCCCATACTAGCCGGGAGGCAAAAGGCGTGGGAGCTGCCGGGAAGCGAAGAGCAGCAGACGGCAATTGCCCGGAACCGAGCCTCGGACGTACACTGGCGCCTGGTCCATAACGCGGCGGCGCATGTCAGGGTGGAACCCGTGAGAAGTAAAGCAACCAAGCCACGAAGGCGCCAGGGTACGAGCGGAGTCAGGGAATCGCGTCGGGCACCGACAACGAAAGGGGCCGGACGGGCTGCGGCCGGGGGGCGTGGGCCGGGCAGACGCCGGTCTGCCGAGAAGCCCGCCGAGGACCAGGCCAGCCGGGCCGAAAGAGCTGGGCGGATTCTATCCAAGCTGCGGGTGGCCTATCCCGATGCGACTTGCGCGCTGCATCATCGCAACGCCTATGAATTGCTTGTGGCGACGGTCCTCTCGGCTCAATGCACCGATGAGCGGGTGAACCAGGTTACGCCGGACCTGTTTCGGCGATATCCCACGGCGGCGGCCTTGGCGGCGGCTGAGCCGGCCGAGCTGGAGGCGGCCATTCGCTCGACCGGGTTCTTCCGCAACAAGGCCAGGAATCTGTTGGGAATGGCTCGTTTGCTTTGCGAGCGGCACGACGGGCAGGTACCGGCTAGCATGGAGGAGTTGCTGCGACTGCCGGGGGTGGCTCGAAAGACCGCCAATTGCGTGCTGGGAACCTGGTTTGGCCAGAACGTGGGGATCGTGGTCGACACGCACGTCGGCCGGCTGGCTGAGCGGCTGGGATTGATCCGCACCGCCCGTGACAGCAAGGATGCGGAACGGATCGAGCACGATCTAATGGAGCTGTTCCCGCAGGCGGACTGGACCTATCTGGCGCATGCTCTCATTCTGCACGGTCGGCGGGTATGCCTGGCTCGAAAGCCCAAGTGCGGGGAGTGCCTGCTGGCCGCGGACTGCCCCTCGGCGGAGGGACGGTGACCGCTCGGTCGGGAGTCGGGCGCCCGGGGGCTTGTCGGGACGGGCGGCGGCTCAGCTCTCTTCTTCCTCCTTGGCCTTGTACTGGGCGACGATCTGCTGCTGGATGTTGGGCGGGACCACGTCGTAGTGGCTCAGCTCCATCATGTAGCTGCCTTGCCCGCCGGTGACGCTCTTGAGCTGCGAGGCGTAGTTGGCCACCTCGGCCAGCGGCACCTGGGCCCGCACGCAGACCTGGTTGCCCGGCAGCATATCCTGCCCCAGGATTTGCCCGCGTTTGCCGGCGATGTCGCGGGTGATCTCGCCCATGAATTCGGTCGGCACGGTTACCTCCAGGCTGACGATCGGCTCCAGCAGGATCGGTTTGCACTGCACGAAGGCTTTCTTGAAGACCTGGCGGCCGGCGATCTGGAAGGCGATGTCCTTGCTATCGACCGGGTGGGTTTTGCCGTCCACCAATGAGACCTTCACGTCGACCACCGGGTAGCCGGCGATCACGCCGCGCTTCATCTGGTCGCGGATGCCTTTGTCCACGCTGGGGCGGAAGGCCTGGTCGATGACCCCGCCGAAGATTTTGTCGATGAACTCGTAGCCTTTGCCGCGCTCGTTGGGCTCCAGGTCGATGAACACTCGAGCGTACTGGCCGGCGCCGCCGGTCTGTTTTTTGTGGGTGTACTCGACGTACTTGACCGAGGTGGAGATGGTTTCGCGGTAGGGGATCTTGGGGGTCTTCGTGGTCATTTCGACCTTGAAATGTTGTTTCATTTTGCTCTGCATGACCGTCAGGTGCAGGTCTCCCAGGCCGCGCATGACCAGCTCGTTGGTCTCCGGGTCGCGCTGGTACTCGAAGCAGGGGTCTTCCTCGGCCAGTCGCTGGAGGGCGCTGCTGATCTTCTCCACGTCGGCGCGGGATTTAGGCTCCAGGGCCAGAGCGTACATGGGGGTGGGCGTTTTGGGCATCAGGATCCGGCCCTCGCCGGCCTTGGCCATCAGCACGTCCCCGATCTTGAAGTCCAGTTTGGCGAACGCGACCAGATCGCCGGCGCAGGCGGCCTCCACTTCGCTGTGCTCGGCGGCGTGGAGCTTGAGCAGATGCCCGGGCCGCTGGCCCTTGCGCTCCCCGGCCACGAAGACCTGTCCGTCGGCGGTCAGACTGCCCCGATGAACCCGAGCCACCGAGTACTTGATGTTGCTCTTGGGATCGGAGGTGATCTTGAAGACCTGGGCCAGGAACTCGCCGTCGGCCGACGGCTCGATCGGAGTTTCCCTGGCGGCGTCACCCTCGCCGACCAGCAGCGACCGCCGTTTGCCGACCACCGGGGAGGGCGCGTACTTCACGATCGCATCCAGCAGCTCTTTGATGCCCACATCGTGCTTGGCGCTGACGAAGAGCACCGGGATCAGGTGCCCGGCCGCCACCGCCTTGCTGATGGCCGGGGCCAGCTTCTCAGGCGGAACCGACCCCGACTCCATGAACTGTTCCATCAGCTCGTCGTCGGTTTCGACGATCGCGTCGATCAGGGCGGTATGGCATTCGGCCAGATCCAGAACGTCGGTCGGGCCGGAATCCCGCTCCAGGCAGTCGACCACCGCCTTCCCCCCGCCGGTCGGAAGATTGATCGGCCGGCACTCCTTGCCGAAGGTCTCGCGGATGGCCGCCAGGACGTCGGGCAGGTTGGCATTCTCGGCGTCCAGCCGGCTGACCACGATCATCCGAGCCAGACCGTAGGACTTGGCGGTGTTGAACATTCGGCGGGTGTTTACGCCGATGCCGGACGCGGCGGAAACCACTACCACCGCGGTTTCGACCGCCGCATTGGCCGCAATGGCCTGACCGCAGTAGTCGGGCATGCCGGGAGTGTCGATGAAATTGAGCAGGTGACCTTCGTGCTGGAGGTGGAACAGGCAGGAGTCGACGGTGTGCTTGCGTTCGCGGGACTCCTGGTCGAAGTCCAGCAGGCTGGTGCCGTCATCCACGCTTCCCAGACGAGTGGTCAGGCCGGCCTTATACAGGATGGCCTCGCCCAGCGTGGTCTTGCCGGCCCCGGAATGTCCGACCAGAGCCAGGTTGCGAATACGGTCGACTGGAACTGTGCCCATGCACGAGCCTCCGATCTGAAGCGAGGCGTCCGAGCCTCACAGACAGCCAAAACCGGTAGTATAAGCCCCCCTCAGCGCCTGTGCCAGACCGGATAGCGGTACCGCAGGGCGAGGCTGCGGCTGCCGGGCCGGTCCGAGTCGCCCCTCAGGCCGCCCCGGCCAGCCGCTGGAACAGTCGCCACTCCCAGGGCCAGTCGTAGAAGTCCAGCTTGACGCGCAGGCGGGCCAGCACATGCGCCGGCCACAGCCATAGCGCTTCCGGCCAGCGACGCATCCGGGCTCGCACGTGGCGGAGCGTCCCGCGGGTCACGTCGCCCGGGTAGGCCAAGGGAAGGTAGAAGGTGATCGCACGCAGGATCCGGTCCTTGAGCTGCCGCGGCCGGGAAATCCAGGGCATGACCGGCTCACTGTAGGTCGTGGTGTGCTCGGCCCACTCCCGCAGTGATTCCGGCGGCCGATAACCGTATTCCCGCGCCTCCTGTTCCAGCGGAATGCCGGGATGGGGAGCGAAGTAGTACATCGGCAGCAGGCAGTCCGGGTTGATCCGCTTGAGCTGGGCGGCGAACCGCACCGTCTCCCGGATGTGCCGACCATTCTCACGCGGGAAGCCGAACATCAGGTTGAACTGGGCCGTGATCCCGACTTGCCGGAGGATGGCCGCCGCCTCCAGGGCGGCCTCGGGCGGACTCTCCTTGCGGATCATTTCCAGGATCTCCGGCGAGCCCGACTCGGCCCCGATTTCAAGCTGACGACAGCCGCTCCGGTGGGCCAGACGCATGTGCTCCAGGCCCAGACGCACGATGTGTTCTGGTCGGACTTGCGCTTTCCAGAACAACCGCAGGCCACGGGCCACGATTCCCTCCATGATCCCCACCGCGCGTCGGGCGTTGATGAAGAACTCGGGATCAATGAAGTAAATGACCTGGATGCCGTACCGCCGATGCAGCTCCTCCAGTTCGTCCAGGGTCTTCTCCACCGGCAGAGCCGACCACTTGCGTTTGTAGACCTTGGTGGCCGCACAGAAGCGGCACTGATAAGGGCAGCCGCAGGAGGAGGTATACGGGAACGGCGGGCCGCTGACCCAGGAGAAGTTCGCGCCCCAGTCCTCGCCGCAGTTCATCCGACCCCCGTACTGGTCCATTCGCAGTTTCTCGAAGGGCAGGCGGCGCAGCGGATCCAAGCCGGATAAGGGCCAATCCGGTTCGCTGACGATCTGGTCTTTGCGACGGTAGGTGATTCCCTGCACGCCGGTCCATTCCTGGCCGGCAGTGATCCGGTCCAGCAGTTCCCGCAGGGTGTCCTCGCCCGGGCCGCGGACCACCACGTCGACCAATGGGTCGGCGGCGGTTTGCTCCGGCAACAGCGACGGATGCCACCCGCCCCAGATGATGGGCAAAGCGGGCTGGGCCGCTCGCATCGCCTCGGCCGCGGCCAGCGCCCCTTTGAGCTGATAGCCGCTCATGGCGGTAATGCCGAGGGCCAGGGCGCCGCTGGCAGCGGATCGCAGCCGGCCCAGCGGGTCGGCCTCGATCTGAGCGTCGATGATCTCGACCTGGTATCCGTGAGGTTCGAGCGCGCCGGCCAGATAGAGCAGGGCCAGGGGAGCGATGGCCTTCATCTGTCCGCCGGGCGGCTCATAGCGCGGCTGATACAAAACGACGCTTCGATCGCTCATGCTGGTCACCGGCCCGAGGACCCGCAGGAGGAGGTCTGCGAGGGTGCCTCCTGATCCGGCGAACTGGCCGGTTGCTCCTCCACCCAGGGGTCCAGGCCCAGAAAGGTTTCCACATCCTTGGCGTCGATCCGCGGCATGGCGAAGCTCTCACCGTCCCACTCACCGATGGCTTCCAGCGTGCCCTCGAAGCCCGCCGCCTTCAGAGCCGGCGTGATCTGCTCAACGGTGGCCCCGAACTGCGGGCGCATCGGCAATACCAGGTAGCGGGTGGGCCTCAGCCCATTGGCCAGCATCATCTCGCGGCAGGGCAGGACTTCCTGGCGTACATACTGCTCCGGGTCGCCGCCGAAGGCGCGATGGCTTACCGTGTGGACCCCGAACTCGGCATAACGGTAGCCGCGATACTCCCCCGGCCCGGCAAACCGGGCCTTCAGCAGGCGGCTCTCCTCTTCATCGATCGGCCCTAGCAGCTCCCGAGCCTGAGCGTCATCCAAAACCAGGTTGCAGGCCCCCTTGAGATAGCGCCGGCGAGGATCCTTTTCATAAGCGTAAATCTGGTCGATGTAGGCTCGCTGCCGGTCGGTCAAAGACGGGACCGGAAACCGCCAGCCGGGCCGCGAAAGCAGAATTTGCAACCGATGCGAAACCGGGTAGATCGGATCGGGCAGCCAGGGCCCGGTAATCAGAGCGGTGTGGGTGGGGATCCCGTGCCTCTCGCACCAGGGCAGCACGTTCTGGGCCCAGTCCACCGTGCCATCGTCGCCGGTGATGTACAAAGTGTTGGCAGATACCGGCTGCCGCGCTTCTGACAGCCGGCCGAAACGCCATCCCCGGGCCTGGGCCTGCCGAACCTGGTGGACGAAGCGAGCCAGCGGGATCGGGAAACTGCCCAGGACGGCGGGCACTTCCGGCGTGCTCACCGAGTGATACATCAACACTACTTTGCGGTACGCCACGGACCAACCTCACAGTCTCACACGCCAGCCTCGGGCTGTCTCATAATCCTTCGGATGCCGAGCCGCTGGACTTGAGCACCCCAGCCCCGGCGCCCCGGCGGTGCCGCCGCCGGACGGCTCTGCCTACGGGGTCAGAACAGGGGGTAGACGAAGGGTGCCAGCGGGCAGGAACTGGCGAAGATCGTCATCGCCCCCAGCAGCAGTAGCAGCAACCCCAGCGGGATCAGCCACCACTTCTTCTCGTAACGGACAAAAGCGAAGAATTCTCGCAAGAGGGATTGTTTGGCCATTGGCAGCTTGATCCTACTGTCGCGACGCTGGATGCCTGGAGCGGCTCCATGACAGTCTGCCATTCCCCAGCGCCGACCAGTGTCCCGACTGCCGGTGCTGGCGAACACTTCGTGTTCTGATCGACCTTGGACACTGGCGTACGGTCATTTGAGAGCCTAGCCGGTCAGCGGGACGGACTCCAGGGCGATGCTCCGCCGCAGCCCGGCCTCGAAGTCGACCTGCCCCGGCTTCTCCCGTACCAGGTAATCACCCATTACCAGCACGTCGATGCCGGTGTTTACGAACGTATTGATCGCGTCCTGCGGCGTGCATACGATCGGCTCGCCCCGGACGTTGAACGAGGTATTCAGCACGACCGGGACGCCGGTCAAGGCGGCGAAAGCTTTGATCAGCCGATAATAGCGGCCGTTCACTTCCTCAGTGACGGTTTGGACCCGCCCGGTGCCGTCCTGGTGGGTGACGGCTGGGATGATGCCGCGTTTTTCCGGACGGACCGGCGGCACCAGAAGCATGAAGGGCGCGTCCATGCCGACGGGCATCTCGAAGTACTCGGCGGCGTGTTCCTTCAGCATGCTGGGCGCGAAGGGCCGGAAAGCCTCGCGAAACTTGACTTTGGCATTGATGATCTCTTTCATCCGCGGGTTGCGCGGGTCCGCCAGCAGGGAGCGCGACCCCAGGGCCCGCGGCCCGAACTCCATCCGACCCTGAAACCAGCCGACCACCTTGCCTTCGGCAATCAGCCGGGCAGTCTCGGTCAGCAGGTCTTCCTCGCGCGGGAAGTATTCGTAAGAAAGCCCTCGTCGGGCCAGGGCGGCCTCGATTTCCGCACCCGTGAACTGCGGCCCCCAGCAAGCGTGCTTCATCACAAAGGTGCGGGGGTGCTTGAGCACCGAGTTGCACAGATAGAAGGCCGTGCCCAGGGCCCCACCCGAGTCGCCGGCCGCCGGCTGAATGAAAATGTTCTTAAAGCCGGATTCGTTCAGCATCCGCCAGTTGGCGACGCAGTTCAGCCCCACCCCGCCGGCCACGCACAGGTTGTCCAAACCAGTCCGCTGATGCACGTGCCGGGCCATTTTCACCATGATTTCTTCGACGATCTTCTGGCCCGAATGAGCAATGTCCTGGTGAAACTCTTCCAGCTCGGCGTGCCGCGGACGCTGCGGCCGCCCGAACAGCGCCTCCCAGCGGCGGTTGAAAATGCGACTGACCGAGTAATGGTGCGCGAAGTACTTCATGTTCAGCCGCAGGCTGCCATCCTCGCGAACGTCCACCACTTCGCGGAACTGATCCAGGTAGGTCGGCCGGCCATAGGGGGCCAACCCCATGACCTTCCATTCGGCATCGTTCACGCGGAACCCCAGATATGCCGTGATAGCGCTGAACAGCAGGCCGACCGAATGCGGGAAGCGGATCTCCTTCTCGATGTACAGATCATTGCCCCGGCCGACTCCCCAGGCGGTCGTGGCCCACTCGCCGACGCCGTCGGCGGTCAACACTGCCGCTTCGTCGAAGCCGGAAACCAGAAAAGCGCTGGCCGCGTGGGCCAGGTGGTGCTGGCAGTAGTAGATGTCCTTGTCGGTGCCCAGCTCCTTCTGGATCGTGCGACCAATGTGCAGCTTGGTCGTCAGCCAGACCGGCATGCTGCGGATCCAGGTCCAGTAACTCCGCGGCCAGGAGGCCAAGACCGTCTCGATGATCCGAGAGAACTTGACCAGCGGCTTTTCATAGAAGCCGATGTAATCCACCTGGTCGATGGCCAGCCCCGCTTGGGCGAGGCAGTAATTGATCGCCGCCGACGGGAACCCGTTGTAGTGCTTCTGCCGATTGAAACGCTCCTCTTCGGCCGCGGCGACCAGTTGGCCGTCACAAACCAGGGCTGCGGCTGAGTCGTGGTAATAACAGGAGATTCCCAAAACGTACACGCCGATCTTCCGTTCCTTGCGCCAGGGCAGGCTCAGGGTACCCAAGCGGACTTAAGGCGGGGTCGGGAGCCGGCAACGCCGATCCGGACCTCAATCCGGGCGCGGCGAGGAAGCGGAACCGCCCAGCATGCTGTCTCGCTGGCGCTTGGCGTTCTCGCTCCTCGGTCCGATTCAGGTAGTCTCATTCAGAAGGGCCGCAGCATGCGCTCCAGGGTAGCCGGATGGTGCGGATGATCTTCCCAGAAGCTGTCGGCGGAGCGCGACCTTGCCAGCCTCAGGGGGTCTTTCAGGCGTATGAATAAGAAGAACGGCAGCAGCACGAAGTACAGGATGGTCAGCAGCACGAAGGTGACCACGACCCCGATGCCGACTGCCGCGGTCATCCACACCACATAAATCCGGCGCCCGGCGGCCCGGGATGCCAGACACACCGGTCCGATAAGCACTCCCAGCCCGGCCAGGATCACCGCGCCCCATTGGAGCGCCGACCCCGACCAGTGCATCAGAGCCTGCCCGGCTCGAAGCCTGTGCCACTCGGCCAGCCACAGCAGGCCGCCGATGACCAGCAGGCCGACCAGGTTTACCAAGCCGAATTTCCGGACCTCTTGGGCGCAGGGATTTCGATTCACCATTTCCGCGCCATTTTACCTGCTTTACTTGACGCTTCGTCAAAAATGGGGACCGGCCTCGCCGATCAGCCGCATGGTGCCGAACCCGGCGCGACGCGGGTCGAAGCTTCGTGATTAATCCCGGCCAGCCTTTTCTCGCACGCCAGCTTTTCCACGGAGGCAGGTTATTTTCTTACTGGGGCCGCGTTGTGGAGGGTTTGTCAGACGATCCCCTGATATTCGGCCAGCACCTCGGGATTGGCCAGCGCGTCCTTGTTCGGCACGTCCTGCCCGTGGATTGTTCGGCGGACCGCCATTTCGACCTTTTTGCCGTTGATCGTGTAGGGGATGCCCCTCACCTGCCGGATGTGTTTGGGAACGTGCCGCTTGGTCGCCCCCTCGGCGATCGCGGTGCGGATCCTCTGCTCAAGTTCCGCGGTCAGCTTCTGCCCCCCCTTGAGCACCACGAACAGGCACACTTCCACGTCCTCGTCCGGCGTATCCTTGCCGACTACCACGCTGTCGGCGATTTCCGGCAGACCTTCGACGATGCGATATATTTCAGCGGTACCGATCCGCACGCCTCCCGGGTTGAGGGTGGCGTCCGAGCGTCCGTAGACGATGACGCCGCCGGTATCGGTGATTTCGATGAAATCTCCGTGTCGCCAGACGCAGGCATTGGGGAAGTACTCGAAGTAGGCCGAGCGGTATTTGGAGCCGTCGGGGTCATTCCAGAATCCGACCGGCTGGCAGGGGAAGGGGGTGCAGCAGACCAGTTCGGCCTTCTGGTTGGTGACTGGGCGGCCCTGGTCGTCCCAGGCCTGCACGTCCATGCCCAGTCCCCGACACTGGATTTCGCCGGCGTAGACCGGCAGCATGGGGTTGCCCAGCATGAAACAGGAGATGATGTCGGTGCCGCCGGAGATCGAGGCCAGTTGAAGGTCGCTCTTGACTTCCTGGTAGACCCAGCGGAACAGTTCGGCGCTGAGGGGCGAGCCGGTGGAGCAGATGCAGCGGAGGGCCGACAGATCGTGCTGGGCCCCGGGATGCAGGCCGGCTCGTTCGCAGGTGGCGATGTACTTGGCGCTGGTCCCGAAGACCTGGAGTCGGGTTTGCTCGGCCATCTGCCAGAGTCGGTCCATGGTGGGGTAGCCGGGGTTGCCTTCGAAGAGGACCAGGGTGGCCCCGACGCCCAGGCCGCTGACCAGCCAATTCCACATCATCCAGCCACAGGTGGTGAAGTAGAAAATGCGTTCGCCGGCCCGCAAATCGGTGTGCAGCATCAGTTCCTTCATGTGTTGGAGCAGGGTTCCGCCGTGGCCGTGCACGATGCACTTGGGCACCCCGGTGGTCCCGGAGGAGTACATGATGAACAGCGGGTGGTCGAAGGGCACTTCCTCGAAGCTCAGCTCCGGTGCCGGCTGGTGGGTCGGCCCCAGGAACTGGCGCCAAAGGACCGCGTCCCGGACCGAGGAGAGGTCGGGCGGGGCGGCCCCTGGCCCGGTGCTTTCAGCCAGAAATGGGACCACCACGACACGTTGCACGCTCGGAAGCTGCGGCAGCATCTCGGCTACCCGTGGCAGGGTCTCGAAGCGTTTGCCGCCGTAGGTGTATCCATCAGTGACCACCAGCACCTTGGGCTGGATCTGGCCGAACCGGTCCAACACGCCGCGGACGCCGAAGTCCGGCGAACAGGAGGACCAGATCGCTCCGAGGCTGGCGGTGGCCAGCATGGCCACGACGGTCTGTGGAATATTGGGCATGAAGCCGGCTACGCGGTCGGCCGGCTGGACGCCGGCCTGTCGCAGGGCCGCGGCGCAGCGGGCGACCTCCTCTCGCAGCTCTCGACGAGACATCTCGCTGCGTCCGCCCAGCTCGCTTTCGAACCAGATGGCCGGTTCGGGACCGTCGAAGCGAAGTAGATGGCGGGCGTAATTGAGCTCCATGCCCTGGAACCACTTTGTGCCCAGCATGCCCGACCCGGTCATCACCTGCCGATGCGGCTTGGAGGGCTGGATGCCGACGTAAGATAGCAACTCCTCCCAGAACAGGTCTGGTCTCTCGACCGACCAGCGGCGAAGGGGCTCCCACTCGGCCTTAACTCCGTGCCGCTGAGCGATGCGGTGCATGAAGTCGTACATCTGGGACTGCTCGACGCGCTGGCGTGACGGCTTCCAAAGCAGTGTTGAGTCTGGCATACGTGGGTATCCTGGACAGCAGCGGGTTTCCAGCCTGGGGTCCACCCTGACTGGGCGGCCCACATCCGGCGGGGCTGGGCACTCCCGGCCGGCAGCGATGGAGGCTGCGCACAGGTCAGGGACACTCAGATACCATTCTTGTCTCTGGTGTCCGGGCGGTCAACGAGGCCGGCCGCTCGGTCGGAGGTCCGCTGTCGGGCCGGGTCCGCCCCCGGGCACAGCTCGGCAATTACGCCGTACCGCACAGATCGGGTGCAGCCAGCTTGCTGGCAGAGGTGTCTGTACCGTGTCCGTTGCGGACCAGCTCCAGGTCGATCCAGATTTGAGTCTGCTTGGCCTCCGGCTTCCAGGTCAATTGGGCATCGTAATAGGCGAGCTTGCCGGCCAGGGCATCCCAGGAAATCATCGGGCAGCTAAGCAATTTGGGGTAGTTGATGTGGACCACGCCGGCGGTGCTCTTTTCCTGGTCGGCCAGGGTTGGCCATGGACATCCCACCGGGGCGATGAATTGCAGCCGCACGGTCCGCTCCAGCGGCTCGACCCCCAGGGTAATGGGCAGTTGCTGGCCAGCATCGGCCCACCCGGCCGCGAGCGCCTGGTGATACAGCCAGACCGGGAGCGCCAGGATGGCCACCTCCAGCAAGGTCTGATCGCACCGGACGCGGAGGTCGGTGCCTGGGAAGGGCAAGGACTGAATGAGGAGGTTGGCGCCCGACTCGGGGTCTGGGGCCAGGCAGCGGTCGGCCGAGCGGAACAGATCGCGCAGCAGTGCGGTCAGGTCGCAGGTGCGTTGGCCGCCGTCGGGCGGGGCGTAGGTTCCGCCGGCGACCTTGGCCGCAATCCAGGATCGGTCCACCATGCGGGCGGCGTCCGCCAGGAGTTCGGGCAGATACTCCAGGTTCTTGGCCAGGGGCAGATCGTTGAGCTGGAGCTTGGCGGCCCAGAGGGCGTTGCCCAGGTCGTGCCGGATGTCATGGGCGACCTCGCTGGTTTGCACCAGTTGCTCGCGCTCGCGGCGGAGCATGTGCTCGCGAATCGCGATTTTGACTGAGATCATGCGGGCGAAAGCCTGGAGCAGATGCTGGTCTTCGCTGGTGAAGCCCTGGGCGGCCAGGGTGACCCGGTCCTTCTGGAGGCGGTCCCGGACTTTCAGCACGCCGATCGCCCCGCCGGCTGCGGGCTCATCTCCAAATGCGGCCGGGGCCGGCACCGGTACCGCCAGGAAGTGTTGCGATAGTCGATACTTTCCGGGCCGCTTGCGGGCCCCGCCCGGGGTGGATGAGTCGGTCTCTCGGAATCGCAGCAACACGTCTGGCTCATTGATCGGCTGGCCGGCAAGCACCTGACCGGTGAGCCGTTCGCCGGTCTGGTAGTTGGCTTCGCACAGCCAGTGCTGCCGCCCGTGATAATACAACTCCATGTACGCTTCGCCGCCCTCCGAGGGGGCTCCCTGGACCGCGGGCGTCAGGTAGAGCTGACACGTGTCGGCACACAGATCATGGCGGATAGACTCGACCTCGCCTTCGATCTGCTCTCGGACGTCGGGCGCCAGGAGCCGGCCGCGGTGCAGCTCGAGAAGCCGGGTCAGTTCGGCGGCCCGGTGTTCCAGGCGCTTGGTGTCATCGTGGGAAAACCCGTCTTCGGTGATGCACATGTACCCGTCGGGGGCCCGGCCGTACTTTTCACGCAGGGCCAGGACTCCGATGGCCTCATAGGGTTTGGTGGTCAGCAGCACGCCCAGAAAGTGCCGGGTCAGGCCCAGCTTGGTAAGCGCAAATTGCGAGAACTCCGGACTTTCCAGAACATTGGGGATGTTCAGCGGAGAAGTAATGCTGTTGCGCCACAGGTAAGTGATCAGCGATGGCTCGCCGCGCAGATATCGCAGACCGCGGCGATCCGCGACCTGCTCGGCGACCAGCCAGATGCGGTCGGCTGACCTGGACTTGATGCAGGCCGCGTACTGGGGCAGCAGATAGAGCTGACAGGTGTCGCAGTTCATCAGCGCCCGGATGTTCTCCACCAGCTCCCCGAAATGTGTCTGGCCGCTCTGCCAGGGCGGCGTCTGGCTGAGAAGCTGGGTCACGCCCTCGTCGATGCTGATAGCCAGTTCCCGGTGTCGCCGGGCCAGCCGGGTCGATTCCAGATTGACCTTGAGGTTCGCGATCGCCCAGGCCAGGAACTCGAAGTCCTCTTTGTGGAGTTCCGGCACCGCCTCTTCCTCCTGCGGGGCGGGGGCCAGCGCCACCACCAGCACCAGCTCGAAGACGCGGTCGCCGGCGAATTCCCTGGGGATGAACGGACGCAGCGGGACGAACGCGAAGCGGGTGGAATCGCAGACCCGCAGGCCGCCGGCCAGCCAGCGTAGGGCCGGCGGATCCCCATGGCAGCGACGATGGTAAGTGGTCTCTTTGACCCGGCTCAGATACTGGGCCAGCGATCGCAGGTGGTGGGCATCGTTCAGGTAGTTGGCGTCCCAGGCCGTCGAGCAGTACGGCAGTTCAGGCTTGGACTGCGGCCAGGCGGGCATCAGGGCCGCCCCGGCTACCCCCGGCATCCCCTGAATCCGCTCCAGCACACCCGGCAGAACCTTGTCGGGGCCCCCGTTGGCCTGCCACTGGCGCATCTGCTTGAGCAGCTCGACGACAATCTGGTCGGTTTCCGCAAGCATGGTCGGTCGTTGGTCGGTCGCGCGACGCGAATTGAGCAACCAGGCCGATTACCGGCAACCGGAGGACTCGCCGCAAGGGCCGGACCCGCCAGCAGATCGCACGATGCCCCGGCGAACCTCGCGGAGAATCTCGTCCTCCAGGTCTGCCCGCCCTTTTTCGATCAGCGTCACTCCCAGCTCCTCGCAGGCCGCCCAAAGCCGCTCCGGGTCCACCAGTGTTACTAACAGGATCGTGCAATCCGGGCTGGCCGATCGCAGCTCGCGGGCCACGTCCAGCCCGGTCTTGGGGCCCTCCGGTCCGGGAGGACCCAGCGAGTAGTCCAGGACCGCTAGCTCGAAACGATTCTCACGGATCAAGTCTACCGCCTGGCGGTAGGTTTCTGCCGCGTGTATAGCGCAACCCGGCAACTTCCCGTGACGTACCGCACTGGTGATCAAAGCCCCCCAGCCGGGCTGGTCCTCCAGAACCAAGACATTGGGCATGACCGCACTCCACTCCTCAACCCGTCATCGGCCGCCGGCCAGTCTTCCCCTTCTCTATTCTACCTGCACCGCGGGCTGATCCACAGGCTACCTTTGTTTATCGGTCGAAGCGCCCTTCCGGCTGATGGCGAAATCAGGCCGTCCGAGCTTACACCAAAAGGCCGAAGCTGGCGGCCGGCGCCCCAAGCGCCAACCGACGGCCAGGCGTCAGACCGTCGCAGCCCCCGATGCCCGGAGCAAGGCGGCCGGCATGGCTGTCGCTTGGGACGCGGACCGCCTTGCGGCAATCGCCGGTCTGGTCCGCGGCCCGGCGGCGGTTCGCGCCAGGTCCTTCAGCCCGGAATTGCCAAGTTCAGTCGGCCGGTAGACCGGCCCGCTTCCGGGCCTCGTCGCGTTTGATGCCGTAACGATGCTCGATTTCCTGACTCGAGGCCCGGACTACGGTCAAGTCGCCGGCCTCCAGCCGTAGCAGGTTGCCGTGTTCGTCGCAGTAGAGCCGGCTGGGGCGGTCAATGAAGCCCTCCCGCACCTCGAACGCGTAGGCGGATCGATCGTAGCCTTCAAGCCGGCAAGAACCCAGGGGCTTGATCGTAAGGCACACCAACGCACGGGTTTCCGAACTGTAGACCGCCAACGCGAAGGGCTCAGCCGGCTCAGCGATCAACCGCCCGGGCAACAGACGGACCCAAGCCTGGTCCAGATAGACCGGTCCAACGCTAATCGGCTTGGACGGGTCGGGCAGCGCCAGATCGCGGCTGGTTGTGGCGCTGGAGAAGAGCACGTCTCCTTCTCGTACCACCTGCTCGGTCTTGACCAGAGGCTCAAAGGGCTGGGTGCCCGGGGGTGGAATCTGGGTGTGCTGGCTCTCGATCAGCTCGCTCTGCATGTCCAGACTGCTGAACAGGTCGAGTCGAGTGAAGCGGACTGTTCCATCGTCGGCGAACCGCCAGGAGCGTTCCCGGACCCGGATTCCTTCCTTGGCATACCGTCGTTTGGCACCCGGCTGGCTGTAAACATATTCCTCGCGACTGACCCGACGGGTCAAATAACCGATGGGCTTGTCCGCCAGAAGCAACTTATATGCGTACTCGGTGTCATCCGGCTGGACGCGGCTGGCCTCCGCCCGCAGCCTGGCGATCAGCTCCCTCCCGCGTTCCAGGGCGGGCGTCAGCCGCTCGGCCTCTTCCGGGTCATAGGTGACCCGTAACGAGGCGGCGATCTGGTCGAACTCGGCACGCACCTGCTGCTCCTCAGCCCTGCCGGAGACAGTTCCGCTGTAGGTGAGCACCCAGACCGTGCTCGGGTCAAAGGGCACGCACAGGTGATGCGACCGGGTTTCCACCAACCCCACCTTTGAGGCACAACTGAGGATGACGCCGGCTCGGGGCGGCAGACGCCACGGCTCCCACTGCACCTGCGAGGAGTTCATCAGCTCGCCGGCTGCTCTGGCAAACTCCAGGGCCCAGTCCTCGAACGGCTTCAGGTCGAAGCTCCGGAAGACGATGATTTGCAGCCCGCGCCGGCCGCCCGGACCACGCCCCCGCAAAAGCCCAATCGAGTCCTTGAATTGCTGGAATCGAGTCCGATCGTAATCCCACCCCGCCGGGACCGACAGCTCGAAACCGAACGCCGCATCCGAGTAGTTCACCACCGGCAGGCTGGTCGGCCCGGAAGCTGGTGTCTGGCCCCGCGCGTCGTCTCCACCCCCGGCCAGCAGCAGAGCCAGTGCCAGGCAACCGAGCCGCGGCGGGCAGTGCAAAGCGTGTCTGGTCATCGGGGGCACCTCGTCGGTACCATTGTCGCCATTTGGCGAGGCCGCTCAACTGTCTCGCTTGGAGAGCGTGTTCGGATGCCTGGGTTCTTGAGCCCTGCTGTCCACTTTTCCTGGCTTTCAGTGTGGTTCTGGGCCCTATGCCTGATCGGGCTGATCTGGCTGCGACGCCACCTGGCGATCAACCGTGCCCGGCGGGACGAAGTGCTTTCCGCCTGTCACGCCGAGGGCCGGGAGCCGCTTCCGACCTTGTCGGTGCTGGTGGCGGGAAAAGACGAGGAGCCGAACATCGAGCGCTGCTTGGCCGGTCTGTTGGGTCAGGAGTACCCGGTTCTGGAGGTGATCGCGATAAACGACCGGAGTGCGGACCGCACCGGCCAGATCATCGATCATTGGGCGGCGGCGGATGCCCGGTTGAAGCCCGTCCACGTCGATCACCTGCCCGCGGGCTGGGCCGGGAAAAACCACGCCATGCACGTCGGCTCGCAGCGCGCGATCGGGGAGTGGCTCTGCTTTACGGATGCCGACTGCCGGTTTCATTCCCCCAGGTTGCTGGCGGCGGCGGTCCGGTATGCCCTGCGACACCGCGTGGACCTGCTTTCGGTTCTTCCGCAGTTGGAGGCCCGGACATTCTGGGAGCGGGTGGTGCAACCGCCGGCCGGCGCCATAATGGTTTTCTGGTTTCCGCCCGCCAAGGTCAATGATCCCCGCTCATCCGTCGCGTATGCCAACGGCGCATTCATGCTGATGCCGCGTGCGGTGTACGACCGGGTCGGCGGTCACGCTCAGATCCGGACCGCCCTGAACGAGGACATGCAGTTGGCTCGTCGCGTCAAGCAGTCTGCCCTGCGCCTGCGGGTCATACCCGGCGGGGGCCTGTACACGGTCCGTATGTATACCGGGTTCTGGCAGATCTGGAACGGATGGAGTCGGATTTTCTACGGTTGTTTCGGGAGTTGGTCGCGGCTGATCGGCAGCGCCGTTTTCTTGTCGGTCTTCAGCCTGTTGGCTCCGCTGAGCCTGCTTCTCTCGCCGCTGGCTGGGTCGGCGGGGCCGGCCATCGCTCTGGCGGCCGGCGCTGCCCTGCTGGGGCAACAAACGGTGTTGTGGCGGTTCTACCGCCTGTGTGCGATGCCAAGTTGGTGGGCGGTGACCTACCCGTTAGGTGCGGCAGTCTGCTGGGCGATGACGATCAACGCTATGACCCGGCTGCTGGGCGTCCGGACCAGTTGGCGGGGGACGATTTACCAAAGGCGGGCCATGAAGGAAGCCTGCACCAGTACCGATCCCGATTCCTTAACTCCCGTCTCGTGAGCTGGTTAAGGCGATTCGAGCCGGGCGCGGCCCGTGACGTACCAGCCAAAAAATCTATTCTTCACTTGCCTCCGTCTGCTTGCCGAACACAATATATGGTGGCAACTATGCCGGTGCGACTCATGATGTTGGGCGAGATTAGAGGAGTGCCGACCGACATTCGTGCTTGACTAGTGACGAATGTTAGGTTATTATTTGTCCAAACGGCTTGCTAACACAGGTGCGAGCTGGGCAAGCCGAAACGCAAAGGAGTGCGTCATGGCCGCTGGAAGCGAATCGCCGGAGCCGGTTCTGTGCCTCCTCGGCCCGGGCGGCCTGTACCGTCGGGCCGTCCGAAGTACGGGCCCAGGATTGCTTGAGCTCGAATCGGTCCCCCTAGCCGACCGGCCGCGTGGGCGGACGCTCGGTACGCTGCCGGCGGCAGGCCGGCCAGTCGAGCCCGAGTTGGCGACCGCCCTGCTCGCACCTGCCACGGATGACTCGGTGTGGGCTGCGGCGGGACACGCTCTGCCACCTGTGATCCTCGGATCGCTCAGCGCCTACTTGGCGGAGGAACATCATGGCCCGCAGCGGCAAGAAACAGCCTATGTCCCTCACCCCCAAACAGTTGCGAGTGCTCACCTTCGTCCGGGACTTCACCCGGGCTCACGGGTACGCGCCCACCATGCAGGAGGTGGCCGACGAGTTCGGCATCAGCAAGGTTACGGTGTTCGAGCAGCTCACCGCCCTGCAAAAGAAGGGTTTGCTCCGGCGTGGCCGATACAGGGCACGCTCTTTGCAACTTAGCGATCAGATCAAATTTCCGGACGAGCGTCCGACACGGCTGCCGCTGGTCGGGTACATCGCTGCCGGTCAGCCCATAGAGGCCATCGAAGAACGCGAAGTCCTTGACCTGGAAGAACTTTTTCTGTCTCCGCGCGAAACCTTCGTCCTTCGGGTGCGGGGCGACAGCATGGTCGACGACCAGATCTGCGACGGGGACTACGTGGTCGTGCAGAAGCGAGAAACGGCCCGCAATGGCGAGACCGTCGTAGCCCTCCTGGAGAACGGGGAGGCCACGCTGAAGCGGTTTTATCGCGCGGCGGATGGTGTCCACCTGCAACCAGCCAATCCGGCATACAAACCTATCAAAACGAAGCGTGTAAGCATCCAGGGTGTCGTGGTTGGCCTGATTCGGAAGTACAAGCCGGTCAAGGGCTAGCAGCCCGCGAAGTCGCCATCGTCTCGCTTGGATGGGATAGGCCGCAAACAGCCAGGCCACACGGCAACTCTTTGTGCGGAACTTTGGACCGAAAAAAAGCGAAATTTGGCTTGCCTGCGGTGGGACTGTGTGGTAGACTATCCCTGCAAGATTTGGTCAGGTGGCAACCAGTGGGATCGGCTTGCAGGACATGTTTTTAGTCGGCGCGTTTAACCTCAGTATTGATCCCAAGAACCGACTTTCGATCCCTTTTGCCATCCGCCGGAAGTTGTCCGAGGAACGGGATGGACATTCGTTTTATGTCCTGCCGGGGCGACGGCCGGGAACGCTGGCGCTGTATGCCGAGAAGTATTACGAGCGCATTCAAGAGCATCAACCGGCGGATGACAGGCTTTCGGACGCCGCCTATGCGTACCGGCAGTTTGAGTTTTCGCAGAGCGCTCTGCTGGATCCCGACGGGCAAGGTCGGATTCTGATCCCGGAGCGGTTGCTGAAACGAGTGGGGCTGGGCAGGCACGTGGTCCTGATCGCGGTCCGAGACCACCTTGAGTTGTGGCGGCCGGAGGATTTCGCGGCGTTCGAGGAATCGATGTGGCCCGACTATCCGCAGAAGCGGGCCCGAGCCATGGAAGAGGTCGGCAGGCTTAGTGCGGAGCCGGCACGGGTGCAGACAATGGCGGAAGCTGCTGGGGCTTCCGAGAACCGATAGGCGCGGTTAGGTTTCGCGAGGGCCGGTTGCGGCGGCGAAGAACGAACCGGTCGCCGCCGCAACCCACACAAACGTCGGACTGGCGAGAGTGCCCCGGCACGAGCAGCGGGGCCAGTGTGGGCAAGGACGCTATCGCGGTCCGCGGGGCAGCCGGGCAGGGCTGCCCAACCCAGGGGCCGTCCGCGGGCCAGGGAAGGCTAGCGGCGGCCGACCGTTACCGGCGGGTCCGTAGCGGGTGAGCAGTATAGCGGTCCGGGGGCGGTCATGTCCAGGGGCTGAGACTCCCTTCGCGGGGCCAGGCGACGCCGACTTTTAAGGAACTGGCGAGTGTGCTGCCAGCCGGTGCATCAGCCGGTGCTTCTCGCCCAAGTGGTCGGGCTGTTGAGTCCGCAGCCCGGCCAGACCATCCTGGATGGTACCGTAGGTCAGGGCGGTCATGCGGCGGCGTTGTTGCCGTTGATCATGCCGGGCGGGCATTACATCGGCTTGGACCTGGACGAGCAGATGCTGAAGGCGGCCAGGGCCCGGCTGGGGGAGCCGCGGGAAGCGGTGGTGGAGCTGGCGCAGGCGAACTTCGCCGAGTTTCCGGAAGTACTGCGGCGGGCGGGAGTGGCCGGAGTGGACCACATGCTCCTGGACCTGGGCGTCAACTCGGCTCAGCTTGAGGATCCGGCCCGAGGTTTCTCTTTTGATCGAGACGGGCCGCTGGATATGCGCTTCGACCAGCGGCAGGAGCTTCGGGCGATGGACCTGGTGAACCGGCTTTCAGAACGGGAATTGGCGGACCTGTTCTATTACAACGCGCAGGAACCCCACAGCAGGAAGATCGCCAAGCGGATTTGCCAGGCTCGGCATCAGGGGCGGATCACGACAACACTGGCCCTCTCGCGAGTGATCGAGTCGGCTCAGCCGCCGCGTGGCGGCAGCCGCATCCACCCGGCCACCCGAGTGTTTCAGGCCCTTCGAATCGCAGTCAACCAGGAGTTGGATAACCTCAAGCGCTTTTTGTCGCAAGCTGCGGAGTTTTTGCGTCCTGGGGGTAAGCTGGCGGTGATCAGCTTTCACAGCCTGGAGGACGGGATAGTCAAAAGGTTTTTGCGGGCGGCTCGTGCCCGAGGCGTGTTTCGGGAACTCACCGAGCGTCCGGTGATTGCCGACCCACAGGAACGGGAGGCCAACCCGCGCAGTCGTAGCGCGAAGTTGCGGGTCGCGGTGCGGGTAGAGGGCAGCGGGTAAGCAACGAGGGGTCAACCATGGCCTTGAATGTGAAAGCGGCGATGTTGATCTGCGTGGCTTTCATCGGCGGGATGTCTTGGGCGGTCCGCCAGGCTGCGGTCCCGCAGGTCAGCGTTAGTTCCCCCCTGATGCGAGATTCGGTGGGAGGTGGGTTGGTTTTGCCGGGATCGGAGGTTCACGGTCTGGTGACTGACGAGCAACGGGTGGCCTGGGCCCAACAACTGGAGCGTCCGAGCGTGGCGGGCGCTCTGCCGGGGCTCGAGCCGGAAAGCGATGTCCTGGCCCTGGCCCCGCCGGTGCCGTTTTCGGGGGAAGCGTCACCGCCCCAGTTACCTCCGTTAGGCATCGAGCTGTACCGGCCGGTGGCCGCTGCGGATTCCGGGGAAACCGACGAGCCCTTGACCGAGTCTGCCCAGACGGTGGAGGTCGCCGGGGTGGAAATGGCAAGCGATGATGGTGGGCCGCAACCGGTTGCGGCGTTCAAGGTCTACCGAGTCGCGAGGGGCGACACCCTGGCCAAGCTGGCTCGGCGGGAATGGAAGTCGGACGATCCACGCCTGATCGCACTCTTGCAGGCGGTCAACCCCCGGTTGCAGGACCGGAAAGATCGCATCCTGGCAGGCGAGGAGCTGTTAATTCCCGACCGGCAAACTGCGGAGCGGGTGCTGGCTGGAGGTCCAATGCCGCTCGATTCACGCATCGCGGCCGCCGCAGGTCCCAGGCCGCAGGCGGATGAGGCCAAGACCGCTAACCATCAGTGGTATACCATACAGCGAAAGGACACGCTGGCGGGCATCGCCCGGCGGCTGTTGAAGGACAGTCGGCGATGGCGAGAGATCGTGGCCATGAACCGGGAGCTGGATCCGCAGCGAATCACTCCCGGTATGCGAATCCGGGTGCCCGGCGTGCAGGGCTGACCGACCTTGGCTGCCCACCGGTCGATCCAGCCCAGTCTGAGCCGGAGGAGAAATGACGCTGCTGCGGACGATTGCAGTTCTGGTGGGGGCGTTGGCGTTGCTCTTGGTGGTCGTGACGCTCCGCGTGGAGACCACGCGCCTGAATTATGCGATCTCCAAATGCCAGCGGGAGGCCCACCAGCTCCGTCAAGAGTTGGTCGAGGCCGAACTGGAGCTGGCTCGCTTGCGCAATCCCGCCCGCATTCGGCAGCGAACGGAGCAGGTGGTGAGGGAACTCAGCGAGCAGTCGCCGCAACCGGGGGCCGGGCGGCGCGGGGAACGTCCCTAGTTGGCGGGGTGGTTCTCGATGCGCGGCTCTGGTCTGATTTTTCTGGCGGTCGGACTGCTTCTGGCAGGGGGTGCAGCTCGACTGGCCTACATCCAGGCCACTCGCGGGCCGGAGCTGCGTCGCCAGGCCGAGCGACAGCAGACCGCGACTCGCGTGATTCCAGCTCGTCGAGGCGAGATCCTGGACACCCGCGGCCGAGTGTTGGCGGGCACGGTCCGTCGGCCGTCGGTGTTTGTGGACCCGGTTCTGGTGGATGATCCGCGGTTCGTGGCTTACAGCTTGGCCCCCCTGCTGGGACTGAATGCGGGCGAGCTGGAGCAGAATCTGCGAGCTTGGCGGGCGGAGGGCTCGCGTTTCGCCTGGCTCAAACGCCGGGTGACAGAGGCGGAGCGGGAAGCGGTCGAGAAGGCGGTCCAGGCACGCCGACTGCGGGCGGTCGAGATCCAGTGGGAGCCAACCCGGGTGTACCCCCAAGGCCGGGTCGCGGCACACGTACTGGGGTTCGTAGGGGTGGATGCCCAGGGGCTGGCCGGGATAGAGGCGGAATACGAGGCGGTGCTCAAGGGCGTGCCGGGCCAGGCTACGGCGGTAGTGGACGTTGGTCGTCGTCCGGTGCGTCAGCGAGCCGGCGACTTCCGGCCGGCGGTGGACGGCGCCACCCTGATCCTGACTATCGACGCTTATATCCAGCAGGTCGTGCAGGAGGTTCTGGGTCGAGCATATGAGAAGCATCAGCCGGAGTGGGCGGTGGCGGTCGTATTGGACGTGCAGTCGGGGGAAGTGCTGGCCATGGCCGGCGTGCCGGACTTCGACCCGGCTCAGGCTATTCCGCCGGAGTTCAACCAGTTGGATCCGAGTCGTCGGGAGGTCTTCGAGGCCCGGTGGCGAAACCGGTGCGTGACCGATTCTTTCGAGCCTGGAAGCG
This sequence comes from uncultured Planctomycetales bacterium, assembly GCA_964482395.1. GTDB lineage: Bacteria > Planctomycetota > Phycisphaerae > UBA1845 > Fen-1342 > CAYZXK01. The sequence goes on along the minus strand of CAYZXK010000042.1, from coordinate 3,428 downwards.
TTTTCAAACCGTTTATCGCCTCGTGCGCTCTGGACGAGGGGCTGGTCCGACTGGACGAGGTGTTCGCAATCAACGGGCCGGTGCGGAACTTCGGTCGGCGGACGATCCGGGATACCCATCCTTATGATTCGCTGGCCCTGCACGAGGTCATCAGCAAATCTAGCAACATCGGGATGGGGCTGGTAGGGGCCCGCTGCGGCATGGAGCGGCTGAATCGGTACGTGCGCGCTTTTGGCTTCGGCGACATCACGGGGATTGGCCTGCCCGGGGAGCATCCGGGCCTGGTTCAGGATTTCTCGCGCTGGAATCCCTTGTATTCTCCCCAATCAATTCCGATCGGTCAGGAAATAGCCGTGACGCCGATTCAGATCGTGACCGCTTTCGGCGTTTTCTGTAACGGCGGCATCCTCCTGCGACCCAGGATCGTACGCGGAATCATCGGGCCCGACGGGCAAACTCTCACCGACTGCTCCCGTCCGGTCGCGATTCGTCGGGTCCTAGATGAGCAGACTGCGGAGCGATTTCGCAAGCTGGCGTTGGTCGAAACCGTTAGCTCCGGCACTGGCAAAAACGCCCAGTTGGAGGAGTACCAGGTCTTCGGCAAGACGGGAACCTCTCAGGTGGCCCGAGCCGGCGGCCACGGCTACGTCCCCGGTCAGTACGTAGGGTCGTTCGTGGGGGGAGCCCCGTCCGACCACCCGCGGGTGGCGGCTCTGGTCTCGATTTACAAGCCGACCAAAGAGGGTTATTACGGCGGCGTGGTGGCGGCTCCGGCAGTGAAAGAGATTTTGGCTGAGACGCTGGCCTACATGCAGGTGCCGCCGGAGCTGACGGCCAGTAAGGACGCGAATTCATCCTCGCCGGCCAGACGGCGGTGAGGCGTGGCGGAGCAATACGGATGAGAGGCGGGCTGGCGACCGATTCGAAAGCGCTGGGCCGGAAGTTAAGCGAGCTGCTGGCAGACCTGGTGCCGGGTGACGTCCTGGCTGCCTGCGGGACGCGGGAAGTCACGGGGCTGTACGACGATTCGCGACAGGTACAGCCCGGGGGGTTGTTCGTGGCTTTGCGGGGCACTGCGACCGACGGCCGGCGCTTCATTCCGGATGCGATTGAACGCGGCGCCGGCGTGGTCCTGGGCGAGGCCCTGGAACCCAGCGACCGGGCGTTAATTATCAGTGTGCCGGACGCGCGGGCTGCCTTGGCCAGGTTGGCCCTGCGCTGGTACGGGTTGGCGGAGGATAGCTGCGGTGGGCTGAAGTTGCTGGCCGTCACGGGCACCAACGGCAAGAGCACCAGCGTTTTCATGACTCAGGCGATTCTGCGGGCGGCCGGCTGGAAATGCGGAATGCTGGGGACCGTGCAGTATGACCTGTGTCAGAAGACGGTGAGCGCGGGCATGACCACGCCGGGGCCGCTTCAGTTGGCTGCCTGCCTTCGCCAGTGCGCGGATGCCGGGGCCAATGCGGTGGTCATGGAGGTGTCCAGTCACGCTCTGGACCAGCGTCGGACCGAGGGGCTGCGTTTTGCGGCTGCCGCGTTCACCAACCTTTCGGGCGATCACCTGGATTACCACGGTACTTTCGAAAACTACCGCGCGGCCAAGGCTCGGCTGTTCGCCAGCCTGGACCGGCAGGCCGTGGCGGTAGTCAACCGGGATGACCCGAACCATCTGCACATGATCCGCGGTTGCCGGGCCCGGGTGGTGACGTGCTCGCTAGAGGGTGAGGCGGACATCTCAGCGCGGATATCCCACAGTACCAACCAGGGGACGTTCTATCGGCTGAGGCTGGACGGTCGGGAGTTGGTTCTGGAAAACGCGATCGTCGGTCGGCACAACGTCTACAACGCCATGACGGCGGCCGGGCTGGCCCGGGCGGTCGGCATCGACTTGGACGCGATTGCCGGGGGACTGATGTCGGTCCGAAACATCCCCGGACGGTTACAGCGCGTCCCGTGCGAGTCGGTCGCGGACGTGTTTGTGGATTATGCCCACTCCGATGACGCGCTGCGCAACGTGCTCAGTGTCCTGCGCCCGCTTACCGCTCGGCGGCTGATGGTGGTGTTCGGCTGCGGCGGGGAGCGTGATAAGAGGAAGCGGCCGCGGATGGCTCGGGTGGCGGCCGAGCTGGCCGACGTCATAGTGGTAACCAGCGACAACCCGCGCCGCGAGGACCCGCAGGCGATCATCGAGGAGATTCTGGCGGGCTTCGACGCGGATGCCCGGCGGCGGGTGATCGTGGAGCCAGACCGGGGCCTGGCGATCCGCAGAGCCCTGAGTCTGGCCGACGCGGGCGATGTGGTGCTGATTGCCGGGAAGGGGCACGAGACGTATCAGATCATCGGGGACCGGCGGGTGCATTTCGACGACGTGGAGGTGGCGATTGAGGCTGCCGCCGAGCTGTGCGGGGCCGGCGGCCAGCGACCGTGACCCCGGTTGCCCGCGGCCAGGAGTAGCGAGGCCGGTGATCAAGCTGACGCTTGCTGAAGTGGTGGAAGCGATTGGGGGGCGGCCGTGGGGAGAGTTGCCCACGGTCAGCGTTGCGAATGTGTCGACGGATTCCCGCACTACGGCCGCCGCCGACCTGTTCTTCGCCCTCCGTGGCTTGCGTTTCGACGGGCACGATTTCGCGCTGGCGGCTCTGAAGCGGGGAGCAATTGCGGCGGTGGTCGAGCGGGCCCAGGCCCGTCGGGTGGCCGGGCAGATCGAGGCGTCCGACCTGCCCCTGCCACGGGCGGCCGTGTTGATCGAGGTGGACGACACGGTAGCCGCTCTGGGGCGGTTGGCCGGGTACCATCGGCGGCTGCTGGCCGGGAACGTGATTGCGGTGGTCGGCAGCAACGGCAAGACCACCACCAAGGCGATGATCCACCACATTCTCTCCAGTCGCCTCCGCGGGCGATGCTCGCCCAAGAGCTACAACAACGCGATCGGCGTGCCGCTGACCCTGCTTTCGGCCGAGGCCGGCGATGAGTATCTGGTGGTCGAGATCGGCACCAATCGGCCGGGCGAGATCACGGCTTTGGGGTCGATCGTCGAGCCGGACATGGCGGTGATTACCTGCGTCGGGGAGGAACATCTGGAGGGGCTGGGAAGCCTGGACGGGGTGGCGGCTGAAGAATGCTCGATCCTGAGGTGCCTGCGGGGACCAGGTTTCGCGGCCGTGAACATCGAGTCGCCGGCGGTTGCGGCCCACCTGCCCGCCCAGGGCGTGCGGGTCACCACCTTCGGTCGGCATCCGCAGGCCGATGTGCGACTGACCGAGGCGGTCTATCAGGCCCCCTGGCTTCGCTTCCGGCTCAACGAGCGTTTTCCGTTCCGGCTGCGGATGCCCGGTATCCACAACGCGGTGAACGCGGCCGGAGCGGTGACCATTGCCCGGCGGCTAGGCTTCGACTACCCGGCGGCCGCGTCCCGGCTGGAGTCGTTC
>CAYZXK010000041.1:0-9257 GCA_964482395.1 uncultured Planctomycetales bacterium | reverse complement strand
TCACCGTGCCGGCCACGGTTGCCGGCGCCGCCTCAGCCGACCCGGCGTGCTCGATTTCCGCCCCGTCGGTACAAGCATTGGTACAAGCGTTCGGCGGGTCGCTCGTAAGCTCTTGCGGTTGCGTGACTTCCGTGCGATGTTCTCGGTTTGTAAACCGCAGGTTATCGGTTCGAGTCCGATCGGTGGCTTTGACAGCCGGTTGGTACGGATGTGCAATTTGGGCCGTCGGCGTGATGCCGGCAAGCGCCGCAGTTGGAGGACGCGGTGCAGGTTCGGCGCCGGCCGGCGGACGGAAGTGCGGGGTGCCGCCGACGCGCACGCAGATTGAGTGAAAGAGTTCTTGCACAGTGAGGCGGCCGCGGGTCTCTGAACACGAGCGCAGGGCGGATGGCTGAGAGCGGAGCCTCGGCAGCGACGCTTCCGGTCAAACCGAGGGGGGAGGTTGTACCGGGCCGGCTGCGGCCAGTCGAAGGTAGAGTGCTTCGAGCTGATCGACCATCCGGCGGTGATCGAATCGGTCCAGGCAGTGAGCGCGGCCAGCCCGACCCATCTGGCGGCACAGGTCCTGGTTGGCCGCCAATTCGCACAGCGCGTCTACGAAGGCATCCAGGTCATTAAGTGGCACCAGCCGACCGGTTCGCCGGTCGAGCACGACTTCGGGGGTTCCGTCGATGTTGAAGGCGACCACCGGCACTTGCATCAGGAGTGCTTGCACGACCGCCCGCGGCAGGCCTTCCCATTGTGAGGTGTGAGCGAGGATGTCCAAGCCGGCCAAGCAGCCCGGGATCTGCTCGGGGGGCATCAATCCCGTCAGCCGCACCCGGCCGGTCAGGCCAAGTCGGGCCAGCTCGGCCTGATATTCGGCCCGTTGGGCACCGTCGCCGATCCACACGAATTTCAGGCGTGGCTGCCGGCGGACGGCGGCCGCCATGATTGGTATGAGCTGCTCGTAGCCCTTCCGCCTGAACAGCCGCGCCACAGTCCCGACCACCACATCGTCGTCGGCCAGGCCCCATTCACGCCGGATCGCGACCCGGGCACTGACGGAGGGGGTGAACTGTTCGACCTCCATACCCGAATAGATGGTCAGCAGCTTGCGGCGGTCGCAGATCCCCGCCGCCTGCGCCTGCTCGATCATGGCATCGGCCACTGCGACGATGGCGTGCGACCGTGCGGCCGCCAGCCGTTCCAGCCAGGCGAACAGCCTGCGGACCGGCCAGGACTGGGTCCGGTTAAAACTCATGCCATGGATGGTGTGGATGATTATGGGCACGCGGGCGTCGTAAGCTGCCAGCCGGCCGAGGATGCCGGCCTTGCTGCTGTGGGTATGCACGACGTCGGGCCGCAGGCGCTGGAACTCCATGCACAAGTAGCGGCGAGCACGCACGTCCATCCAGGGGTTGACCGCCCGGATGAGCTCCGGAAGCTCGATAAATTCGTATCCGCCCTGGCGGGCCCGCTCGACCAGGCTGCCCTCCGGGCCGCGGGTCGGTCCACTGATAAGCGTGACACGGTAGCCCCGCCGGTGCAGCCCTTCGCAGGTGAGCAGCGTGTTTTCCTGGGCTCCGCCGACGATCAGCCGCGTGATGACGTGGCAAATATGCATCGGCCGTCATTATGGGCCCCGGCGTCGGCGGGGCAACCGCGTGCGAACTTAGCCGGGGCGGGTGTAGCCACGCGTCGAACGGCAACACATCCGCCGGACTCGGCGGTCCGGCGCTGCTGACTCAATCTCCCGGAGAAATTTCTCAGCGGGCTGTTAAGGCGTCTCGCCTCGCAGCTCCTCACCCACCCCGTCCAGGAACAGCTCGATGCGCCCGCAACGGGGGCACACGTACAAGTCGTACGCCTCACGGTGCTTGAGCAGTTCCCACACTCCGCCCAGGAAGTCCCAGGCCCGAGTACCCTCGTGGAACTGCTTGGTGCCGCCGTAGTGGAGGGCGGTTTTGCAGCGTGGGCAGGTCACGTACTGGCTGGGTCGATTCATGCTCATTGAGTAGGTGTCCTTTGGGCGGTCTTGCCGGCGGCCAAGGTCCGCTCGGACTCCGTGGCCGTGAGCAGGGCCGCGGTTATCTGGTCGGCCATCTGCGACATACCCTGCGGGCTGTAGGGCACCATCATGACCACCGACTTGCTGTGGGCGCCGACCGCGGTCACGGTGTCGTAGTGCTGCGTGAGCAGGACCATCTTGGTGGCCTCCTCCGGGGAGATGCCGGCCTCGGCGCAGGCCTGGACCGATTCTTTCAGACCGTTGGCGATGGCCAGCCGCTGCCGGGCGATGCCGACGCCCTGCAATTCCTTGGCCCGGGCTTCGGCCTCGGCCTGGGCAATCACGCGGATTTTCTGAGCCTCGGCCTCATTCTTGGCGGCTTCCTTGAGCCGAGCGCTGGCGTTCACCTTGTTCATCGCCTCCTTGACCATCGGATCGAGCTGGATGTCGTTGACCAGGGACTGGAGGATGGTGTAGCCGAACTGCTGCATGGTGTCCTGAAGCCGGTCCTTGACGGCCTGGGCGATCCGCTCCTTTTCAGCGAACACGTGATCGATCGGCATGTCCGGCACCAGAGCTCGGACGGTGTCGAAGACGTAGGAGCTGATCTGCTGCTGCGGATTGGTCAGCTTGTAGAAGGCGCTTCTGACCGCCTCGACCGTTTCGGGCACGTAGAACTGCACGGCGATCAGCAACTCCACGAAGACATCGTCCTTGGTCTTGGATTCGACCTTGATTTCCAGCTCGCGGACGCGATGGGTGACGCGGCTGGCAATGGTCTCTATTATCGGCCACTTGAAGTTCAGGCCGGGGCCGGCCACTTTGTGAAACCGGCCGAAGCGCTCCACCAGAGCATGGGTCTGTTGCTGCACGGTGAACACGCCGGTGGCGATGATGATCAGCGCCAGCACCACTGCGATCGCAAGTCCAATTAGCGGCAGCATGGTAGCCTCCCTTCAGGTTCGCTCGGTCCAGTTCCGAGGCTCAGGTCGCATCCGCAAACTCCGCCTTGACCAGCTTCACGGTAAGGGTGTGGACGGGTCCGGCCAGCTCGTAGGACGGTATTTCCAGCCGGATGGTCTGGCCGCGCGGCCACTGGTCGATCTGTCGCTGGGAGCTGAGCAGTTCCCGGCCCGATCGATCTTGGCCTTGCACGAGGAGGAGCACCTCGGCCAGATCATAGCCGCCGTTGAACAATTGCAGCTCCAGAGTCTCGGTACCCAGCAGGGGCGGTCCGCCGCCGGCCGCCTGCCAGGTGAAGCACAGGTCTGCGGCCCCCATTACCGGGTTGAACCCGGGGGGAGCCGCGAGGGGCGTCGGGTGCGAGACCTGCCCGGCTCCCAGCGGGCCGGTCGGTCCGGTCTGGATCGCCAAGCCGCAGTTGCGGCAGAAGTGAGCCAGGTCCGGGTTGGTGCTACCGCAGCGTGGACAGCTCACCGGCATTGCGATTCTCTGTCCGAACAGCGAATGAGTCAGCCGTAATCTGCCAAATGCTTAGTGGTGTCGGTGCGGCTCCAGCCGCTCGGGATTCTGGCAGACGCCGTATTGTAATGTAAACAGGGTAATGGTCGGCGGGTAGTATAGTTTGCCTGCCAGTTTGTAACCGGGCTTACCAGAGCTGACAAAGGCCGCGCTGGCGGGGGGGCTGGCGCGCAGCCGAATCAGGGCCCCTGCGTCTGGTACCAGCGGCGCCACTGGTCGGCTTCGAATCCGAAGTTCTGGCCGGTTAACTGCTTGAGCGCTTCGAGCACTTCGGTTCGGTAAACGGTCACCGGTCGGAAGCGCCAGACGTTGCGGACGTCGTAGGCGGTGTAGATCAGCGGTCGGGGAATGCCGAGCTGCGGACCGGCGGCCAACCAGACCGTGCGGCCCAGGCAGGTCGCGGTCACTCCGTTGAACACCTCCGGCCAGTAATCAAAGGTCCGGTAGGCCGGCTCTTCAACCCATTTGGTCTGCACCGCGGTCAGGCGTTCAATCAGGTCCGGGATAGCCTCTTTGGCCTGCAAGCGGGCCAGGCCGGTTGCGGCCCGCTTCAGGATCACCTCGCCGGCGGCCAGAGCCGATCGGTACTGGTTCACGACCCGGGGATCATTCCGCCGGGCCAGCTCGGCCAGGGCCGACTCCCGAATCTCAGGCTGGGGATCGACCAGCCCCAGCACGGCCAGGTTCAGGGTGGCTTCGTCCTGAGGGAAGGTGGTGAGGGCTTCGACGAGCACCGCCCGGCAGTCCGCATTGCCGTCGCCCAGGACCTGCGACAGCGGGAAGATTGCCAGTGGGTCCTTGATTTCGAGGGTTCTGGCTCGCCCCTGCCGCACCATTTCCGGGCTTGGATTGTCCAGGAAGGCCTGTTTGATGGCCCGGATGCGCAGGTTCCACTGACCCCGGATCCGCCGAACCAGGTCTTCCATCTGTCCGGGCCGCGACCGATCCCCTGGGGACGGGCCGCCGGTTTCGATCACCCGCCGACCGTCGAGCCATAGGTATCCCACCCGGACGTGTCCCAGCGCTCGACGAGCCGGTAAGTAATCCGGGTCCAACTGGATGGCGCGCAGCAGATGCTTGCGCCATTCCGCTTTCAATCCTCGCTGCCGGCACCAGGCGGCCAGGTCGGTCTGGTCCGCGGGGGTGTCGGCGACCTGGGCCGCCCGCCGGTGGTACTCCTCAAGCGGTGAGGCAGCCACCTCGATCCGCTCGACCGCGTTGATGGGCAGCCGGACCAGGCCGACCTTGGTCCGAATCGCGTAGTTGTCACCCTCAATCGCCAGCAGCCATCCTTCGATTACGCCGCCGCCGGTCAGGTGGAATGTGTCGCCGGTCGCGATCGCCGCGGCGGCGATTGCCACCAGCGCGGCGGCCCAGACGGTTTGAAAAACCCTTCGCATGAGCAGGTCCGGGCAGACAGGCCCTGAGGTTGGGCCAGACCCCGTGCGGATCGTCAAGACACTGTAATTGTAGCGTCCGGCTGGTGGCGAGAATGTCCGTCGGGGCGGATGGATTGGCCGGCTCAGGTGGCGGGGACCGCATCGCGAAACGGTCGGTTCATCCTAGAGCGTGTCGGATCGGGGCCGTGACGGTCAGGAAGCAGTTGGGGGCCAAACCGACGAAGGCCGTGGCCCCTCCCTCAGGGTCGGGGCTCTGAACGGGCGGGCTCTGATGGGTATCGGTTCGCGATGGGGGCTGAGCTAGTATTCGGGCGGAAGCTGGTTGAGCTGGGCCAAGGTGAAGACCGGGCCGTCCTTGCAGACGAAGTACTTCCCCACATTGCAGCGGCCGCACTTGCCCACCCCGCATTTCATGCGGTTTTCCAGGGTGGTGTAAATCAGCTCCGGCGAAAAGCCCAGCTTGCCCAGCACCGGCATGGTCAGCTTGATCATGATCGGCGGGCCGCAAACGATGGCGATGGTGTTCTCCGCCGAGGGGGCCACCTGTTCGAGAATCGTGGGCACGAACCCGACCCGGCCTTTCCAGTCCGGGGTTTCACCGCCGGGGTCCACCGTGACGTACAGTCTGACATCGCTGCGGGTGCCCCACTCGGCCAGCTCGTGTTTGTATACCAGGTCCGCGACCGTGCGGGCACCATAGATGATGGTCACGTCGCCGTAGCGATCGCGAAGGTCGAGCACATTCCAGATCACGCAGCGCATGGGAGGCAAGGCGATGCCGCCGGCGATGAACAGCAGTTTCTTGCCCTCCCACTGCTCGATGGGGAAGGTATTGCCGTAGGGGCCGCGGAAGCCGATGAGATCGCCCTCGTCCCGGTCGGCCAGGGCCGAGGTGACGCGTCCGGCCTGTCGGAAGGTGCATTCGATGTAGCCGCGCCGGGTCGGGGGGGAGGCGATGCAGAAGGTACACTCGCCTTCGCCGTAGACCGAGTACTCTCCGAATTGCCCGGCCTTGAAGGTGAAGTTTTGGCCCTGCTCGGGGTCAGCGAACTCCAGCCGGAAGGTTTTGACTCCGGGGGCCTCCTCGGTCACCTTTGCGATCCGCATGCGGTAGGGCACGTACGGGTTGGGCCGGCTCATCCGCTGATCTCCGCCAGGGATTGCACGTGTTCAGCCAGGTTCATGTCCACGGGGCAGGCGCGCGAGCAGCGGCCGCAGCCCACGCAACCCAGCAGGCCCAGCCGCTCGGGCTGATAGGAGAACTTGTGCATGACCCGTTGCCGCCAGCGCTCGCTCTGCACCGACCGCGGATTGTGTCCGGAGGCGTGCAGAGTGAACAGTGAGAAGCCGCAGGAGTCCCAGCAGCGCAGCCGCAGGCCGCCCTGCCGGTCGCGTTCATCCTGGATGTCGAAGCACGAGCAGGTCGGGCAGACGAAGGCGCAGGCGCCGCAGCCCAGGCAGCGCAGCGACTGTTCCAGCCAGATTTCGGTTCGGTCGAAGAGTCGGCCCAGCCGGGCGGCCAGGTCCTGCCCATTGAAGCGGGCCGGCACCTGAGCCAGGACTCTCTCCTTGGAGACGGCGTCGGCCGGCGTGAACAGCCCCGGGGCCAGTTCCGCGATCATCCGGCCGCGCTCGGTGAGAATCTCCGCCAAATAGCGCTCATCGTCCAGCGGAGTAAGCAGAATGTCGCTGCCCCGCGTGTCGCCCGGGCCGCCGCCGACCGAGGTGCAGAAGCAGTACGGGTCGGCTTTGGTGCAACTGAGCCCGATAATCGTGGTAGCTGCCAACTTGGGCTCGAAGTACACATCCGGGCTGTCCCAGGTAAAGACCGCCTTGAGCACCGCGAAGCTGGCCGCATCGCAGGGGCGCACGCCGAACAACACCGTGCTGGGGGCTGACGGCCGCGGCTCCTCGACCTCCACATCTTTGCCGGCGAAACGGTAACGGAGGATTTCCTCGTAGCGTGGGAAGACCACGGACTTGGCGGGGCGAGTGGTCTGAACCCAGTCGGTGGCGACCTCCTGAGGCGAAGAGACCGGCTCGAATCCCACCTGCTGGTCGCGGCGAACCGGTGCCAGCAGCCGATGACCAGCGGCGATCAGCCGGCTGAAGAGTTCGGCCAGGGAGCGTTTTTGCAAGATGGCGCTTTCAGTCATGGCGTTACCGGATGAAGTCTTCCTTGTCATCGGGTCGGAAAGTCGCCAGCGCGTAGTCTTTGCGGACGCTCAACCCGGGCCGGGCGCCGAACTGGGCCTCCACCTCCTGAGCCAGGACCCGATTCAGCAGGTCGATACGGATGTTCTCGGGGCAGGCCTGGGCACAGGAGCCGCAATCCACGCAACGGCCGGCCAGATGCATGGCCCGCACTATGTTCCATTCCAGATTCCCAAGTGGATCGGAGGCCACCGGAATCCACTGCGGCTGGTTCACCTCGACGATGCAACGGGCGCAATAGCACAGGGGACAAGCCGCCCGGCAGGCGTAGCATTTCACGCAGCGGGCCAGCTCCGCCGACCAGAAGGCCCAGCGCTGCTCCGGCGGAAGCCGGGCCAGCCGGGCCAGTTCCTCCGCCTGCTCGGGTATCAGGCCGCTGGGCCGGGTCGCCAGGTACTTCTCGATGGCGTCGAAAGTGGTCAGTTCGGCCACCTGATCATGATCGGAAACCGTCAGGGCCAGCACCGCCTGGTCGGCGAGCTGGTTTTCGGCGGCATATTGCAGGATGGTCCGCAGGCCCGGCAAGCCCACCACCACAGCCGGCTTGCCGAGCGACTTGACTTCCGGCTTGAGCAGATAGGTGGCCAGATTCTGCTGGCAGCGATCGTCCCAGATCAACTGATCGGCTTGATCCGGGCGGCGGACAAAGCAGGGGCGGGCGCGCTGGGGATCCGAGCCGCGGGCATAGCCGATGACGACCTTCACCGCCCCACTTTCCAACAACTGGCGAGCCTTGCTGTGAAGCTGCTGCATTATCCGGCCCCCACTGACTCCGACCGGCGCTCGAGTCGCTTCGGAAACGCCTGATACGGGCCCAGCTTGCGGATCTGGTCGGCGACGTCGTTGACCAGCTCCGCCCACTTGGCGCCCTCCGCCGCCGAAACCCAGGCGAAATGCACTCGCCGCAAGTCTATGCCAAGGAAATCCAGGAGGCGACGGAACACAATCCACCGGCGGCGAGCATGGAAGTTGCCGGCCGTGTAGTGGCAATCGCCTGGGTGACAGCCGGAGACAATGACGCCGTCGGCTCCCTGCCCGAAGGCCTGGATCAAGAGCATGAAGTCGATGCGGCCGGTGCAGGGCAGACGGATCATGCGCACCTCGGGCGCATACTTGATCCGGCTGGTGCCGGTCAGGTCGGCGCCGGCGTAGGTGCACCAGTTGCACACGAACGCGACGATCTTGGGTTGAAACTCGGCCACGCAGCCACTCCGGCACGCGGTCTATAACGCTACCAGCTCCGCGTAAATCTGTTCGTTGGTGAAACCCTGCAAATCGATAGCCTTCGACCGGCACAGGGCCACGCAGGTGCCGCAACCCTGGCACACGCCCTGATTCACCCGGGCCACGGTCTTGATCAGCTTACCGTCGCGGGTGCGGATCTCTTCGCGCTCGATGGCCTGATAGGGGCAGGCGGACTCGCACAGGAAACATCCCACGCAAGTGGAGTACAGCGGCGGTCCGGTCCGATTGACGACCGCCACCACCGGCTCGCGTGACAGCTCGTCCTTGGAGAACAGCCCGATAACCTTGCTGGCCGCCCCGGAAGCCTGAGCCACGGTCTCGGGAATGTCCTTGGGCGCCTGGCAGGCACCGGCCACGAAGATGCCGGCGGTGTTCATCTCACCGGCCGCAGCTTGGGGTGGGCCTCGGCCAGGAAATGGTCGGGGTCGTAGCTGACCTTCATCTTCTGGGCCAGCTCCTCCGCGTCCTTATGGGCCACCATCGCGGTCGCCAGCACGACCATATCGGCGGGGATCTCGATGGGTCGGGAATTCAGCAACGTGTCCACCCCCTTGACGATCAGCTTGCCGTCCCGCTCGTAGATGCGCGAGACGCGGCCACGCACGTAGTTGACCCGATCTTCCTCGATCGCCCGCCGGACGAATTCCTCGTACATCTTCCCGCCGGCCCGGATGTCCATGTAAAAGACATAGGCTCGGCCATCGTGCACCTTGTGGCGGTACAGCATGGCGTGCTTGGCGGTGTACATGCAGCAGATCTTGGAGCAGTAATGGATGCCCTTGGCCGGATCGCGTGAGCCCGCGCAGGCGATAAACACCACCGTTTCGGGCGTGCGTCCGTCGGAGGGACGCTTGATGACCCCCAGCGTGGGGCCGGAAGCGGAGGCCAGCCGCTCGAACTGGAGCCCGGTGATGACGTCTTTGTAC
>CAYZXK010000040.1:0-20021 GCA_964482395.1 uncultured Planctomycetales bacterium | reverse complement strand
GGCCCGCAAAACAGGCACGCTGGGCTTGGCGATCCTCGCGGCCGGCACATTTCTGGTCGCGGTCTTCCTGGGTGATCGGCTGGACCAGACGCTGATTCAGCGGCGATGGCACAACATCGCTCCGGGCTATGAGCTGGTGGCCCAAGCCGAGTCGCGCTACCAGAACCTGGCGGTCGGCCGCCGGGCCGGCCAGTTCTCGCTTTACTGCGACGGCCAGATCTCGGCGGATTTCCCGGACCCCTACACTTTCGCCCCGCTGGCTCATTTCTGGCTGTGTCAGCACCCCCGGCCCGGGAAGGTTCTGGTTCTGGGCGGCGGGGCCGAGGGATTGCTGGCGGAGGTCCTGCGACATCCGGTCGAGGCGGTTGATTACGTGGAGCTGGATCCGCGGCAGGTCGAGTTGGTCCGCCCGCTGCTGGCCGAGGCCGATCGGCGGGCGCTGAGCGACCCGCGGGTCCGCCTCCACCACATGGACGCCCGGCATTTCGTCAAGACCCAGCGGGATCGGTTCGATCTGGTCCTCGCCCGACTGCCGGAGCCGATCTCGGCCCAACGGGCGAGGTTCTACACTGACGAGTTCTACGCGGAGCTGCGGCGGGCGATGACTGAGCGCTCAGTCTTCTGCCTGATGGCTGCGGCGGCCCCCACCGAACTGTCGGCGATTTCGCGGGAATACCTGGGCTCGTTGCGGGCCACCTTGCGGCGGCATTTCCCCCAGGTGATTGTCGGCTGGGGCGATCCGGCACAACTGCTGGCCGCAACGCAGCCCGGCCTCATCACCACCGACCCCGAGGAGTTGGCCGAACGCTACCGGCAGCGTGATGTCCATTCGCCCTGGTTCGACCCCGCCTGGTTTGCCGGGGCCACCGACTGGCTGGCACCAGACAAGCTGCTTCGGCGGTCGGCCGACCTGGACGCCGCCGGGCCGGTCCCGGTCAGCAGCGATCTCAAACCAGTGGTCTACATTCAGCGGCTGGTTCTATGGGAAGCGCAAAGGGGGCCGGCGGGGTTGCGATCCGGCGGGCAAGCCGGGGGATTCCTGGCCCGGCTGCGTACTACCAGCTTGCCCAAGCTATCGCTGGCTATGGCGGCTGTCGGGGGCCTGATTTTAGTTGGCTGCCGCCTGCATGCCGGCACCTGCGCGGGATGGGCCGCTGGCGCGATCACACTTTCGGTGGGCACCACCGGGCTGGCCACCATGGCCTTGAGCATTCTGTGGCTGTTCGCATTCCAGAACCTCTACGGGTACGTCTACCAGCGCGTCGGGTGGATTGTGGCCCTGTTCATGGCCGGACTGGTGGTCGGATGCGTCTGGGCCGGGCGGGTAAGTCGGAATTGGCAAGGCCTGATCCGGGTCGACCTGCTCCTGGGCCTGCTGGCGCTGACCGTTCCGTTGCTTTTGCCGGCCCTGGCGGCGATCCAAACCGGTCCGGTAACCCTCACCATCGTCGAATGGTGCATCTCGGCCTTGGTGACCGCTACCGGGTTGCTGGGCGGCGCCGCGTTCGCCTGCGCTGGCCGGTTGCAACTGTCGCTGACAGCTCGCCCGGGTGCCGCGGCCGGCTGGGTGGTGGGGGCAGATCACCTGGGCGCCTGCCTGGGGGCGCCGCTGTGCGGCATACTGCTGGTGCCGGTGTTCGGCACCGCGACCACTGCTTTGATGTTGGCGGCGATCAAACTGGTTTCAGCCGGTTTGCTGCTGGCCGGGCGCCGGGCGGCGGATACTCGTTCGGCAGCGGGCTGAAAAACGAGGGCGGCACCCCAGACCGGGCGAAAGCCGGCGCGTACCGCCCGGCCGGCGGTACCCTGCTTCTGGCCACTGGCGAGGTCTTGCGGCTGACAGATCGGCCCGTCGTTCGCGCTCCGGGCCCTGAAGGTTGACCCCGGGCCCGCGCTGGGGGCTATGACGGGCAAACCTGCTTGTGGATACGGGGCGCCTCCAGCGGCTACCATAGTGCTTTCGCCTGGGCAGGTTGGCCCCGGCCGGGAGATGAGCCGTGTCATTGCCCTATAACCAGCGCACTTGCTACTGCGGAGAAGTCGGGCTGGACCGGGTCGGCCAGACGGTCCTGCTGGTCGGATGGGTCCATGTCCGAAGGAACCTGGGCGGAATGGTCTTCGTCGATCTTCGGGATCGGACGGGCCTGGTGCAACTGAAGTTCAGCTCGGAGATCGACCCGGCGGCGCACGAGGTGGCGAATCGGCTCCGCAGCGAGTACTGCATTGCGGCGCGCGGCCAGGTGGCCCCCCGGCCGGAGGGACTGGTCAACCCCAACCTGAAGACCGGAGCGGTGGAGGTCAGCGTGCGGGAAGTGGAGATTCTCAGCACGTCGGAAACGCCGATCTTCGAGCTGACCGACGAACTGGACACCAGCGAGGAAACCCGCCTCCAGTATCGCTTCCTGGATCTTCGTCGGCGGCCGATGCAGCAGGCTCTCATGATGCGGCACCGCATCACCAAGACCATTCGGGACTACTTCGACGCCCAGGGATTCATCGAGATCGAGACGCCCTTCCTGACCAAGAGCACGCCGGAGGGAGCCCGGGATTATCTGGTCCCTTCCCGCGTCAACCCGGGCAGATTCTACGCCCTGCCGCAATCGCCGCAGCTTTTCAAGCAACTGCTGATGATGAGCGGATTCGACCGCTACGTGCAGATCGTGCGCTGCTTCCGGGACGAGGACCTGCGGGCCGATCGGCAGCCGGAGTTCACCCAGCTTGATCTGGAGATGTCCTTCGTGCAGCCGGAGGACGTGATGCGGGTGGTCGAGGGCTGTTTGGCCAGACTGATGAAGGTTGTGCATGGCATTGACGTGCCTACCCCGTTTCCGACCATGACTTACCAGCAGGCCATGCGCGAATACGGAATCGACCGGCCCGACACCCGTTACGATCTGAGGATCAAGGATGTCTCGGACTTGGCCCGGCAGACCGAGTTCGAGCATTTCAAGCAGGCGCTTGCCGCCGGGGGCGTGGTCCGGGCCATTTGCGTTCCGGGCGGGGCGGCCATGACCCGCAAGGAGACCGACCTCCTGACCGATGAGTTGAAGGGCATCGGCGCCTGGGGGCTGCCGCTGGTCAAGGTCGCGGCCGCCGACGGGCAGCCGGTCCTCCAGACCGGCATCGCCAAGTTCTTCGGCCCGGATCAGGCGGCCGAGCTGTGCGCCCTCACCGGTGCCCGGCCCGGCGACGTGCTCTTCTTCGCGGCCGGGCCGGAGCCGGAGGTGTGCAAGTATCTGTCCTGGCTGCGCGAGGTGGTGGCCCGCAGGCGCGGGCTGATTCCCAAGGACAAGTGGAACTTCCTGTGGGTGGTGGAGTTTCCCATGTTCGAATTCCATCCCGAGGACGGCCGTTACTATGCGGTCCATCACCCCTTCACCGCGCCGCGGGACGAGGATATTCCCAGGCTGGAGACCGATCCGGGCAGTTGCCGGGCCAAGGCGTACGACGTGGTGCTCAACGGGAGCGAGATCGGCGGCGGCAGCATTCGGATTCACCGGGCCGAGGTGCAGGAGCAGGTCTTTCGGGTGCTCCGGCTGAGCAAGGAGGAGCAAGAGGCGAAGTTCGGGTTCCTGCTGCGGGCCTTGAAGTACGGGCCGCCACCGCACGGCGGAATAGCCCTCGGCCTGGATCGCATCGTCATGCTGCTGACCGGCATGGAGAGCATTCGCGACACAATCGCGTTCCCGAAAACCACCCGGGCCGCCTGCCTGCTCACCGAAGCGCCCAGCCCGGTGGCGCCCGAACAGCTCGAAGAGCTCGGTTTGAGGCTTCTGCGCCCAAACCAGTGAAAGCACGGCCGCGTGGCGCTCGGCCCGACGCGGCCGGCGAAGTTAGGGAACGATCTTGACTGTCAAAGGGAGTCGCCATGTCGACCGGTAATTCCAGACGTTCGATTTGGTCAGCCTGCGCGCTGGGCGGCGCGATGGTGCTTGCCTCGGCCCTGCTCTGGCAGGCCCTGAGCACCCCACGGATCGCACTGGCCCAGGTCCCCGACAGCGGACAGCAGCGCAATGAGATGATCCAGGAGTTGCGCATCTCCAATCAGAAGCTCACCGAGATTATCGGACTGCTGCGCGAAATCCGCGACGCACAGACCGGCCAGCAAAAGGACGCGCCCAAAAAGCCGCCCCCCAAGTGACGGTCCGCCAAGCCGGCCTGAGCAAATCAGGGTGCGGACCGTCGGCGACCGTCCGGCAGGCGATTCGGCCGGGCGGGGCCGGACGGGGGAACACCATAAACGGTCCCTTCAGCGGTCATCCGTTCCTGGGGATGGCGTTTCATCTCTTCGGCGGTGGCGGGGACGCGGATGGGGGTACCGTGGCGTTCGTAGTAATCGCAGACGGTGTGGACGGCGACCTGGGGGTCGTCGGTGACGGTGTAGAGTTCCAGGTCCTCGCGTGCGATGTGGCCGTGCTTCTCCAGCAGGGTGGTGCGGAGCCAGTCCAGCATGGGGTTCCAGAACGGGCTGCCCAGCAGGACGATGGCCATGCGCGGGGCCTTGCCGGTTTGGACCAGAGTCATGGTCTCGAAGAACTCGTCCAAGGTGCCGAACCCGCCGGGCAGGCAAATGGTCCCGACCGCGTATTTGAGGAACATGACCTTGCGGACGAAGAAGTAGTGGAAATTGAGGGCGATGTTCTGGTAGGGGTTGGGAATCTGCTCGTGGGGCAAGGCGATATTCAGGCCCACGCTCTTGCCGCCGGCCTGGGCCGCACCCTTGTTGGCCGCCTCCATGATCCCCGGGCCGCCGCCGGTGATGACCGCGTAATCCCGCTCCACCAGCAGGCGAGCGCACTGTTCCGCCATGCGGTAGTAGGGATCGTCCGGACCGACCCGTGAGGAGCCGAAGATCGAGACCGCCCGCCCGACGTGTGATAGGACGTCGATACCCTCCACGAACTCCGACATGATCCGGAAAATCCGCCAGGTCTCCTCAGCCGCGGTCTGATAGGCGAACTCCCCGTCTGCCACGCGGGTCTCCGGCTTAGTGGGCGGTGGCATGGGTCACCTCGCAAACAAGTTCTCGAAGATTCTATCGGTCCTTGCCGGTCGTACGAGGTGGGCTGGCTCGCAAGCCGACCGGGCCGACAGCCCGGCCGCCCGCCGGTCGTCGGCGCGCCCCGGGCCGCCCGGCGCCCCGATCAC
The DNA here is from genome assembly GCA_964482395.1 of uncultured Planctomycetales bacterium. Classification (GTDB taxonomy): domain Bacteria; phylum Planctomycetota; class Phycisphaerae; order UBA1845; family Fen-1342; genus CAYZXK01. The sequence continues at coordinate 14,873 of CAYZXK010000040.1, read as the reverse complement.
CGGGCCTGGGGGCCTGATCGGTGCGGCGCGTCTGCGCCCGGTGATTCAGTCTTCGTCGATCCGCGTGGTCTTGCGATGTCGCTCGCGGACCTCGCCTTCCAGCGGCTGGTCGGCGTTGGGGTTCTGACCTTCCCACTGCCCGGTCCGGGCGTCCATCCACTCCTTGCCGCTTACTCGTCCGTCGGCGTCAAAGAAGATGACCGCCGAGTAGTGGCGTTTCAGATCATCGTAGAACCACTGGTCGTTGAGGTCGCAGGTGGGTTTGCCAAGGACGTGGCGGACATCCTCGCGGTCGTCGACGCCAATCTGGATCATCTCGTACCGGTCGCGGGTGAACGGTCGGTGGCAACCGGTCAGGACCGTCAGGCCGACCAGGGTCGCCAGAAGCATTGGGGTTCTCAGACTCATGGGCCGTGCTCCTGCACCAGACTGTCGGACTGCCGGGAGTATACCCGGCGGCAAACGGTTAGACACGAGCCGGGCCGTGAAGTTGCAGCGGACGGCCCCCCGTCGGCTCAAACAACCCGACCCGGGCGATTGCCGGCCGAGCTCATCCTGGTAGGCTAGCAGTCCGTTGAGAAACTGCACCGCTGGACCTCCCAGTCCAGCGCCGCCCGCCCCCCGGCGACCCGGCGCCGGACTGGGAGTCCCGGCGCTCCGGATCCGGTGCCGGGAGCTGTTTTTCAACGGACTATATGAGTCTGCGCAATTTTGCGACAGCAGAGGTACCGACCGGCCTTTACGCTGGCCGTGGTGGTCGCAGGGCTCATGGTCGTTTGCGACCGACACGGGGGTCAGCCGCTACGGCGTGCTGGCAAATTGCGCGTTGATTTGGGGCTGAGTTGCAGAGGCGGGCCATGAGCAGACTCGCTCCTTTCGTCGGCCGGAAGGCCGTCGTGGGCATGATTCACGTCGGGGCTCTGCCGGGGACCCCGCGGAGTGCCACCGACCTGGGCCAGATCATTCAGCAGGCCGTTGCCGAGGCGGCCACCTACACCGCAGCCGGCCTGGACGGGCTGCTGATCGAGAACATGCATGACGTGCCGTACCTGTGCGGGAAGGTCGGACCGGAGATCGTGGCTGGGATGACCGCAGTCGGATTGGCGGTCCGTCGTGCCAGCCCGCTGCCGTTGGGGGTGCAGGTGCTGGCGGCAGCCAATCGTGAAGCTTTGGCTGTGGCTCAGGCGTGCGGGGCGACCTTCGTCCGGATTGAGAACTTCGCTTACGCACACGTGGCCGACGAGGGATTGATGCCGGTGGCCGAGGCCGGGCCCTTGTTGAGATACCGTCGTCAGATCGGGGCCGAAAACGTGGCGGTGGTCGCCGACGTGAAGAAGAAGCACTCCAGCCATGCCATCACCGGGGACGTATCTTTGGCTCAGGCCGCCCAGACTAGCGAGTTTTTCGGAGCCGACGCCATCGTGGTGACCGGAGCGGCTACCGGGCAGGCCGCGTCGGCGCAGGAGGTGGCCGCGGCTGGCCGGGCGGTCCGGATTCCGGTCTGGGTCGGCTCGGGCGTGCGGCCGGACAACTTGCCGCTGCTGTGGCCCCACGCGGACGCGTTCATCGTGGGCTCCTTCTTCAAGGTTGACGGTTCGTGGTCCGGGCCGGTCGATCCGGCCCGGGTCGAAAAGTTCATGACGCGGGTTCACGAGCTGCGGCGGGCGGACTGACTGGAGAATCCATGCCGGATCGGCGACCGGCCGGGTGGCCGGGGCGACTGATAGTGATTTTCGGGTGCATGTTTGCCGGGAAAACTGCCCGGCTTATCCAGCGCCTCCGCGAGTCCCGGGCGGACGGTCGGCGGGTCGTGGCCTGCAAGCATCGACTGGATGATCGTTATGATCCCAACCAGCTTCGAACTCATGACGGCTGGGCCTTCGAGGCGGTCGCGGTTTGTGCCGCAGGAGAAATCCTGGCTGTGGCGGAAGCGGCGGAGGTCGTGGGGGTCGATGAAGCGCAATTCTTCGGGCTGGCTCTGGTGCCCGTGTGCAGTGAACTGACCAGGGCGGGACGGGTGGTGATCGTGGCCGGCATCGATCACGACGCCTGGGGTCAGCCTTTTCCCCCGCTGCCGCAGCTCAAGCAATTGGCCGACGAAGTCGAGTCGCGCAGCGCGCCCTGCACGGTTTGCGGCCGGCCGGCCCGATTTTCGCAACGAATGGTCCCGGTCGTCGATGGGCGGATGGTGGGCGGGCCAGGCCAGTACGAGCCCCGCTGCCTGGCGCACTTCAGGCCGTTGCCCGGACGGCCGCCGGTTTACGAGTGAAGAGCCGGGCCGGTTTGATGGTGGAGTCGCCGCACCGAGCGAGGCCCGGGTTGTCTCTCGGGCAGTGGGGTACTTGACCGCGAAGTTGATTGAGCGGATAGTGCCCCGCGCCCGGCGGCGCGTGGAGGCGTGGCTGTTGAGGCGATCCGTTGGTAGGGAGACCGAACTGTGGCAAGACCGAAGGTCGGCGTGGTTGGTGGGGGCGTGGTCGGCAGCGCGATGGTGAAGCTGTGCGGCCCAGAGACGATCGTTTATGACCCGAACAAGCCGGAGCTGGCGGGCAACAAGTCGGCAATCAACACCTGTGACGTCGTGTTCATCTGCGTGCCCACGCCGATGGCCGAGGATGGCCGGTGCGACACCAGCATCGTCGAGGAGACGGTCGCGTGGGTGCAGGCCCCGCTGATCATCATTCGCTCGACGGTGGCCCCCGGCACCACCGACCGGCTGCGCGAGAAGTACAAGCGTCACCTGGTCTTTCAGCCGGAATACCTGGGGGAGACCGCGGCGCACGTTTTCGGCGACATGGCGGAGCGGGAGTTCATCGTGCTGGGCGGGCTGCCGGAGGATGTGTCGCGGGCGGCCGATTTTTACAAGCATTACTACAACTCATATGTGCGCTTCTATTTCGGGGACGCCCTGACCGCCGAGCTGTGCAAGTACATGGAGAATGCTTTCTACGCGGTGAAGGTCACTTTCGTGAACGAGTGGTACGACATCGCCAAAGCGCACGGGGTGGATTTCAACCTGCTTCGCGAGCTGTGGCTGGCCGACACCCGGATCAGCCGCGATCATACTTTCGTGTATCCCGACCAGCGGGGCTTTTCCGGCAAGTGCCTGCCGAAGGATTGCAACGCGATCGTCCACTCCTGCCGGCAGCGGGATTATGAGCCCAGGCTGTTGGCTCAGGTGCTCCGAATAAACGAGCATTTCCTGGCCCTGAATCGGCGGGGTTGACCCGGTCGGGCCAGCTCGGCAGCTCAGGTGGGGGCGTGGCCCAGCAGGGCCTTGAGCCACTGGCGCAATTGCGGCCCCCAGTACACGATCAGCAGGGCGGCCAGGCTCCACAAGCCGATCGCGGCCTGGAACGGCCGATCGTGCAGGATCACCGCGGTTGGCCCATCCACCCGCCCGTGCTCCACCAGCAGCGCGAACCGGAAGATCGCGTAGACCACCAGCGGCAGGGTGTAAACCAGGTAGTTGGTCCCGAACACATTCAGGGTTCGCTGATCGGTCGCATAGAGCATGAAACTGACGACGGCGACGCCGGCCGTCAGGGTGGTCATGTGGTTGAGGAGTTCCGGCGTATACGCGGCCAGCGTCCGCCGGTGGCCACTGGCGCCCGCAGCGCTGCCCGTTAGGCTGTTCAGCTCGCAACGGCGTTTGCTGAAGCCCAAGAACAGACAGAGCGTGAAGGTGCAAAGCACCAGCCAGTGCGAGATCACGACCTGGGCCAGCAGCGCCCCGGCGACCGCCCGCAGGACGAACCCCAGGCCGATGACGATCACGTCCAGCACTGCGACATGCTTGAGCCGGAGCGTATACGCGGCTTGAAGCAGTACATACGTGACCATCACCAGGAAGAACCCTCGGCTCAGCCACAGTCCGCCGGCCAGCCCCACAGCCAGGAGGACTATGCCAAAAGCGGCTCCCTGGACCACCGACACCCGGCCGGAGGCGATTGGTCGGTTCCGTTTGGTTGGGTGGAGCCGGTCTTCGGCCCGGTCCTTGATGTCGTTGAGCACGTAGACCCCGCTGCTGACCAGGCAGAAACAGACCAGCCCGAGCAGAACGACCTCTGTGCTCCGCCAGTCCGCCAGCTTCAGACCGAAGACCAGTCCGGCCAGCAAGAAGAGGTTCTTGGTCCACTGGCCCGGTCGCATGAGCTGGAGGTACGGCATTGATTCTCCAACTTCCGGCTCGCTGCGTTGCCCGGTTCAAGGTCAGCGGTGGTGGTTCGCGCCGACGCGGGCAACGCGCCTCGGCCCCGGCGCCGTCCGGCACCGCGTCGGCGGGGGGCCTGCCCAGTCAAACGACCGCATTCTCGGCGCCTCCTGTCTGCCGGTCAATTCTGGGCCAGTGGGCTGTCCGGCTGGACTTCGGTCGGCAAAGTCCACCTGAAGGAGCGTGTTCCGGTTACTTCGACCGTTCCCCCGCCGCAGGAATCGGCTGGAAGCCGAACGGCGACCTGGTCGCGGTCGAGCCCCAGCCGGAGGACCAGGTATTGGTCGGTCCTCTGGCACTCGGCTGTCGGGGGCTGCGTAGCGTCGGCCCGGTCGGTTACCAGGACGGCCAGAAAAGTGACCGCGGGGCACGGCTGGGTGGGTTCGAGTTCGATCCGTCCCCAGATAGGTGTCTTGCCGAATTCCGGTCCCAGCAACGTCGGGAGGCCGAGTCGGTACCAGGCGTTGCGGGCCTCGGGTCGGCGGGCCGGGATGACGAGCCGCTCGAAGCCGTCGGCGTCGCCCCCGACATAGCTTCGGCCAGCGTGTCGACCGTGAGCAACAATTTGTTTTTGGGCCGGTCCTCCGACCACGCGCAAGCAACGTTGCTCCGGCAGCAGGGCTTGGAACCACAGGCCGCCGTCGCAATCGGTCCAGTGAAGCCAGCGAGTCTGATCGCAGCACCATACGCCGGCCTGATTGCTCGTGCCCGCAGTGCGCAGATCATCCGGCAAATCGGCCCCGTCGGCCTTAGGGCGACTGGGCAGGTTCAGCACCCAGGTGGGCACTGTCCGACCTCTGGCCGGCCTGACCCGATCGATCACGACCAGGACTCGGTCGCACAAGAACAGAAACTCGCGCGTGTACTCGGTCACTACCCGGCTGTCATAGGCCGGCCGCAGGTCCAGGGCCAGGTAAGCGGCGGCTTCGGCTTGGCCGTAAGCAAGCTGTCGTCCGGTCAGCCGGCCCTGGTCGGCCAGCGGGGTGCTGAAATCGGTGCAGGTGCCTTCGAGGCAGCGCTGCCCGCCGACCGGCAGGAAAGGCTGTTTGTACCAGCGGTCGATTCGGACCGGCTCCCACAGCACCAGGCAGTTGTGCGCGATGCTGGCGACACAGTATTGCTCGAACTCGAAGGGCTCGACTGTCCGCCCCAGACCTTGCGAGCCGCCCTTGGCTGGAATGGCCTCCAGGACCACGTCTTCCCCGCCGTCGACTACCAGGTGCCCGCCGCGATGAACCAGGAAATGCCCGGCGTCGAAGTGCTGGCCGCGCCGCAAGAAGGGCTGGGCTGCGTCGATCCAGACCGCAGTGGTGTCCAGCCCCTCCCCGCCACGGAAGATCACTGATCCTCCCAGGTTGCGCGCCTTGGGAAGGCGGCCCGGATCGCAACGTGCCAGGCCGGCAGTCTCCAAGAGGATCGGAACCCAGCTCCACAGCGTCGGCAACTGGCCGACAAGCTGGCCGCGCAAGGCACGCTCCAGGCGATCGGCCACCAGGGCTGCGGCCGGATCGGCGGTGCGGGCGGCGATGAGGTGGGCCGTCAACGGCAACAGCTCATCCCAGGCTGGCACCGGGGTTAACGGAGCACTGGTTCCGTCATCGCGGATGAAGTTGTGTGAAAGGGCCGGATGGTCCAGGGTCGCCAGGACGTAGTGCTCCATCCAGCGGCCGACGGTAGTCCGATATTGCGGCCAGAGGTCGGCCTTCAACGCCCGGCCGGCGATCTCGATCGCCAAGGCCGTATCGCATTCCTCGCGGGCGGCGACCGCTGGCCCGGTCGGACTCAAACCGCGCCACGAAACGTAAGTTGGGAAAGTGCCGGCAAAATAGGCTCGAGCAGCGTCCAGGCGCTCTTGCCGCAGCGTGGCCCAGGCTGGGCCGGGCTGATCTTGTGGCTCAAAGATGGCCGCCAGGGCCAGCGCGGCCAGCTTGGTTCGGAAACGCCGGCCGTCCAGCGGGCTGTCGGCCGGGGTCAGCGGCTCGGCCCGGCCGCTGACGTTAAGCAGGAACTCGCGGCGGACTGAAGGCTCCAGGTCCGACCAGCACCAGTCCAGGGCCAAAACGGCTTCCAGTGGGTCGATGGCGGTGCGATCGGGCCTTTGCAGGGCTGCCTCGACCAACTGAAGCTGGCCGTCGCGGGTCGAGCCCCGCGGGTCAAGCTGATACAAGAAGGCGGCGGCCAGCAGCTCGCCAGGCAACAGCTCGCCCTCTACCCGGGCTGCGAACCAGTCGCGCAGGGCGCGATACTCCATTGATCGACCGGCGAAGGGCCCCCAGCCCTCGGTCTCGGCCGCCGGCCTGCCCAGACCGCAGGCGTGACGGCAGCGGGCCACGTCCGCAGGAGTCATGAGCAGTCGCGGGCGATCCTGGGCGTGGGCGAGCGGGCCTGTTAGTGCCAGGGCCGGCCCGATGGCTAGGTGCCACAGTAAGAAACCGCAGTTTATACGGCCAGACACGGTGCTCTCCTGCCCCGACCGTCACCAGGGTGGGGGGTGGTGGCCGGGGCGCCAAGCGAATTCGGCTTCGCCGGTTACTTGTTCACCTGCTTCTGCCAGTCTGCTGTCATGGTCCGGACCGCTTGGTAAAACTGTCGGCGACGGGCCCCCAGCCGCTCGGCACGATACTCCTGTGCCTTGGCCAGATTCCGGATCGCCATCTGTTGCAGGCGTTGCCGGTTGGTCGCCACCTCGCGGATCTTGTCGGCCAAGGCCACCACGTCGCCCGGGGGGACCAGATCCTGCGGTGCCAGCAGTTCCGGGATTCCGCCCACGCTGCTGGCCAGGCATGGCAGCCCGCGGGCCATCGCTTCCAGCAGGGCTCGCGGCATGCCCTCGGTCCGGCTGGGAAGCACAAACAGGTCGGCCTGGTCGAGTTCCGCGCGGATGGCAGCTCCGGCTGGCAGGCGGCCGGCGAAGATCACTCGCTCCGCTATGCCGCACTCACGCGCCAGAGCCTCCAGCTCCGGGCGGTGTTTCCCGTCCCCAATGATCGTCAGGCGCAAATCCAGGCCCCGAGCGGCGTTTAGAGCCACCGCCTTTATTAACACGTCTGGACCTTTGTAAAGCTGAGCAAGAGAGCCGATCAGCAGCAGCCTAAGCGGCGTAGCCGTCGCGGGCGGCACGCGGGGCGCCAAGGCGAAGGCCTCTTGCCGCAGATCGATGTCGGAGCAGGCGATCGTCAGCGTTTTTGGGCCGGGCGGATAGCGTTGCTGAAGGTAGGACTCTGTGACGTAGCTGACGGCGACCGCCGTCTTGCATTGCCGGCCCAGGTTGCGCGAGTACCACCAGCCCCATATGGATCGAAGCCTGGAGCGGACGGCCCCCGGCGAGAAGACCTGCCTGGGGTCGCCCACCACTTCCAGCGCATAGGGCTGACCACGCTCCTGGGCCTGCCGGGCCAGGCAGGTCCCAATGGTGCCGGGTACGCGCAGGATGACTGCCGCCCCGGGGTCCAGAGCGGCTCGTACCGCCCTTCGGATGGCCAGATATCGCCTCGCAAACTGCCACGGCCCCACGAAGTATGGAACCGGTGCGAAGTTCACCCGCGGACGGTCTACTCGGGCAGCGCCGACCGGTGGCTCGGGCATTTCACGCAGGCGGGCAACTACATGCACCTCGTCGAATACTTCCAGGTAACGTTCCCAGAACGAGGAATTGAGTCCCGAATCCGACCAGACCCGGTCATCCGGCGTGCGGTCCAGACGGGCTTCCAGTGCCACAATGACTTTCAAGCGCCCGGTCTCCGATCAGCAGGTACCGACCCACGGGATGGTATTTCGCCAGCGGCGATACGGCGGTCATCACGGGCAAAGCGGCTTCGGGAGGTCGCGCCACCGGCCGAGCAGGAAGGAGGGCTCTAGCCTCCCGCGATCCAGCGTTCCAGTCGATCGCGGGCCTCGGTGTCGCGGAGCTGCTTGGGCGGGTGTTTCATGGTGAACGCTGACACTTCGACCAGCGGGCCGCCGATGCCCCGATCCAGGGCCAGCTTGGCGCACCGGATGCAATCAATGGCCATCCCCGCGCTGTTGGGCGAGTCCTCGACGCTCAGCCGCAGCTCGATATTGGCCGGGATATCCCCGAAGCCGCGGTACTCCAGCCGCATGAAGCATACTTTGTTGTCTTTCTGCCACGGGACGAAGTCGGACGGCCCGATGTGGATGTTGCCTTCTTCCAACGGTACGTCGAGCTGTGACTGGACCGACTCGGTCTTGGAGATCCGCTTGGAACGCAGTCGGGATTGTTCGAGCATGTTCAGGAAGTCGGTGTTGCCGCCGGTGTTGAGCTGGTACGTGCGGTCGAGCTTGACCCCGCGGTCGCACATCAATCGGGCCAGCGTGCGGTGCACGATGGTGGCCCCGAGCTGGCTCTTGATATCGTCGCCGATGACCGGCAGGTTCCGCTTGCGAAACTCCTCGGCCCACTCCGGGTGGGAGGCGATGAAGACCGGTACGCAGTTGACCAGGGCCACCCCGGCCTCCAGACAGGCCCGAGCATAATGCCGGACGGCCTCTTCCGCACCCACCGGCATATAGCACACCAGCACTTCCGCCTTGGCCTGCCGCAAAACCTGGACTACGTCGCAGGGCGGGTGATCGGCCGGGCGAAACGCTATGTCCTCCGGGTACTCGCGCATGTGTCCGGCCACCCCGTCCAGCACCGGTCCCATCTGCACGGTGACGCCGTAGTGTGGCAACTCGCGGTGGAAAACCTTTGTGCAGTTCGGCTTGGCGAACACCGCCTCTTCCAAGGGCCGGCCCACTTTGCGACGGTCGACGTCGAACGCGGCCACCACGCGAATATCGCTGATCTGGTATCCGCCCAATACCGGGTGCACCAGGCCGGCAGTTTCAGTCGAAACTGGGAGCTTGTAGTACTCAATACCCTGAAGAAGCGAACTCGCACAGTTGCCCACGCCGGCAATGGCTAGCTTGATCTGTGCCAAGGCACGCCTCCCTCAAAAAAACGGTCTGCTCTCACGAAATATATGCTCGGGGGCGGCAAACTGCCACCGCGCCAACGTCGCTAATATGCGCGCCCCGGGCGGTCTTGTCTACGCCCTCCGGGGGTGATTCCGGAGTCCTGATCTCTATCGCCGGGCGGCGTTTCGGGTCGCCGCGGTTGCAGCTTGGCTGACAGTCCGGGCAATGGCTTCCAGTCCGTCCGCGGCGGCATTTACATCCGCCAGGGTCAGGAATGGTCCGAGCGACAGCCGCGTGGTGCCCCCGGCCTGGAAGGTGCCGATGGCCTGGTGGGCCAGCGGAGCGCAATGGAGGCCGCTGCGGGTGAGGATGCCGAACTCGGCTTCCAGCCGAGCGGAGACTTCGGCCGGCTCCAGGCCCTCGATGCGTACGCTGAATACTCCAACTCGGTGCTCAAGCCGGCGTGGCCCGAACCAGCGCAGCCCGTGAATCCGGTCCAGTCGCTGAATCATGTGTCGGCACAGCGACAATTCGTGGTCGCGAATTGCGGCGACGCCTCGCTGATTGATCCATCGCACCGCGGCCAGGAGGCCGGCCAGCCCCAGGGCGTTGTGGCTACCGGCCTCGAAGCGGTCCGGCATCTGGTGGGGCTGGTGAAGGCTCTGGCTTTCGGAACCGGTTCCGCCCTCCCGGACCGTACGTAGCCGATCATCCACCCCCCTGCGAATGACCAGCACTCCAGTCCCCAGCGGACCCAAAAGCCCCTTGTGACCCGGGCAGGCCAGCAAATCCAGCCCAAGCCCGGCAAACTCGATCGGGACATGCCCCGCCGATTGGGCCGCGTCGACCAGCAGCGTCACGCCCCGTCTCCGACAGACCTCCGCCACCGCGTCGATCGGCTGCAACGCGCCGGTCACGTTGCTGGCGTGATTCACAATCACCAGCCGCGTCTGCGGCGTGATCGCGGCCTCCAGCTCGGCCGGATCCAGTCGGGTGGTGGCCGCGTCAACCTGGACCGCGGTCCAGCGAATCCCGGCCTGCTGGGACAGTGCGCTCAGCGGACGGAGAACGGAGTTGTGGTCCATGCAGGTGGTGACTGCGTGGTCGCCGCGTCGCAGCAGCCCCTTGATTGCCAGATTCAAGGCGTCGGTTCCGTTCAGTGTAAACACCACGTGGTCGTCTGGAGCGCAGGCCAGCAGCTCGCGAATGGCGGCCCGGCATTGGTCCAGAATGCGTTCCGACGCCAGTGCTTCCCGGTATACGCCGCGTCCAGCGCTGGCGTGCACGTCGCGGAAGTAGTCTTGGATCGCTTGCGCCACCTCGGGCGGCTTGGGGTGGCTGGTGGCCGCGTTATCGAAATACCGGCGTTCGACTGTCACTGCGCAGCTCCTGGTGCAGCAGTCGATTATAGGGCTGGTCGAAGACGAGCCACAGGCGGGTCTTGGCCGGCCGTCGGGGCCGCGCCTGGGGCCCGACTTGCCGCCTCTCCGGAAGCCGAATACATTGCCCCAGGTTGTCGGCCGGTAGCTGGGTGAGCCGGGCGTCAGGGTTGTCCGGTCGGCCTGGCCTGTGGTCGAATTCTCCTCATCCGCCGGCTGGCGGGTCGGTTCGGCATGAGCTGCGACATCGGGAGTTCTCGGGGCGGCGGCGTGCCGAACGCGGTCAGCATCGACGTGGAAGACTGGCCGCAGTCGGTGCTGGATCATGACTTGCCGCTGACCGACCGCTTTTATTCCAACACCCACAAGGTCCTGGAGATGCTGGCCCGGCATGCCACCCGGGCGACGTTCTTCGTGCTGGGGCTGGCGGCCGAGCGGGCCCCGCAGCTTGTCCGAGACATCCTGTCCGCCGGTCATGAGATCCAAAGCCACGGCTACGGGCATCGGCTCATCCATGAACTGACCCCGGCCCAGCTCCGGGCTGACCTGGATCGGTCAAAGAAGCTGCTGGAGGACCTGGCCGGGCAAGAGGTATCCGGGTATCGGGCGCCGGGTTTCAGCATTACGCAGCGTACTCTCTGGGCCCTGGATGTGTTGGTGGAAGTGGGTTTTCGCTACGATTCCTCCATATTTCCAGTGCTTACCAGACGCTATGGGATTCGCGGGGCGCCTGACTATCCGCATCGGCTGGGCACGCCCTCGGGCGGCGAGGTGTATGAGTTTCCGGTCGCCACCTGCCGGCTGGCCGGTCGTCGGCTGCCGGTGGGCGGCGGGGGATACTTCCGGCTGTTCCCGTATTTCATCCTGCGACGCGGCGTTCAGCAGCTCAACCGGCGCGGGCACCCGGCGACCATCTACCTGCACCCCTACGAGTTCAGTCCGCGCGAGCTGGCCGAGCTGGACCTCCCCGTATCCTGGAAGATGCGGTTACACCAGGGCTTATGGCGAGCGCGGGTGCCGATGCGTGCCGATCGCCTGCTGGACGAGTTCCGATTCGGCCCCATTCGCGACCTGCTGGATCGGGCCGCCGATTGGCCCAAGTACCGGCACCGCTGACCGGAGCCGCCGGGCCTCTGGGGTGCCAAGCTGTAACCGATAACGGGGCCGAAGCCTGCCAGCTTGCCAGGCCGATGCTGGCTAGTATACTGATGCTACGGGGTTGGGTGTGTGAAACGGCTTCGGTAGCTGGTGACGCAGAGAAAAGTGGATTTATGGTAAAGGTAAGGTGGGTATGATTCGGGTCAAGGTCCGCGGCAATGAGTCGGTTGAGCAGATGGTACGGCGTTTCAAGAAACTGTGCGAAAAGGAAGGCCTGACGCGCGATATCAAGCGCACCAGCTACTACGAGAAGCCATCTGAGCGACGCCGACGAAAAACGCGGAAGTCGATGAAGCGCATCGCCAAAGAGTCACTTCTTTTCTAGCGACGACTTCGGACCCCAACCGAAGCCCTTCACAGCCTGGACCGTGAGGGAGGGGTTGACGGTTCCAGGGTGTAGCCGTGAGGGCTGGGCCGCCAGGTGGTAGGGGCTGATGCGGCTCGCTGCCGCGTGCCTCACGTTGCCACCCCGGCTCCGGTTGAGCAACCTTATCGCAGGACAGCGCCACGTGCCAACTGGTGGTGCCGGTCAGAGCAGTCGGAGGCGGCAGCCTGTGCCGGGACTGCCGGCTCCGGCTGGCGCTTTGCAATTTGATCCGGCGGGGACGTTCATGGTCGTGGCTGGCATGGTGAGCCCGATCAGCGTCCGCGGCGGGAGCTATGGGCGGGAGGCAACCTTTGGCCGAACGGGCCGACCGGCGTGTGGACCGTACAGGACCGCCGGATCTGCGATTGCCACGGCCGGCCGGGGCGCCAGCCGCCACGCCATACGCCACTCGGCTGGCGGAACGCCGACCACGCCCGGCGGGACGCCCCTCCATCCTGACGTAGCGGCCGACGCCGGTGCCGGCCCTTGGACACGGTAGCCGTCGGTTGAGAAACACCTCGCGGGCCTTGGGTCTATGGCACCAAGCCTCCAAGTCCAGCGTACCCGCGCCGGCAAACCAAAAACGCCGGACCAGGAGCCCCCGCGCTATTTACTCAAGCGGCTCGAGCAGTTTCTCAAGAGATCGCTGGAAAGAGGATGGCCGGTCGGAGTGGACTAATCGGACGCCGTTTCCTCAACGACTTCCACGTCGGGCGAGGCCTTGACGAGGCAGTCCAGCAGAAAGCGTTCCAACAACGGGTCACGCCCCAGCGGCACCCACTGGACCACTGCCTCGCCGCGCTGGCCCTCCACGGTCGGCACCCGCTGACTGTAGATGGCCAGTGCCCCGGACGCGGTCGTGATTTGTCGCTCCGGCGAGCTGTAACGAGCCTTATCGAGCTGGACGGTCAGCTTGCAGCGGGTCGGTAGGGGGGCGTCGGGCCCGGGTTGAGTTTCGCTGGCCGGGGCTGACGCAGCCACCGGCTGGGTCTGGGCTTCGATGCGGATGGTAGCCGTCCGCCGGATGGTGTGCAGGCTGGATTCGAGCAGTTGATAGCCGCCGGGCGAATCGACCCTCCACCACTCGAACCATTGGCCGCTGGTGGTCGGCTTGGAGACGATCAGGCCGCGGGCCCGATCCACGCGGTCCGGCGGCAGATCGTATCGGTATAGCACCGATAACGTTGCGTCCACGAAAGCGTCATAGTCCGGGACCTGGAGGACGACCGCGGTTGGGCGATCGGGTGCCGCAGGCATGCGGCAACTGACCAGCAGGCCCGCCGTCCAGGCTGCCGCGACCGCCAGCGCGGCGCCCTTCGTCCATAAGAGGCGATTCGGACCACCCGAGGGCTGTGAGGATTTTCCCGGCCGCCGGTGCATGTCGCGATAATAGGGCTGGTCGCGTGGATTGCAAGCCTGCGGGAAGTCAAGCCCGGATAAGGCGGCGGGGCGGCAGAAAGACTATTTCGGCCGAATTGGGCCCACTCTGCAAAACAAATTGAATGATTGAACGTGGAAGCTGTCGTGTCCCCCTTCGGGAACCCGCGCCGCCCGTCAGGGTGTCGCGGGTTCTTTAATTCCCTCTGCCCGGTCGATGGGCCTTCCGGGCGGATGGTGCCATAAAAACCCGGCCCCTGAAAAGGCTACCCGGGGCTGTACAGCGGGATCGCCGGTGGCTAACGTAACGGACAGATACTGTGGGGCGGCGTAGGATCCGGGTTAGACCCGGCTAACCGAGGCGGCCCCCGGCAACACCTGCGGGGCGGACAGCCTAATCGTGCCCCCCGGGCGGAAGGGACGGCCCGACGCCGGGAGGTGGTCGGCGACTAGCCATGAACGTGGAACCACTCAAGACCGCCGAAGGGAGCGAGCACCCTTGCTGCCGACAGCTCTCGATTTTCTTGGAGAACCGGGTCGGCCAGCTTCTTCGAATCGCGCGCCTGCTGGAGGATGAGCCGGTTCACATACTGGGGCTGTCGGTCGAGGCGGCGGTCGATTGCGCGATCGTCCGCCTGCTGGTCGACGATCCGGACCTGGCCCGCCAGATTCTGACCGACGCCCATTTCGCGCTGAGCGAGAGCGAGGTGCTGGTGGTACCGCTGCCGGACGGCAAACGGGGCATCCTTTCGGTTTGCAGCGCCCTGATCGCCGGTGAAGTGAACATCAACTACGTCTACACCGTCTGGACCCGGCAGGGGCGCGAACCCTGCCTGGTGATTCAGGTGGACGATGTTCACAGCGCGGTCCCGGTGCTGCTGGCCAAGAAATTCCGCGTCCTGGATCAGAGCGAGCTCTAATTCGGACCCGTGCTGCGACCGTGCCAGCCTCCTCAGTTCCACACCTGGAAACTCAGCGACGGTTATGAGCTGCACGGGCGGATCTGGCCACCCGGGCGGACTGATCCGGCGATCGGCGTTCTCTATCTTCACGGCATCCAGTCGCATGGCGGCTGGTTTGAATGGTCGGCCAGCCGGCTGGCCGGCGGGGGCTGGGCGGTCCTGCTGCCGGACCGGCGAGGCAGCGGCCTGAACCACGCCGCCCGCGGGGACACCCCCAGCCTGCAACGCTGGCTGGAAGACCTGGACGAACTGGCTGAATGGTGCGGCCAGGAGTGGGGGGTGAGACGCCTGGGGGTGGTCGGCGTGAGCTGGGGCGGCAAACCGGCTCTGGCCTGGACGCTGAGCCGGCCAGAGCGGGTTGGACGCCTGCTGCTGATCGCGCCGGGCTTGTTTCCGGCCGTGGGAGTCAGGCTGGCTGAAAAACTGCGAATCGCGACCTGCGCGCTGGTTTGCCCACGACGGCAGTTCCGAATCCCACTGGACGACCCCGCTCTATTCAC
>CAYZXK010000039.1:0-13590 GCA_964482395.1 uncultured Planctomycetales bacterium | reverse complement strand
CGTTGAAGTCGCGCGACATGCCGGCCAGCACCCGGTCCGAGCGCCGCTTGATCTCCCGCAGCGGGTGATCCGCCGGAATCAGATCCTCAACGTTGAAGGTGTGAAAAACCTCGCCCTGAGAATCCACTCGACCGCGCATCCGCCATCCTCCGTGATAAAACCCATGAAATATACGCGATGCCAAAGTGTCAGGGCGAGTTTCTTAGTGACCTGCTAGGTCGGAGAATCAGGTTCGACGCCGTCTGCGCACCGAGTGACTTCATGACGCCTTTGGGTCAACATGGCGGCCTTGTGACCCCTGCCCGGTATCGGCCGGCCTTCACGCTGGTCGAGCTGGTGCTCGGTATCGTCATCACCAGCATCCTGCTGGGCGCCCTCAGCTCGGCCCTGCTGCTGGCCAGCCATGCACTGCCCGGGCAAAACAAAACCACCGACCGCACGGCCGAAGCTGGCCGCGTCCTGGATGACATCGCGAGCGAGCTTCAGTACGCGGTGCAGATCGTCGAACGTAGCGGCCGCGCGATCACCTTCACAGTGCCGGACCGCAACGGCGACGGCTCCCCCGAACGTATCCGCTATGCCTGGTCGGGCACCGCGGGCGATCCGCTGACTCGTCAATACAACGCCGGTTCCGCCTACGCCGTCCTCCCCGCCGTCCACCAGTTCAGCCTGGGATATGACTTGCAGAGCAACACCGAAACATGCCCTGGTCCACCGGTCGAAAGTGAAGAGGCGATCGTCAGTTACTGGATGACTGCGGTGTCGCGCAAGGACTACGACGTCACCGCCAGCAAGTGGATCGGCCAGTATTTCACCCCGGCTTCGCTCCGGTTTCCGGTAGCGTCGCTTGCGACCTGGCGACTGACGCGGGTCCTTTTCCTCGCCAAGAAGGACGGCCCTACGGACGGGCAAGTGCTGGTCCAGATCCGCACGCCCAACTCCGACGGAACGCCCACATCAACCGTCCTGGAGGAGCGCACGCTTTACGAGAACACGCTCACCGACAGCTATGCCTGGGTCGAGTTCCCGTTTGATAACGTGACCGGCCTCGGACCGTCCGACGGGCTGTGCCTGGTCCTGCGCTGGGGCAGCGGCGGCGCGAACGTGTCGAGAATCCGCTATGAAGACGCAGCCGGTTCAGGCCGCCTCATAACCAGCGACGCAGGTCAAAGCTGGTCGTACTCCTCAAGCAAGTCGATGTATTACTTCGCCTATGGCAAGGTAATCACGCCCGGGCCGGTCCAGACCGTGACGCGGCAGTACATTACCGGAGTCCGCATTTCGCTTCAGGCCGGTGCCGAGTCCGATGCCCGGCTGGACGTTGGAGCCCGGCTGGTCAACGCCCCGGAACTGCTGACTGCGGTCTGGGAAACGGAGCTTAGCAGCAATCCCACCACGCTCGACATGAACGGCGACGGCGTCGGCGACTGGGTACGCACCGATTGCCAGGCGTTCAATCCCGCCACGGTCACCGGCGGAATCTGGTACGCGGATACCACCCTGGCCAGCGTGCCCAATTGCGACTTCAATCAGTTGATCACGGCCGAGCTTCGGTTTCGCAATACCAGCGTGGCCGGCAACGGGGCCGTATTCAGCATCAATGCCGACTGGTCCGGTGGAACCTGCGCCACGCTGACGGCCCGATTGAAGCTGGAAGTCGGCGGCAGTCAGACCCTCACGCTTTACCACAAGCTCAGCAACGGCAGCGAGGCCGCCCTGGTCGCCGTTCCGGGCCTGTCGACCGATTTCGTCAAGCTCCGGCTGCTCATTTCGCCGAGTTCCAACTGGGTCAACGTGAAGGTCAACGCCGTGGACTGGGGCACGTACACCTACGCCACGCCGGCGGCGGCGGACAACAACCGCTTCGCCACCATCGGTGCCTCGAGCAGCACGGCCGAGTTTGATTACGTGCGGATTCGCGTGGGAGGCAGCTAGTGCTTCTGCGGTTTTTTAACCCGTTTCGAGCAGCACCCGTAGGGGCAGTAGCGGCCGACCTCCGGGTCGGTCGTCGAAGACTGACCCGGATCGGAGCCGCGCCAGTGATGGCGCGGCCAGGCCGGGCCATAACTGGCCGGGCCATGACTGGCCCGGCTCTGAGCACGGCGCGGACCCCCGCCGGTACGCGGCTGCGCGGAGCCTTTGCGGCACGAAGAGCTTTCAGCATGGTCGAACTGGTCATCTCGCTGGCGATCATCAGCGCCTTGCTGGTAGCATCGTTGAATACCGTCGCCGCCGCCCGCACTGGCGAGTACAAGATCGCACAGCGCGGCCGCGCCCTCCTGCTGGCTCAGGGCCTGATGGCTGAAATCCTCCGGCAGGCCTATGCCGATCCAGCGTACGGGCCCGGTTCATTTGGCATCGGCGCCGACGAGGTGACCGGCAACCGCAGCCTGTTTGACGATGTGGATGACTATCACGGCTGGACCGCCAGTCCGCCTCAGTACAAGAATGGGTCGGTCATTCCCGCCACCGCCGACTACGAGGAGCGCGTCACGGTCGCCTGGGTGAACCCCAGCAACCTGGAACAGACCTCGGGCAGCGAGACCGGGATTAAGCGCATTGAAGTGACAATCCGCTACCAGGGCCAGCCCGTGCTGACTCTGGTCGCATTCCGGACACAGGCGTGGCGGAGCCCTACGGAGCTGCGAGCGGGAAGCTGATGGCAGAAGATCGCCCAACCCGCGGGTTCATCGGACATGCTGCCGCCGTCGAAGCCGGGCCAGTCATGGCCCGGCCAATGGTGGCCCGGCCCGGCCGCGCCATTACTGGCGCGGCTCGGCTTTGGGTGGGCCGTGCGCAGCCGAATCGGCACTGGCACGGCCGACGTCCCGGCGGCGTGTACGTGCTCGTGCTCGGCGTCGCCCTCATGGTCACGATTATCGGCCTGTCAGCACTGCTGGCGGTGCGGGTGGAGCTGCGAGCGGTCAACAATACCGAGCAAACCGCCAAAGCCGACTTCTATGCTCAGTCCGCGATCGACCTGGCGATGTTCAAGCTGGCCGCCGACTCAAGCTGGCGAACCACGTATACGAACGATACCTGGGTCCCGCTGCCGACCAGCGGCAACGGCACGTGCAGCTTCAAGCTGGTCGATGAGCTGGATGGCAATCTGGCCAACGACCCAACCCAGCCGGTCCGGGTTTACGGCAAGGCCGCGATCGGCGAAGCGGTCCGCATCTACAGCGTACAGCTCGACCCGATCGTTTACCCCACGCTGCTGACCAACGGCGACATGGAGACTCCCAACCGGGGCTGGTTCGCGGTGCAGGCGACGCTGACCTACGACGCCAGCCAGGCCCACGGCGGAAGCAAGAGCCTCCAAATCAAGAACCGAAGCAGCCTGGCCGGCGGAGTCGCGCAAGACATCACCGCCAGCATAGAGAACGGCGCCACCTACAGCTTCGAGCTATGGGCCAAAATGGACAGCCGTTTGGGTGAAATCAAGCTGGAGATCGGCACGGTCGACTCGGCCAGCGGCACGCAGCGATTTGGCGGCAGTGCCGGCTGGGTGGGAACGAGCTGGACCAAGCTGACCAAGAGCATTACACCCTCCTGGAGCGGCACGCTTTCGTCGGCCGCCGTGTATGTCAGCTCTCGCTGGGTGACCACCGCTTTCCGAATCGACGATGCCGTGGTGGTCAAGCAGGTTAGCGGTGGCTCGCTGGTCCCGGTCGCCGGCAGTTGGCGCCGCGAGGTGCTTCCCTGATGCTATCAGGCCATGCACGAGCTGCCGACCTACCGACGTATCTTGCTGCTGACTGAAGGGCAACTGGGGGTATTCACGTCCAAAACCGCCGCCGTGCTGCTCCGCTACCGCCCGGACGACATCGTCGGCGTGCTCGACTCGGCTTTTGCGGGCCAGCCCCTGCCGGGCCTGATCCCTTGGGCGCCGCCGATACCCATTCTGCCCGGCCTGCCGGAGGCCCGGCCGCTGCGACCGGATGCATTGTTCATCGGAGTCGCTCCGGTCGGCGGAGCGTTGCCGCCGGAGATGCGGCGGCACGTGCTGGAAGCCTTGCACGCTGGGATCGATGTAGTTAGCGGGATGCACAGCTTTCTGAGCGACGATCCGGAACTTGCCGCGACTGCGACCGCGAGCGGAGCACGAATTCTGGACCTTCGCCGGCCGCCGACTCAACGGATCGTCGCTTCGGCCCGGGCCCTCACGACCCGCTGCCGACGGGTCCTGACCGTCGGGACAGACGCGAACGTCGGGAAGATGGTCACCGCGGTGGAATTGACGCGCGCAGCCCGGGAGCGCGGCCTGGATGCCCGCTTCGTCGCCACCGGGCAAACCGGGATCATGGTGAGCGGATGGGGTATCACCGTCGACGCCTGCGTGGCCGACTTTACCGCGGGTGCTGTGGAGGAGCTGGTTCTGGCCGTAGCCGAGAGCGACATCTGCTTCATCGAAGGCCAGGGAAGCATTGCCCACCCGGGGTTCTCACCGGTCACACTGGCCCTGATACACGGCGGATGCCCGCACGCGATGATCCTGGTTCACCAGCTTGGCCGCACCCATTACAAGGCCCCGCCACATGGGCCGCTGCCGCCGCTGGCAGAACTAATCGCGGCTTACGAGCAGGTGGCCAGCTTCCTGCATCCGGCTCGGGTGGTCGCGGTCGCGCTCAATTCGGTCGGCTACTCGGACGAGGAGGCCCGGGCCGAGGCATCGAGACTGGAGGAGGAACTTCGGCTGCCGGTGGCGGATCCCATCCGGGATGGCTGCCAGCGATTGCTTGAGGCCGTTCTTGGAGGGTAGGGAGTGCGGGCCCGGCGGCGCCGGGCGACCGGCTGGCCCCGGCGCGTCGACACTCCCAGCGCCCGTCGCGTGAGTTCAACGGCCCGCCAGGGCCACCAATTGCTTGAGGACCCCGCGTCGCGCGTACCGGAGGCGCTGAGCCTCGGCCCGGGCCTGGGGAGTGGAGTTGCGGTCGCCGGCGGTGGGGAAGAGGGACTCGTAGGAGAACAGGGCGAAGTCGCCGCCCCATTGCAGACACCGCTGCAACTGAGCTTGGGTCTGGTCCGGCCGCTGGTGCAGGTACAGGCCCAGGCCGGGCACCACCGGGCGGCTCCCGGCCAGCCGTTGATAAACGTTGATGTCGGCCTCGAACTGACTCAGCTCGGTCGTGTAGGCCATCGGCATGACCGCATCCAGCAATCCGCTGCGCAGCCAGGCCACACTGTTCTGCAAGTAGTCCTGGTATCCGACGTACGGGTTGCGCCACACCGCTGCCGTCAGGCTCGCATTGGGACGGTGACGGTCGAGGGCGGAGCGGATCTCCGCCACCAGGCGGGTCAACTGGTTGGCCCGCCAGTGATTCCAGGCCGTCGGATCGTCCTCTGGCTGCCGCCCGGTCTCACGCCGATATAGCGAGAGGGTGCGCGCGTCGCGGGGGTAGCTCAGCTTGGCCCGGGAATCGGCATCCCAGGCATATCGCACGTAATCCAGGTGGATGCCATCCACGTCGTACCGGGCGGCGATCTCCGCAACCACTGCGGCGATATGGCGTCGCACCTCCGGCAGGCAGGGATTGACGATCACATAGTCCTTGTTCAGCGGCTGGCGGCGCCCGCCCGCGTCGTACATGAACCACTCGGGATGGGCGTTGTAAATCTGGTCCGGCACAGGCGGCGGAGTGGTGCCCCTCCAGCCCGGCATCACGTTGCACCAGGCCTCGATCCGCAGCCCGCGGCGGTGGGCTTCCTGGACCGCGATCGCCAACGGGTCGAAGCCCGGGTCGCGGAAGCCGAACTCACGTGACCAGGGTTCGATCTGCGATGGATAAGCCACGGTCGCCTCTCCACGCACCTGCCACAAGACCGTATCACAGCCGATGGCCGCGCAGTTCTCGATGATAGTGCGAATGTCATCCGGGTTGTGGTAGTGATATCGCGCTACCCAAATGGCCCGCATCGGACGACGCAAAGGCAGAGGGGCCGCTCGTCCCGCGGGCCGACCGGGAACCAGCCCGGCCCGAGTGGGTGCTCGGCACCCAGGCAGCAGCAGTCCGGCCCCCCCGGCGGCCAGCGCTGCCAGCCCGAAAGAACACAGAATGGAAAACAGCGAACCAGGATGGAGCCAAAGCCGGTCGGCATCCTTCCGCGTTCTGCACCGTCGATCGGGTCCTTTCATGATCGCCGAAGTAGAAGCCAAGGCGCGCGGGTAGTCAAACGTGAAGCGGCGTGAAAGGCCCGGGCCGACCGCAAGCCCGCGGCTTCTCACCGCACCAGAACCCCGGTGGCCCAGGTGCTGGGATCGACGTTCCAGCCCAGCTCATCATCGACCGTCAGGTGCTGGGCCCCGCGTTGGAGGTCCTTGACCTTATAGAACAGTCCGATCCGCGGGTGTTCCGCGGGGTCCCACCCGTGCAGGCAGGTGGCCGGGAGCCACACTTCCAGGCTATAGCGGGTCCGCTCCACCTGGGCGGCAATTCTGGCCCGGGACAGATCCACCGGCGGCGGAGGCTGGCTGGCCCGGCTCATCCGATGCAATCCCACCACCGGCTGCCGCTGGTCGGGTCCGCCGCCCAGCGGAAGCAGGTAGAAAAAATGGCAGAAGCGTGTAGCCCGCCGGACGTCCCGGGCGTCGCGGGTGTCGATGCACAGCCGCAGCCCGTCGCCCTTCCACCACTGTTTGGGGTCGCAGCGGGGCCGGGCGGTCCGGTCGGGCACGTCGAACGCCGCCCGGAAGCCGTCCTCGTTCCAGGCCCAGTACACGTCTGCCAGCGGCTCCCGTTCCTCCAGTTCGATCAGCGGCGGGGCCAGGTACCTGGCCGACCACTTACCCACCTCGCCATCGACCGGCAAGGGCTGGCCCAGGTACCGGACCGGAAACTCGAAACTGAAGAACGCCCGGTAAGGCAGGGACTCCAGCATGCCATCCGACCTCCGCGTCGCCCGGCGGGGAGCTTGCTCTCACAGATTCCGGCGGATGAAATCGAGCTGCAACTCGTCCCAATGGGGACCACCGACCCCGTGGCCCGCATCCGGGTAAATCATGAGCTCGAAGCTCTTGTTGGCCTGCTGCAAGGCCCGGATGAATTGCATGATATTGGACAGGTGCACGTTGTCGTCGCGGGCCCCATGCACGATCAGCAGACGGCCGTGCAGGTTGGCGGCCGCCTCCGCCGCCGAGGAGCGTTTGTACCCTTCCGGGTTATTCTGGGGCATGCGCATGAGCCGCTCGGCGTAAACCGAGTCATAGTTGCGCCAGTCGATCAGGGCTGACCCAGCGATGCCCATTTTGAACATCCGGCTGTTGGTCAGCGCGAAAGCAGCCATGTAGCCGCCGTAACTGTGACCCACGATGCCCACCCGGTTCAAGTCCGCGTTTTCGTGGGCGGCCAGCCAGTGCAAACTCTCCTCCAGATCGGCCAGCTCGGTGACGCCCAGCCGCTGATGGGCCCGCCAGGCGCTGACCATCCCCTCGCCGCTGGCCGAATGCGGGTCGCAGGCCCATAACAGGTATCCCTGTCGGGCCAGCCATTGACACCAACCGTAATCGTCACCCGACCAGCGATTCCGCACCATCGGCATGTGCGGCCCGCCATAAACCATCATCAGCACCGGATGCTTCCGACCCAGCCCGCCCTTCAGAGGACGTATGATCTTGGCGTTCAGAGAATAGCCCCGGCTGGTAGGCACGCGCACCAGCTCCGGCCAACTGATCTCATACCGATCCAGCTCCGGCACCGGGTTGGGGCTGATCACCCGCACCGATCGGCCCTCCGCGTCGCAGAGCCTTACCCTGGTCGGCGTGGTGATGTTGCTGAAAGTGTCGATGAAGTGCCGGAACCCGCGATCAAACTGCACATGGTGACTGAATCCCGGCTCGGTCAGCCGCTGCACCTGGCCGCCAGCCAGCGAAACTCGGTACGCGTGGCTCTCCACCGGGCTATCGCGCATCCCGGTGAAGTACACCCAGCCGCTCGCCTCATCCACCCCGTGCAGGTCGTCGACCTCCCAGGGGCCGGACGTCAGCCGGGCGATGAGCTGCCCGTCGGGTCCGTAGCGATAGATGTGGTGGAAGCCATCCGCAACGCTCAGCCAGAGGAATGTGCCATCTTCCAGCCAGTGCGGAGCGCCGGGATATTCGAGCCAAGCGGGTGAGGTCTCGTGCAGCAGGGTAAGCGACGAGCCGCTCAGCGGATCGGCCCGATTCAGATCGAGCCAGCGCTGCTCGCGATCCTGGACCGCGAAGATCACCTTCCCGTCGGGCGACCAGGATACGCCCACGATCAGAATGTCCTCACCCTCGTAAGCGGTCAGATCGACCCACACCGTGTCGATGCCGTGGGCCGGCACGATTCCCAGCCGGACTTTAGGGTTTGGATCGCCGGCCTTGGGATAACGGAGCTGCTCGACCGGCGGATGGATGGGCAGATAATCCAGCAGCGGATAGATCGGCACGCAGCTCTCGTCGAGCTGGAGATAAGCGATATACCGCCCATCCTTCGACCACCAGTAGGACCGCCAGTTGCCGCGGCCGTAAAGCTCCTCCTGATAAACCCAGTCCAGCACGCCGTTCAGCACGTCGGGACCGCCATCGTAGGTAAGCTGAATCTGGCGGCCCGTATCGGTGCAGATCGAGTAGATGTTATTGTCATGCACGAAAGCTGCCCGCCGACCGTCCGGGCTGAGCGTGATCTCGCGCCGCTCGGCCGGCTGCTCCGTCAGACGCCGGAGGGTCCGGTCTTCGAAGACATAGAAGTAGAGCCGCCCGCCATGGTTCAGCAGCGCGGCCCGGTAGTCCTGAGTGAACACTGTCGGATGACGAGCCAAGAAGCTGGCCGGAGCAGGCTCGAAGTCCCCCAGCCTGAGCGCTTCTTCCAGAGCCACCGCGTCGTAGAGGGCGGCCGACTCGCCAGTTACCGCCTCCACCCGGTGCAGCACTCCCTCCCGGCGCTCAAGATAATGCTGACCGTCGGGCAGCCAGCGCAGCCCCCAGGCATGGGTGCCGCTGAAGTTGATCGCTTCCGGCCCAAAGATGGCTTCGCGAGTAAGCGGCTTCCGGCCACCGGCCAAGCCCACGCACCCGGTCCACAACACCGGCCCGCCCAGCAGGCAAAGGATGATCAGCCCCGTTCGGCCGCGCCCGCCTCCGGCTCGACCGCCAGCCGGGGCAGCCGCGACAGCCCGCGGGCAGCCGGAATCAGAACGCCCGGAACGCGGCCCAGGCGGCAGCTCGCAGTCCTCAAAGGAACGGCTCTTTAGCACGCGACAGGCTCCTTATGTATTGCGACCGCCGTCGATCGCGGCTCTCATAATAACCGGGAGAGCACAAGACGGAATGGACTTCGCCAACCACACCGATCTGGACGACCTCCGACTGGAAACCCTCTTCCTGCGGCACACCTGGCCCTACCGACACGACGGGCTGACCGTGCGGGTGCGCTACAGCCGCGGCGCGGACTTCTCCGGCACCTGCAACTATGCGGCCAGGCGGATCCTGGTCAATTTGGGCCGCCATGTCCGTTACCCCTACCTGCTCGGCACGCAGATCGCCAGGTCGCGCTCCAACCAAACCCATTGGTGGCGTGAAATCTACCGCCTGGTGATAGCGGATTCCTACCAACTGGCCCTCTTTGTTTTCCTCCACGAGTTTTACCACTATCTGGTGAAAGCGGCCGGTCGCAACCCGCGTCGCAAGGAAGCCATGTGCGACCGGTTCGCCGCTCGAGCGCTGCTCGACGCCTACCAGGCCCGCGTGCTGGACAGCCGCGGGCGACCGGTTGCTCGGGCCAAGTGGGATTTCCAGGACCTGGATCAGTTTGTGGCGGCCGCCCCGCGGATCGGCAGGCAACGATCCCTCTTTGGCAAGCCCGCTGGCCACGAGATCCCGGTCACCATCCGCGGGGGGTCGTGAAGGTCCGTGCCAGCCAACCGCCAGCCGCGTCGAGCCTGCCAGGACCGGCGCGATAAGCAGATAAGCGGGTCTCAATCCGGCGGGCCCAGCGGGGCCTTGCAAAACGGGCAGGCCAGAGGCGCATCCGGCGGCTGAGGCGGGATGGCCCGGCCACAATTGGAACACCGGGTGGACGCAATCCGAGCCGCCAACTGCCCGCACTGCGGGCACTGAAAACTTCTCGTCTTGGGTTCGACCGCCAGCTTTTTGAATTGGGCCGATGAAACCACCGACTCGGTGTTGCAGGCAGCGCACACCAGCGTGATGGTGTCGCGCTCACCGCTGGCAGGAATCCGGGCCGCTTTCCAAATGCTGTAGCCCGAATACCCAAAGGCCCCCAGCACAAAAACTACTGCTCCGACCTGCCAGAGGCGCGGCCGGTGTCCAGCACTTGCACCCTGGTTCCCCGCGTTCAATTCGTCGACTCGCGGCACCGATCAGTGCGGGCTTGCTTAGGAACGCCAAAGGGCATGGACGTATTTTACCGGCCCCGACCCTATCCAGCATCGCCCAGGCCCACAGGGCAAGCTCGGGTTTGCCTCATTCCATGTGGGTGTTCGTCGTCGGTCTTTCCATGCAAGACTCGGTCCGAAGGGTCGCACGGCCCTCGCTTTGCGTGCAAGTCACGTTCAAACCCCGACCGGTCGCTACCGGCCCTCGCGACCGTCCGATATTGCCAGACTCACGACCGCCGGAGGTGGAAAACAGGGCCTAGGGAAACGGGAACGGCTTCCCGACCGCGCCCGGCCAGGCGTGGCGGGTCGCCAAGAGCGGGGGTTTGCTAGTCGTAGGGCATGTTGGGGTGGGGCTTGCCGTCGCGACTCCACATCATCCGCCAGGGTTCACGAACCCCCCGCGGATGTAGCGAGTCGGGCGCGTCGGAGATCATGATGCCGTCAACCTGCTTCATGCCTTCCGAGTCGTAATTGATGTCGGCCCGCTTGAAGGTCGGGTACCACTCGACGTGGCCGTCGAAGAAGCACACGTTGGCCCCGAAGGTGTTCAGCCGGGGATGGATGGCCCCGGGGGCCTCGCCATTGGCCCAGCACCAGTCGCGGAGGTCCTGGGAGATTACCTGATCCCAGTTGCCGTCGCGGTTGGATTCCGAGAAGCATATCCACTTGCCGGGCCGGCCGACGTCGCTTTCGCGTACCCCCCACCAGTCATTGGCCGTGTCCACCCAATCCATCATGCCCGACAGCAACGGCCGATCGCAATGGCCCCCCATGTCCAAGTCACATCCTCTTTCCCCTAGACCCCAGTCATTGGCCCCGTAGCTGAGGAACTGGTAGCGCAGGTCAGCCGGCTGACGATCGGGGTCTTTCCAGCTTGTACGCCGTTTGACGGCGTTGGGGCAATCCCAGACCGCGCTGTCTTCGCCGGCGGGAATGGTCTTTTCGCCGGTGAGCCACGCGTCCGGCTCGTAAAAGGTGAACCGGCCCTCCCCGCATTGCTCCGGGAAGAACTGTGGCTGCACGTAGCGACCGTTGGCCGACAGGTACATCTGGGCCCCCAGCCCGATACTGTGCAGGTTGGCAGCGCATTTGAGTGCCCGGGTCTGCTCGCGGGCTTTGCCCAGGGCTGGCAGAAGTAGGCTGATCAGCAAAGAAATAATGGCGACCACCACCAGCAGCTCGATCAGGGTGAAGGCTGCTGGGTGCTGACCCGGTACGGCAAGCCCTCGCCTGGGCGCGATCACGACTGGCACTTCCTGTCATGCGGGTCGACGGCTCGGCCCCGCCGACCACACCATTACCAGCTTACACTGCCAACCAGGCAAGACAAAGACGCTAGCCGAGCGTTCCCGGGGACCGCGACAGGTACGGCGGGAATCGTGGAGCCCCGCCGCTCGGACCACCGGCCCACCAAGGGCAGCCCACCTTGGAGCGGGATGCTCAAGGCCAGTGGGGCAGCGGGACGTCCGGGCCCTCGGGCTCGTAGCCGGCCTGGCCGCCCAGGAAAGGCGACACGCGAGAGCTGGTGCAGTTGGGGCAGGCAATTATCAGCGGCACGCGCGCCGGCTGTGCGGGATCATTCCGTTCCAGGGCCGGGACGAACCGGCGTTTGCAGTCGAAGCAGAAGTACAGCGGGTAGAAAGCCTGCTGGCCGCACTTGGGGCAGCGGTGGGGCGCGGGCTGCTCACGCGGGTAGTCAACCTGCCCCTCATACTTGCACGCCAGGCACACGCCATACTCGCTGAACTCGGTCGAGATCCCCACCGGCTTCTGTCCGCTCCTTAGCAGAGCGTATGCGGCGGCGATCACGGCAATCAGCGCGACCAGACCCAGGATCAACTGTCGCTGGCTTCTTGGCACATCGGATCTCCGCTAGTTGCGATCCTTGGGGTCGGCCGGCAGTTTGGTCCAAGCCCGGTGTTGAGTCCGCCAAACTGCGCACAGCTCATCCGGATAGGCGAACGGGAAGAGGTTTTCGCACCTTCCCATGGTTGTGCAAGGACCGGCCAGCCATTTGCCGCCGGACCACCTTCCCTGGTCCATTTTGATGTACGCCCAGCGGGGAAGGATTCCCCGGTCGTCCAGGGTGGTGTCGCGATAAGGGTTTTTCATGCCCAGGACTGGGCGGTCGTATGTATCGTAGTGCCACCGGCTCGGGTGTTCACCGGGCAACCAGGTAAAGTAGCGGATGGTGTCGACCGTGCCGTAGGCCAGGCTGGCGATGTTGCTCAGTCCGGTCCGATTAGGAACCAGGTTGGCCACGTGGCCGTCGCAGAGCAGCAGCATGGTGCTGCGTTCGCTGCCGTGTCGCCAGCCGACCGCCACGCCCGCCGCGTTCGGCCAGTCCCACTTGGGCGGATTACCTTTGAAGACGGTGGGAAACATAAGCCAGGCGGCATTCAGTGAACCGAACCAGGTCCACCACCCGTCAGCCGCGAAGACCTGGCGGGACGGGTCCTTGTACCGCTCTTCGCGGAAATTGAAATGCATCTGAGCATTAATGGCGTAGCTGGTGCGTATCCCGGGGCGGAGATTCTCGCCGTGCATAAACTCCCGCACGAAGTTATAGCCCCAAGCCTTGGCATGCAGGTACGTAAGTTCATCCGGCCGCTGGTCCTTAGGGCAGATCTGGATGTCCGGATTGCCGGTGTAGCCCAGGTCAAACAGCGTGTCCACCCATGAGTACAAGACCGCAGTGGGCGTCAGGTCGGCCTCGCCGTCGTCCCAGCTCGGCCCGAAGTCGTTGTAATCGGCCCAGCAACTGGCCACCGCCTGACCAATGGAATGCAGGTTGGCGCCGCACTTGGCCTTTTTGCCTTGCTCCCGGACTTTCCCCATCGCCGGCATCAGAATCGAGACCAGCAGGGCGATAATGGCGACCACCACCAGCAGCTCGATGAGCGTGAAGCCCGATCCCGCGCGGCGTGCCTGGTCCCGCGTAGCCATCCCGGTAGCTCCTATCTGCCTTTACGCCCGCTGCCAGGCTGGGGCGAATCAGGCGCATCGGCGCCCGGATCCCGCCGCACAGCCACACATAATTCTAGCAATCGGTCGAATGGGTACCAGTGTTTTCGGGCCTGGGGCATTTTGCACGAACAATTAGCCATATCTGCACCGCCCTCCCAGCGGAAGCCGACCCGCGCTGTGGGAGGGATTTGCCCCTTGGCGGGGGGACCCGCGGGTAACGTCAATTCCCGTGTGTAATTGTTGCGGGTTAAGAAGGGCATT
>CAYZXK010000038.1:0-3109 GCA_964482395.1 uncultured Planctomycetales bacterium | reverse complement strand
GAAGGCCCGCAAGTCGGCGTGGTAGTATTGCGAGAGGCGGTTGGCTGCGGCGGTGCCGGCCTGAAGTATCACCAGGTTGCCGGCCAAAGTGATGTATGCCAGCGAGCCGAAATAGCCGAGCTGGGTCTTGCCGTCCGGCTGGCTTTCGATGACCAGGCGGGGCACGGTGTCGCAGAGATTGATGATCAGCGCGACCAGACCAAGTGGGAAGGTCTGAGCCGCCAATCGCCCGACCGCAGTCCAGGTCCAGGACCGATCCAGACCCCGCGAGCCGCGCAGTCGCGGCCGGTCGAAGGCCAGCCAGACCGCGGCCAGCCCGAAGGTGTGGAGAAGCACCGCCAAGGCGGCCGCCCCGGCCAGGCCGGCACTCGGCTGGCCTGCCGGGCCGAGCATCCAGCGACCGAGTGGCAGGAGGATCGCAAAGGGCAGGATCAGCGTCAGCCCGCGCAAACCGACCGCGAGCGCGAGCCAGTCCAGGCGTTCGCGGCGTTGGAAGATTCCCCAGCCGAGTTCAGCCGCGGTCCAGAGGACTCGGGCGGCCAGGACGCCGCCCAGGATGGCCAGGTAGCCGACCCGGCGTTCTCCACCCGCCACCTGCCCCATCCAGGCTGCCAGCAGGACGGCCGCGGCAGCGAACATGGCCAGGCGGCGTAGTGCGGCGTAGGTGCCGAAAGTGAACTGGCCGGCCACGTCGGCGACCAGCGCTCCGCGCAGCTCCAGACCGAACAGTAAAACGACCGGCGTGGCGATGGCCAGGCCGAGCAGGTACTGGCCGGCGATTTCGGTCGAGGCCAGCTTGTTGAGCAGGATCAGCACGCCGAGCTGACAGGCGTGGTAGAAGCCGGTCCCCAGAATGGCCCAGAGAACGTTGGCCAGCAAGGGACGTCCGGCCGGGAGGGCATAATCAGCCGGCGGCGTCAAGGTAGCGGAACATCGTCCATTTCAATCGGGAGCCGAAGGTCATCGATCCGCGGATGGACATCCAGCACAAGCTGCATCTCGTCATTGAGTGACCCGGCATCGAACACGTACATCACGCAGGGCTCGCCGGTGACCAGCGTGGCCGCCCCTTCGCGGGCCGAAATCTGACGCATGGAGCCATCATAAAAGGCGGTTCGATAGACCTGCTCCGGCCTGGTCTTGCAGTAAACCACTACGCAGCGGCCGGGAGGCGGGGGATTCTGGAGCTGTTCGGGCGGCAGCAACTGGACCTCGATGCCCATCGCCCGCAGACGTGGGTCCTCAATGGTCTGGCCGTAGTACTGCAACGGATTGAGGATCGTGATCTTCTCGGTCTTATCCGCCAGAATCAGCCGGATCGAGGCCCGGATGTGCTTGAGCGTGCGGGCGGCGCGATCGGTCGGTGCCGCCCGGGTGGTGATTATCAGACCGTCGCTCCGCAAACGATCGGCCGGTATGCTCACCGGCCGTGTGACCGTGCGGTCGGCCTCGGTATACGAGGTCGGATCGACCAGTTCCTTCCCGGTATCGTCGGTCAGCTCGTCGAAAATCAGCGTTCCCTGCCGCATTATCCGGGTGATGTCCGCGCCGCGGATGCGGAACTGGATGCCGAGTTCGGAGCGGAGCCGGGCGGCCATCTCCGGGTCGGGAGCGCTGAACCGGATCTCGCGCATGGCCAGGATTTCAGCCGACAGCGGACCCTGGTCGTAAGTGCCGGCCGGGGAGGGCGACTCCTGGGCCGGTTGAGCTTGGGCCTGGGGCAGGTACGTCAAGAGCAACAGCGTCAAGTACAACATCTCATTTTGCTCCGCTTGTCAGGACTCACTGGCGACCATGGCCCCCGCGGCAAGGGGCCGCATTTAGCGACCGGAGCCCTGGCCGATCAGGGCCCGGATATATTCGCGGCCCCGCCCCAGGACGTCAACGCCGGCGGGGCCGTCGTGTCGCAGCACCAGTGGCGGGCCGGCACCAGCCTCGAGCTGAGCGAGCAGGGCCCGAAAGTCAACCTCGCCCTGCCCGAATGGGACTTCCTGGAACTGGTCGCCGGACCGACGCACGTCCCGCAGATGGATGGTCCCGATCCGGTCTGCCACCTGAGCTACACGCTGGATTTCATCGTTGCGCAAGTAGGCGGCGTCCAGCGCCAGATGCAAATGCCGGCAGCCAGTGCGGCGGACGCGGCCGGCGCTGTCTTCGAGCGGGTCGGTCCGGCTGTTGACCGCCGTCTGGATGCCGAACCGGTCGGCCAGGTCCGCCACCACCCCCAGGAGTTCCTGGGCCAGGTCGGCAGTCCGCGGTTGGTCGAACCCGGACAGGGTGACGATGGTGCGTGGGACCCGCAGGTCGGCGCAAAGCTCCAGCGTCCGCTTGAGTTGATCGACGCGCTGGTCGGCGTGGGCCGGTTCGGCCAGGCCGGCTCCCGGGTATTCAAGAGCCAGGGCGTCCAGGCGGAGCCCCAGGTCTTCCAGATAGCGTCGGAGGTGCCGGCGTGCGCTGCGGGAGAAGCCGCTGGGTTCCAGTTCGCCGGTGGCAGCCCCGGCCTGCACCAGGCCGAAACCTTGCTCGGCGGCGGTTTGCAGCCCTTCCCGCAGTCCCGCCCGGTAGGAATCCAGCCAGGCCGCCAGCCGCTCGGCGTCCATCTCAACCCGTCAGCAGCTTCTCGGTCATCTCCAGCAGCCGTTCCATGCGAAACGGCTTGGCCAGGTAACCATCCACACCGATCGCCTCCGCGTATTGACGGTGGCGCTGCCCCTGATTGCCGGTGATCATGATGACCTTGGGGCCCTGACCGCGGGGCTTCTTGTGACGCATCTGCTCCAGCACCAGAAAGCCGCTCTTGCCCGGGAGCATGATGTCCAGAATGACCAGGTGCGGCGAGAGCTTCTCGGCCAGCGTGACGGCCGAGTTACCGTCGGTAGCGGTTTGGACCGTCGCGCCGGTGGCCGCCAAGGCGGTGCTCATCGCGGTCAGGATATCGGGGTCGTCGTCGACGACCAGCACAGTCTTGCCTTCCAGATTCTGGGCCACGGCCATCTCCTTCCGAGGTAACGTCAATTCCCGTGTGTAATTGTTGCGGGTTAAGAAGGGCATTTCAGGCCACACCGCGGACCTCCCGGAATTCTTTGCAGACCCGCGTGGCGTACTTGGC
>CAYZXK010000037.1:0-10448 GCA_964482395.1 uncultured Planctomycetales bacterium | reverse complement strand
GTACTGACCACCGCCGCGATTCTGTGCCTGGGAATCGCCTCGGCCTTCAGCCCGGTGTGGACGGACGCTTTCCGCGCGGCCGCCTCGACCAATGCGGCCGAGACCAAGGCGGTCGACTCCGCGGGCAAGTGCGTTTGCGGAGACAAGTGCAACTGTCCCTGCGGCCCAAACTGTCCCTGCGGCTGCGAGGGCAAGTGCCAGGGCTCTTGCGGCGATCGCTGCAAGGCCGAGTGCAAGAGCAAGTGTGGCCAGCCCGCCAAGGGCGACTGCTGCGGCCAGGGCAAGGCCCAGAGTCAGCAGCGGTGTCCGGGCGCGGACAAGTGTCGGGCTCGGCCCGCCGCCTCCAAGCAGGCCGCGTAGCACTGCCTGACCGATAACGTCGACATCCTTGCTTCCGGCGAGCCGGGTTGGATGACACGCCAGCCCGGCTCTCGTTGTTGACACATTCGCCCCGCAACCGGTACACCACCGCCAGCGGCGTTGCCGCCGATCAAGGACGGTTCGATAAGTGCCGGTGTCCTGTCGGGAGGCCGGGCCTGCTCGGACCGGCAAGTCCGACGGCGTTGGAGCGACGAGCAATGAAGGGCAGAGTGGCCGTTTTGGTGGTGGGGATGACCTGGGCCGTGGCGTTTGCCGCCGGGCAGTCGCCCGACGCGCTGGACCAGGCTCTGGAGCTGGTCGGGATGCGCCGGGGCGACCTGGGCTGGCGACCCAAGGGCTGGTGGTCGCGATTCCCGGACGTGCCGTACAAGCTCCGATGCTTTGATTCCCTGTTTGCCGAGCCGCTGGACTCCATCACCTTTGCCCGCACCTTGGCTCAGACCGCCTGGACCAAACTGGACCCGAACGACCTGGACACCAAAGAGGGCAACTGGGGCAGCAACCTGTTCCAGGCCGTCCAGCGACTGGGAATCGATCCGAAGTTCGGCGGGTTCCGGGGCTACAACGCCAACTTGCTGGCTCCAGAGATGCCTCTGGACGAGGCGATTCTCAAGCTGATGGAGGCCGCCCATCGGCCGACGATCATCCACACCTTCGGCATGGATCTGCCTTACCCCAAACCCCGGGAGACGCTGGCCGAGAAGGTGAAGCTGTTGCCGGAAGGCGTCAGCCCGATCCTGGGCCAGCTCGTGCTTAACCTGATCGACGCGCACTATTGGGCCGAGCTGGCCTTCCGCAAGGTCGACGGCAATGACCGCCGGGTGGTGGCCACCCGCTACAACGTCGGCGAAGAGATGATCGACGCGTTCGATTACTGCCCTCAGATGGACGACGTGGCCCGCACTCTGGACGAGGCCAGCCTGTGGTATGCCGGCCTGAAATGCGTGCAGGCCCTCGACGATGCCCGAGTCAAGCTGGCTCAGCTCCAGCTTCGCGATCCGCCCGATTTCCAGTTCGACTGGGAATCGCCCTGGGGCTGGATTCGCGTCTATGGCGGTGGAAACGATCGCATCGACGGAGAAAACACGCTCCTGGCGGTCGACCTAGGCGGCCACGACACCTACTTGAACGGCATCGCCGCCTCGACCGTCAGTTTGCCGATCAGTCTGGCACTCGATCTGGCCGGTGATGACCTGTACCTGGCTGACGGGCCGACCCAAGGAGCCGGCGTGTGTGGGATTGGCATCCTGGTGGACGTCCAGGGCAATGACCGTTACTCGGCCCGGCGGTACGCCCAGGGGGCCGGGCAATTCGGCCTGGGACTGCTGGCCGACCTGGCCGGCGACGACTCATATTCCAACGAATTTAGCGGGCAGGGCTGCGGCTACTTCGGGATCGGCCTGTTGCTGGACCTGGCCGGCAACGATCAGTACGAACTCCTCGGTGACGGCCAGGGCTTGGGCGGCGTGGCCGGCGTCGGAGTCCTGGCCGACCGTACCGGCAACGATCGCTACACCGCGGTCCGGCAACACTCCATTACCGGCCGCCCCTCTTACCACTCCCCCGACCGCGACGTCGCCGTCTCCAACGCTCAGGGCGTGGGTCTGGGCCGACGGGGCGACGGCAGCGACGGCCACGCCTGGGCCGGCGGCCTGGGAGCCCTGCTCGACGGTCAAGGCGACGACGTCTACTGGGCCGGCAACTGGTCCATGGGCACCGGCTACTGGTTCGGAATCGGCCTGCTGCACGACCGCGACGGCAACGACGAGTACCACGGAGTGGCTTACTCCCAGGGCACCGGAGCCCACTTCTGCATCGGCGTCTCGGTCGACGAAGCCGGCAACGACCGGCATCTATCCGAGGAAAACTCCCACAGCTCGCTGGCCTGGGCCCACGACTTCACCATCGGCATCCTGCTGGATGTCGCCGGAGACGACCTCTACCGGGTCGATACCAGCGGCTTGGCCTACTCGGTCAACCGCAGCGTAGCCCTGGTCATCGACACCGGCGGCGACGACGTCTATCAGTCGGACTTCGAGCGACGGCAGGAGCTGAAGCAAGGTCTGTGGCCCGGCGTGGCCATCAACGATCCCGGCTTCCGGGCCCGCGAGGGCGTCCGCACCTACTTCGCCGACACCAGCTCGATCGGCCTGTTCCTCGATGTCGGCGGGAACGACCAGTACTGGGGCGGCTTGCAGAACAATACCCACTGGCTCGATCCCGACGACTTCCCCAACTGGGCCGACCGCAACTTCAGCGTGGGCGTGGATCGGGCCGACGGCAGGGTCGACTTCACGCCGACTCCCGTCCGACCACCCTCCGGCAAGCGGGCCGACCCGTCCGCCGCGCATCCGCCCGAACCGTGACCGGCCGGCAAGCCTCGCTTTTCAAACCCGATCTGCGACAGACCAACCGAATCCCCCCGCCGTCGCAACTGTGACCGGGCGAGAAAACAGACCGGCTGCGCACCAGGCGGTCTTGCCGGCGGCAGCAATTGCTTTCCCGGCAACGCCTGCCTCCTTCTTCAACGAGGTGCTAAAATGGAAAGTCCAGACGGCTTGTCGCACTGCGGCTTCCGCGGCCGCGGAACTAAGCGCCTGCGGCGCAACCTGAGTCCCGCATCCGGCACTTGCTCATGCCCCCGCGCCGAAAGACACGTCAGGTAACCGTCGGCACGCTAAAGATTGGCGGCGACGCCCCAATCGCCCTCCAGTCCATGACCAACACCCACACCTGCGACGTGGACGCGACCCTGGCCCAGATTCACCGGCTGGCCCAGGCCGGGGCCGACCTGGTCCGGGTGGCGGTACCGGAGCGGCGAGACACGGAGGCATTGCACCGCATCGTACCCGCCAGCCCGGTCCCGATCGTGGCCGACGTGCATTTTCACGTCGAGCGGGCTCTGGAGGCGATCGAGGCCGGCGTGCACAAAATCCGCCTCAACCCGGGCAACATCCGAAACCCGGCCAGCCTCCGCCGGGTGATCGCGGCCTGCCGCGAGCGACGCATTCCGATTCGCATCGGGGCCAACGAAGGCGGGATCATCGAGCGACACGACCAAGCCAGCCGGGCGGTGGAGAAAGCGATCCTGGAGAGGGACCACGCTGCCGGTTTGATTCAGATCATGCTGGCCAAGCTCGAACAGCAGCTCCAGGTATTCGAAACCGAGGGCTTCCACGATGTAGTCATTTCGGCCAAGAGCCCCGATCCGCGAATCGTCATCGACGCGTACACGGCAATCAGCCAAAGATATGATTATCCGCTGCACCTGGGTGTCACCCACGCCGGCCCGCCGGAGACCGGCCGCATCCGATCGGTGGCCGCCCTGGCGCCACTGTTGGCCAGTGGCATCGGCGACACGATCCGCATCTCGTACGCCGCCGACCCGGTCTGCGAGGTGGAAGACGGCAAGGAACTGCTCTGTTCGCTGGGGCTGCGTCCACGCACCGAGCCCGAGCTGATTGCCTGCCCAACCTGCGGCCGGCTCGAAGTGGACTTGCTCAAACTGGTCGGCGACGTCCGGCGGAAGCTGGCTGAGGAAATTCACTTGCCGCTCAAGGTAGCCATTATGGGGTGCCTGGTGAACGGCCCTGGCGAGTGCGAAGGTGCGGACGTCGCGATCTTTGCCGGCCGTGGCCGGGGCGTCATCTATGTCCAGGGCGCACGGAAACGTACCGTCACCGAAGACCAGATGCTGGACGCGCTGCTGGCCGCATGCCGTGAACTCGCATCGAAGATCAAGCGAGGCCAAGCCACCCTGACCAGCCCGGCCGCCCGCTCCATGCAACCCGCTCCCGGCCCAGCCGAGTCTGGAAAGTGACGGATAACCGTCCAGGCCAATAACCAGCAAGCTGTACCGCCCACCGCGGTTCCTGCGCTGGTGGGCAAAACTCCTGCCAATCTCAAACCGCTGGTAGCCACAATCCTCGCGTACGGACCAAGCTGCCACAACGCGGGCCAGCAGGAAGTGTGGTGGCTCCCCACCACCAGCCACCCCTCGCCCCAGGGTAACCCCCAGTCGGAACCTGCACCATCTGCGTCGGCAGGAAGACCGTCGTCTGGCACTCTCGCTTCGGCGTCGTGCAGCCGTTGGAAAACAGATTCTCTATCGCGGGGAATAAGAACCGGGAACCAAAGCAAAGTCGGACGCCAATGAACCGAAAGATGGTCCGGTCACCCTGCCGGGGCTAGATTGCGGTCAATGCGGTTTTCGCCGGTGTGCCGACCTGGCGGCCCGGCTAACAAATCAGCCGGAGTTGGTCGAACGCTGTATCGACCTGTCGCCTCAGGCCACACCGACCGACCCAAGGCCGTCGACGCTCGGGCCGGTCTGCCCGGCCGCAATGGTTGCATCGACGGCGCCTGGCCGCTGGCCTGAACTGGCGTCCCCAGTCGACCCGCCGGTCTCCTGGCAGGACACATTGGGGCAGCAGTTCGATTTCTACCTGGAACATTTTCCAGAGGAGCCCGGCCCACGCGAGATCATTCTCCCGCACAACCCACTCCTCACCCGGGAACTGGAGGTGCAGGTGGGAGATGTGCTGATCGGCCGGCCGCTGGGAATGTCCCGCGGCTGTCCGATCACGCATTGCGGCGTGGCTGTGAACGTCGATGGCCGCACCGGCGTGATTGCCTGGTGCGTGACCGGTCCGCTGCGGCCGCGTCAGGAGGGTTTCAAGGACCTAAGCTACTACCCTGCTGAGGCGTACGAGGCGCTGGTGCGACACCGACGGCCAGGGGTCGAGCTGAAGATCGGTCTACATTTTTTCCAGCCGCGGATGTGCATGTTGCAGTGGCGACACAGCGGCCTGCTGAACTTCGTGAATCGCACCCCCCAAGGAGTTCAGGTGCGGCTGGAAGGACTGTGGATCGGATAACCGGTGGGACTCGCATCGGCTCGCCAATTGCCCGGCTCGCACACCCCAGCGGTTGCTGGCGACTGACTCCAGGTCACCCTCGTCCCGGCAGGCCCGAGGTCGGCTCAGATGAAGGGACGTGGCCGGTCGGTCTCGACGCCCACCTCGTACAGGTCCGCCATAGTTCGGCGGCTGTGGGTCACTGTACCGGATAGGAATAGCGGCTCGCCGCTGGAATGCAGAATCAGGGTCTCGATCCAGGTGCCGACCGGGGCATCGACCGGAAGCTGGAGTGCCATTCCGCCGGTCGAGATATTCACCGTCTCTCCGGTGACCGTTCGCACTTCCCCGGTGGCCGGGTCAACTAGCCGGATGCGGCACGGAACGCGGTAGGGTACTCGGCGGTCGGCGCGGGGCGCTCGCCCGCGCTGGCCGGCAGTCCGGCGGGCGGAAGTGACCGGCGGATTGGCGATTGCGTCAGGAGGTTTCATAGGCGGCCTTCGTCGGTTTTTCTATCGGCCAGCCGACCGGGAAGAGATTAACAAGGCGTCCGGAAATCACAGACGCTTGAGCCCGCCAAAGCGACTCCCGGCCGCCCCGCGCCCGGGCCCCCGGGGCTGGCCGTCGCCGGCCGAGTTCCCATCGGCGGATTGTTTCGCTGCTGGGGACCGGTCAGGCGGCCTGGCTGGGCACCCAGGGGAAGCGATCCATCGTTTCTTAGGCTGGCACGCCGGCCGGAGTGGCGGGCCGGCACCGCCGCCCGGGTGGGGCTGGACCCTGCCCGCGGTGCAACGCCGGCTGCGGGCCAAAACCACCCTCCACCATGCGGGCCTGCGGCACCCCCGCCAGGCCCACCGAACCGCCTAAGTGCAAAACTTCGTCATGCTCCGGGATCGGTTCGGTCCGCGGCTCACGCCCCGGGTTTTGAATCTCCGGGTTCGGATTGGCCAGTAGCGCTCGGATCTGCACCCAGGTAGCCGGCGATCCACCCAGCCAGAGAGCCAACCCGAGAGTTGAACTCCTCCCGTTTGGCCGCGAGCTGCTGGGCGCGCTCGTCCAACTGGCGTGAGCGAGCCGCCAGTTCGGTTTCCAGCCGGGCGATAGTCCGCTCCCGGGCATCCAGCTCGGCGGTTCGCTGGGCGCAGGCCTCCATCCGGGCTTCCAGCTCGCTTTGTTGAGCCTGCAAGGTCCGCGTCTGGCTGTCCAGAGTCGACATTTGAGCGGCCAGCTCCCGG
Organism: uncultured Planctomycetales bacterium; assembly: GCA_964482395.1. GTDB lineage: Bacteria > Planctomycetota > Phycisphaerae > UBA1845 > Fen-1342 > CAYZXK01. The sequence goes on along the minus strand of CAYZXK010000037.1, from coordinate 3,976 downwards.
CGACCCGCTTCCAGGTCAGTAGCCTGGGCGTTGAGTTCCTGCTGCCGCTGGGACAGGGCTTCCGCCTGGGCACTGAGCTCGGTCTCGCGCTGAGCGACGACCCGCTCGCGTGCTTCGAGCTCTGCCGCGCGCTGATCGAGTATCTGGGAACGGCGCTCCACTTCGGCCTGCCGGGCCTGCCAGGCGCGTTGTCGATCTTCCAGGGCGGCCACCTGAGCGGCCAGCTCACGACGCCCGGTCTCCAATTCCGCGTTCTGGACTATGAGCTCCTCGCGGCGACCAGCCAGGGCGACCGCTTGGGCTTCGAGGTCCCGGCCGCGGGCGGTGAGTTCCTCGTACCGCGCGTCGAGCTGACCGGCACGGGTGTCCAGGTCGCGTCGGCGGACCTCCAGGGTTTCCGCCAGGTCCGACAGTTCGCGGGCCCGGGCGGACAACTGGCTTTCGCGTTCGTCCAGAGCGGCGGCCTGGGCCACCAGCCCCTCGGCCTTCTTCTCCAGCCGCTGGGCCTCGGCGTCCAGGGTGGCCTTGCGGGCATCCAGTTCGGCGGCCCGTCTCTGCAACTCGGCGCTGCCGCGCTCCAGCTCGGCGGCGAGGGCTTCGGTCTGGCGGACCTTGGACTCCAGCTCGGTCGCCCGGGCGTCCAGCTGTTTGGCGCGTTCCTCCAGCGAGGCGGCCTGTGGCTCCAGTTCGTCGCGCAGCTTGCGAAGATCCTCGGCCCGAGCCGTGAGATCGTCGCACAGTCGTTTCCAGCGAGCGGCCCGGGAACTCGGCGCCCGGGCAGTGGTCCGCAAGGCGGTGCCCGGGGCGTCGGCGGTCAACACGATGCCGGCCCGATCCTCGGCAACCTGCTCGGTCTTTGTTGTGATTAGTGTGCTCATGCCGTGCCTCGGACTCCTGAGTTATCTGGTTATCGCTCCGCCGGTGGCCGGCACTCCGCCGGCCTCCCGCTGCGGTAACATCGTCGTTATTGACCCGGGCGTTCATTAGAGCCCCATATCGTGGGGGGCCGGCGTGCGGATGCGGCACAAGGCGACTCGGGCGTTCCGATAACCAGGGCAGCCCAAAGCCCGGACGCGGGGCACTTTCGGCGAAAGCGGAACGTTCTGCCAAACAGACTCGCCGCCCCCGGGACGCGGGGGCCGGCTCGGGCCGTTACCAGCCCACGATGTTGTAGCCGCAGTCTACGTAGTGAACTTCGCCGGTCACGCCGGCCGACAGGTCGGAAAGCAGGTATAGTCCGCTGGTGCCGATTTCGTCGGGCCGCACGTTGCGGTGCAGTGGGGCTTTGGCAGGGTAGTGATGCAATATACGATTGAAGTCCGGGACGCCGGCCGCGGAAAGAGTCTGCACCGGGCCGGCCGAAAGCGCGTTGACCCGGATGTTCTTCTCGCGGCCCAGCTCTCCGGCCAGGTAACGGACGGCGGACTCCAGGGCCGCCTTGCACACCCCCATCACGTTGTAGCCGGGCATCATCCGGACCGAGCCCAGGTAAGTCAAAGTCAGGACGCTGGCACCATCGGCCAGGTAGCGCAGTCCGTGCTGGCATAGGGCGACCAGGGAGTACACGCTGACATCCATGGCCTGAGCGAAATCGGCCCGGCTGGTCTTGTAGAACGGATTGTTCAGTGCCGTCCGGCTGGCATACGCGATCGAGTGCACCATGAAGTCCAGCGGACCGAGCTTCCGGTTGACTTCCTGGAATGCCCGGCGGATCTGCTCATCGTCGGTCACATCGCAGGGTGTGATGCAGCTCACGCCCAGCGGCTCGGCCAGCAGGCGAACCCGGTGTTCCATCTTCGGCCGTGGCAGGTGAGTCAGGGCCAGCTCGGCCCCCTCGGCGTGCAACCGGCGGGCGATGTGCCAGGCCAGTGATCGCTCGTTGGCCAGGCCCAGGATGATTCCCCGTTTGCCTTCCATCAGACCCATCGGGAGGTCTTTCACCGTCCGTCCTCTACGGTTTGGACGTCCGCCTGCCCAGGCCGGACATGCCGCTCGGGAGGGCCGCTCGACCGACCTTCGACTCGGCCTGCGCCAAGCTTAGGCGCAAGCCGGCCGAAAGCAAGCTGCGGCTGGCGGCCGTCGGGTTGACGCTCTCCGGCCGGGCTGCTAGCTTCACGCTGATCTTAGGTGGAATCAGGGAAAGCTATCGTGCCATACGACAGCATCGTATGTGTCAAGCAGGTGCCGGACACGGCCAACGTGACCGTCGACGCGATGACCGCCGAGGGGACGGTGAATCGGGCAGCCCTGCCGGCGATCTTCAACCCTGACGATTTGCGAGCGCTGGAGGTCGCGCTCCAGATCCGCGATGCTCACGGCGGCCAGGTCACCGCGATCAGCATGGGTCCGCCCAAGGCGGCCGATGTGCTGCGGGAGTGCCTCTACCGCGGGGCGGACCGGGCGATCCTGATAACCGATCGTCGAGCCGCCGCCAGCGACACCCTGGCCACCAGCTACATCCTCAGCCAGGCGATCCGAACCATCGCTCGGTACGACTTCGTCTTCTGCGGTCGCCAGGCCATTGACGGCGACACCGCCCAGGTTGGTCCGCAGTGTGCCGAGAAACTCGGCATCCCCCAGGTGACCTACCTGGAAGAGCTGGTCGGACTGAGCGGCCGGACCGCCCGCATCCGGCGAAACGTCGGCAACGGCTGGGAGCTGGTGGAGGTGGACCTGCCGGTGCTGGTCACGGTGCTGGACTCGGCGGCGCCCCCGCGCCCGCCGGCAGCCAAACGGGTCCTGAAATACCGACGCGCCCGAGCACGAGTGGAGCTGGCAGCGGCAGTCGCCACGGAACTGCCCGATGCCAGCCCGGACCAGAAGGAAGCCGAAATCGAGCGCCGAGCCGAGCACCTGCGGGCCGCCGGCCTGCTGATTGAGCAATGGGGACTCGACGACATCCAGGCCGACCCGAGCCGCTGCGGCCTGGCCGGCAGCCCAACCAAGGTGCATCGAGTCCAGGCGATTGTGCTGACCAAGAAGGGCTATACCGAGATTCCACCGACTGAAGAAGGCGTCCGCAGACTGATCCGCGAGCTGGTAGTGGACCATACGTTGGGATGAACTAGGTGGCGCGGCCCAAGCCGCTGCAACCAAGTCAGAATCGAGCCGACGGTGATCACGATCAACCGACAAGGCGAGGTATGGGTTTTCGCCGAGCAGGAGGACGGTGCGCTCCACGACGTGGCTTTGGAGCTGTGCGGAAAGGCCCGGGAGCTGGCCGACCGGCTGGGCGTGAAGCTGGCGGCGGTCCTGCCGGGCTGCAATGTCCGCGAGCTTTGTAACCGGCTGATCGCGCACGGGGCCGACCGGGTATACCTGGTGGACGACCCGCGGCTTCAGTATTATCAGACCCAGCCCTACGCCCGGGTGGTGTGCACCCTGATCGAGCGACACCGGCCGCAGATCGTGCTGTTCGGAGCCACCGCCGTTGGGCGCGATCTGGCCCCGCGCTGCGCGTCGGCCATGCGCTGCGGGCTCACCGCGGACTGCACCGACCTGGACATCGCCGACGTGGATGACCCGGCGGCCCGGACCACCCACAAGAACCTGCTCCTCCAGATTCGCCCGGCCTTCGGCGGCAACATCATAGCAACCATCATCAATCCCGCCGGCTGGCCCCAGATGGCCACGGTGCGGGAGGGGGTGATGCCGCTTCGCGACCCTGATCCGCGGCGGACCGGCCAGGTGCTGGCCGAGACGGTGGACTTCCAGCCGCGGGACTTCGCGGTCCGGCTAATCGAGCGGCACCGCCAGCCGCGGAAAGTCAATCTCAAGGGCGCCCGGACCATCGTAGCCGGCGGAGGCGGGGTCGGCAGCCGGCAGAACTTCAAACTGATCTACGACCTGGCCGGAGTGCTGGGAGCCGCGGTCGGCGCCTCGCGGGCCGCGGTGGACGGCGGGCTGATCGGCAAAGAACATCAGATCGGCCAGACCGGAACCACCGTCCGGCCCGCACTCTACATCGCCTGCGGCA
>CAYZXK010000036.1:0-2236 GCA_964482395.1 uncultured Planctomycetales bacterium | reverse complement strand
GGTAACTGGCGTCCGCTCCAAATCCGCCGCTACGATCCTCATGGGCGTGTCCTCCTTGTCTGTTAATTCAATATGGGCCAGAGGATACGCCCTTCCTACGCCTCGGCAACGAGATTACACACGAAAGGATACGCCACCCACAGCCGGTCTGACTTGCAACGTCTGGCCGGTTGCTCTATTCTCAAGATGTGGGAGCACACGGGCGGCAACTGAGCTGTGATCAGCAGCGGCGCAGGCCGCGCGCGGCGGGGTCGCAGGGCAGATTGAGCTACCAGGCTGCCAGCGGCACGGAGGCCGGCCAGGAGGATTCCCGATGAGTGTCACGACCCGGCAGCGAGGCGGGGGACGAGTGGAGATCAATGTGAGCAAGGCGGATCTGGACTGGGCCAGCTTGGACTTCGGGTACCACAAGACTGATTACAACATTCGTTACACGTGGCGTGATGGCGCCTGGGACCAAGGGGTGCTCACCTCCGACGAGACGATCCCGCTGCACATGGCGGCCACTTGCCTGCACTACGGCCAGGAATGCTTCGAGGGGCTGAAAGCGTTTGAGACGCGACAGGGCGAGGTGGTGGCTTTTCGTCCGGACGAGAACGCCAAGCGTATGATCCGGTCCTGCGAGAAGATCCTGATGCAGCCGGTGCCCGAGCCGATGTTCATCGAGGCCATGCACCGGGTGGTGAACGCCAACCTCCGCTTCGTGCCCCCATATGGGACCGGAGCCAGCCTCTATATTCGACCACTGGTGATCGGGACCGGCCCGCAGATCGGAGTCAGACCGGCCGCCGAGTACATGTTCATCATCATGGTCACGCCGGTCGGACCGTACTTCAAAACCGGATTCAAGCCGGTGGACCTGCTCATTGAGGATCAGGTGGACCGGGCAGCGCCGTTGGGAGTCGGCGACGTCAAGGTGGGCGGGAACTACGCGGCCGGCATCCGCGCGAGCGTGGCGGCGAGAAAGCGCGGTTTTGCCGACGCTCTGTATCTGGACGCCAGGGAGAAGAAATACATCGACGAATGCGCCCCGGCCAACTTTTTTGTCATCACCAAGGACGGTCAGTACATCACGCCGGCCAGTCCATCCATCTTACCCTCGATCACCAACAAGTCGTTGATGACCCTGGCGGAGGAGATGGGCATGCGACCGCAGCAGCGTCCCATCCACGTGGATGAGCTGCCGGAATTTGCCGAGGCCGGCTGCTGCGGGACGGCGGCGGTCATAACCCCCGTTGGATCAATCACTTACCACGACCGCAAGATCGTTTATTCCAAGGATGGTCGGGCCGGACGGCTGACTACCGAGCTTTATCAGAGGCTGCGAGCTATCCAGGTGGGAGATGCTCCGGACCGGTATGGCTGGGTGCACCGGATTCCGCCTCCCAACGATTAGGGCCGGTAGCCAACCTCGGTTTGACCGCTCGCGTTAAACCCGCCGGCGGCCAGCCTGAAAGCGGTACCGGGATTCCGCAGATGCGCCCACTGAGCCACGGTAGCCGGCTGTCTCGGCCATGCCCCACCGGCTTCCCGCCGGTGGTCCGATCCGCCTCTGTCCGATGGTAGTATAAGATAACTAGGGCGACGCCCCAACTGAGGATGGCAGTATGCGGCCGTGCAAACTACTACTGGCAGGTCCGCTCTTGCTGGCCGCCCTATGGCTTCCAACCGCAAGCGGGCAGGGGAGGTACGGAAAGAGGCTGGAGGACCTGATCAGCCGGCCCGGCACCCAGGGCCCGTCGACGAGCGTCGGAGGAAGGTACACCAGCGAAGCGACCCAGCCGCTGATGTCCACAAGAGGTACCAACGTTGCCTTGTTCAGCCAGCGGAACCTGCCATTCAGAGGCGGGACGGCGTGGGGTCAATACTCGAGGGTTATGCCACTAGCGCAGCTTGGGCTGCGAGACACCTTTGCGAACCCGGAGCGCGGCTCGGCTGTGCCACAGGTGCAATACGACTGGGAGCTGGGCCGGATTTCCGGACTGAATTACGCCATCAGCCTGGGTCTGCCGCTGCCGGGGTACCCGATCGGCGGCGTTCCGGCGCTCAACGCGTGTGTATATACGCCGCGACCTGAGACCACCCGCTTTGACGATATTCTCGGACTGACGCCGGCCAGGCCGCCGACCGAAGGCCCTGTCAGCCAGAGCATCGCCCAGGGACTGGAAAAGCGTACCGAGGAACGAACGCGGCTGGTTGAGCAGCTCGCTATCCAGTTGTTCAAAGCGGCCACCAC
>CAYZXK010000035.1:0-8919 GCA_964482395.1 uncultured Planctomycetales bacterium | reverse complement strand
ATAGTCGTCACAGCCGGCCTGGATGCACTTCTGGCGATCCTCGCTCATGGTATAAGCGGTCAAGGCGATGATCGGACCGGCATAGCCTTTCTGACGAAGCAGGCGGCTGGCCCGGTACCCGTCCATGGTCGGCATCTGCATGTCCATCAGGATCACGTCGAATGGCTGGCCCTGCTGCCAGGCTGACCAGGCGGCATCCACGGCCAGCTCGCCGTTTTCCGCCATCGTGACCTCAGCGCCGTGCTTTTCGAGGATCGCGTTAAGCAGCCGTCGGTTGTCGGGCCCGTCCTCGGCGACCAGGATTCGGCGACCTGCCAGCGCCGGCGTCTCCGGGGCGGCCGGCGGCCCGGTTGGGTGGCGTTCGGGCCCCGCGCCCAGCTCACCCGCCCCCAGCATGGGTACACCTTCAAGGGGTCCGGTGGGGATCCGGAGCCGGAAGGTGGACCCGGTCCCCGGGCGGCTCTGCACACTGATCTGTCCGCCGAGCAGGTTTGCCAGCCGCTGGCTGATCGCCAATCCCAGTCCGGTCCCGCCAAACTGGCGACTGGTGGACGCGTCCACCTGGCTGAACGGCTGGAAGAGTCGAGCGAGCTGTGCGGCGGTCATGCCCGGTCCGGTGTCCACCACGTCGAATTCCATTGCCGGCTCGGGCCGATCGCGGTCCACGCAACGGACCATCAGGCGCACCTTGCCGGAGGCGGTGAACTTGATCGCGTTGCCGACCAGGTTGAGCAGGATTTGTCGCAGACGGTTCGGGTCGGTATGGATGGTTTGAGGGATCGGACCCTGGTACTCCACCTCCAGCGGCAGCCCTTTGGCACTGCTGCGGATCCGCATGAGCGACTCGACTTCGGCGACCACCTGGGCCGGCGAACAGCGTATCCGCTCGACCTCCAGCCTGCCGGCCTCGATCTTGGACAGGTCCAGGATATCGTTGAGCAGGGTAAGGAGGTGTTCCCCGTTGCGGCGGATGGTGCGAAGGTGCTCCAGGAGCTGACCCCGGCCCACTTCGCATTGACGCGGACACTCTTCGGCCGCCAGGTCGGCGAAACCCAGGATGGCGGTCAGCGGGGTGCGGATCTCATGGCTCATGTTGGCCAGGAACGCACTCTTGACGTGGGCGGCCTCCTCGGCTCTGCGCCGGGCGGTGACCAGGTCGGTCACGTCGATCGCGTTCAGGATCACGCCCGCGTACCGATCCTTTTGGAAAATCGGCTGCACCCGCAGAGACAACTGCATCCCGAGCAGTTCGCGGTTGACCACCAGCTTCTGGCGGCGCTGGCCGGTGCGGAAGGCATCCAGGACGGCGCGCAACCGAGCTACCCCCGGGGTCTCGGCCGGATGGAATTCCCAGACCGATCGGCCGATGAGGTCTTCGCGTTTCCGGCCGATCCGGGCCAGAAACCACTGGTTCACGTCCGTGATGACGTCGTTGGCGTCGGCCACCACCACGCCTTCGTCCATGCTCTCGATCATCGCCCGCAGCTTGAGGGTTTCGACGGTGAAGGCTTGCTGTGCCCCGACCAGTCGGCTGATACGCCGGCGCAGGGCTGCGTCCCTGGCCCCCAGCCCGGTCAATCCGAGCAATCCGATCGCTCCGAAAATGACACTCACGCCGGCGTGGGCGCTCGGCCAGGCACACCATGCCGCCACAACCAGCGCCGATAAAACCAGTGCGGCGACAACCAGTCGGCAAACCTTCATGGGCGGCTCCGGTTGGGGTTTTCGGGCGCTGTGCCGGATGCCTGGCAGTTACGACATTAATGTCGGCTGGCCGGCGGTCGGCGCTTGGCAGCAGACCCGTCGCTTTCCCGCCGCACGGCTGTCCCCCGACAGTTGATCCGATAACCGGTTGCGGACCTCTGGCGTGGGCCGGGGCGCCGGGAAGCTGTCGGCCGGCCGATCGTTGGCGGCGGCCAGCGCTATCGGACGCTCGCCGGGAGTGGATCCCGGTCGTCCGCCTTTTCGGAAGCGCTGTGTCCGCCTGGCCCGATGAAACCAGTGTCAGATTGTCGACGCAGGCGACCGGCACCGCTGAGAGAGCGGTCGGTGCGGGCGATCGACTGGTCGGGCATGCAGTCAGTGCCCCTTTTTCCGAGGAGCTGATGCTGGCTGTGTTAGCCCGGTCCACAGGCGTCGGGCCGGGCCGCAAAGCCGAACGCGCGGTTGGCGATGCGAGCAGGCAAGTGTTCATCGGGCGCCGGCTGGCCCGGGCCCACCGGCGAGCTACGGCGTATTCTCATGCCGCTGGGGGCCGGTCTGCTGGTCTTCGCCAGTGCCGCCGCCTGCATTTGCGTGGTTTGGCAACATGCCTCCCGGGCCTATGCTCAGCAGGCTCGGGAGAGCTTGGTCAACCTCGGCTGGGCCGCACCGCACCTGCAAAAACTCAGCCCAACGGTCGCAGATGCTCTGAACCCGGCCGCGAACAACGAAAGGATGGCGTCCCTGCGGCGAGCGGCCCTGTGGGGGCTGCTCCCGGCGGCGGTCATCAGCGTGCTGACCGGCTGTGGCTTGGCCTGGCTCCACCGACGAATGGTGCTGGCGGGGCTGGCCCGCCGGCAGAGCCAACAGGCTCTAAGCGAAAGCGAACAGCGCCTCAAGACCATTCTCGACAACGTTCTTACCGGCGTGCTGACTGTGGACGCCGAAACCCACACCATCCTCGATGTCAATCCGTATGCCAGCCGAATTATCGGGCTTCCCCGGGAGCAGATCGTAGGTTCGGTTTGTAACCGTTTCGTCTGCCCGGCTGAGGTGGGGAAATGTCCGGTGACCGATTTGGGGCAGACGGTGGACCACTCGGAGCGGAGTCTGATTGCAGCCGGCGGAGAGTCGATCCCGATCCTCAAGACGGTCGTGCTGGCGACGGTCGGGGGCCGCAGGGTTTTGGTGGAGAGTTTTCTGGACATCCGGGAGCGGAAACGGGCCGAAAAAGAGCAGGCCGAGCTGATGGAGCGACTTCGCCGGGCCAAGGACGAGGCCGACGCGATCAACGCGCGGCTGGAGCAGGCCATCGCCCGAGCCAATCAGATGGCGGTGGCAGCCGAAGCGGCCAGCGTAGCCAAGAGCGAGTTCCTGACCAACATCAGCCACGAGATCCGCACCCCGCTGACGGCCATCCTGGGCTTTACCGACCTGCCTCTGGATCCGAACACCTCCGAGCCGGAGCGGCGAGAGACGGTGAACATCATTCGTCGCAACGGGGAGCACTTGCTGGCATTGGTCAACGATATTCTGGACTTGTCCAAGATCGAGGCCGGCAAGCTGGAGGTCGAGCCAACCGTCTGTGAGCCGGGCCGCATTGCGCGGGACGTCGTCGAGTTGCTGATGGTTCGGGCCTGGGAGAAGGGACTTGGGCTCGGGATAGAGGTGGTGGGCCAGATCCCGGAACGGATCATTAGCGACCCCACCCGGCTCCGGCAGGCTTTGGTCAATCTGGTCGGAAACGCCATCAAGTTCACCGAGCACGGAACCGTCCGCGTGGTCCTGGAGTGTGACCCGGACAAGCAGACCATGACCTTCCGGGTGATCGACACCGGCGTGGGCATCGACCCGAAAGTAATTCCCAGGCTGTTCCATCCGTTTTCGCAGGCCGACAGCTCAAGCACCCGCCGATTCAGCGGGACCGGACTGGGTCTGGCGCTCACCAAGGGGGTGGCGGAGCTGCTCGGCGGACGGGTCAGTGTGGAGAGCCAGCCCGGCCGGGGCAGCACCTTTTCGCTGACGGTTCCGACCGGGCCGCTGGAGGGTGTCCGGATGACGGCCCGCGCCGAACCGGACCCGGGCTTTGCCGAGCGGACCGATCCGGGTCAGCTTCCCACCATCGACGGCCGCGTTCTGCTGGTCGAAGACAGCCCGGACAACCAGCGGCTGATCGCTCATTTCCTCCGGACAGCCGGGGCCCAGGTCAGGGTGGTCGAGAATGGCAAGCTCGGGCTGGAAGCCGCCCTGGAGGCCTGGCAGCAGGGCCGTCCGTTCGACGTCATTCTCATGGATATGCAGATGCCGGTCATGGATGGTTCCGAGGCCACGCAGCGGCTCCGCGAACGCGGCTACCCGGGGCAGATCATCGCCCTGACCGCGCATGCCATGAAAGGGGAACTGGAACGCTGCCTGAGCGTGGGCTGCGACCACTATCTGTCCAAGCCGATCAGCCGGCAACGACTTGTGGGGGAAGTCGCCGCCCGGATCCGAGCCGGAAGGCAGCGCTCGGCGGCTGTGAAACGCCCCTAGTCAACTATTCAGGAACGGCCGCGCTGCGGCTTTCGGCGCGGGCGCCGCGGGTCAAGCCGACCCGGGGGCTGACCGGCCAGGAAGCCTTTACAGCTCGCGGAACCGGGCGGTGAAGTGGCGCAGGGACGGCGGCTCCCACTCGATCTCCAGCGGCCGCAGCTTGTCGCGCTGCTGGTAGAGCTCGATGATCGCTTCCACCACGTAATCCACGTGGCTCTGGGTGTACACCCGCCGCGGTATGGCTAATCGCACCAGTTCCATGCTTGGCGCCTGGCCGCGCTGGCCGAACATCACGCTGCCGATCTCGACCGCCCGGATGCCGGCGTGTCGGTAGAGTCCGACCACCAGAGCCTGTCCTGGGAACTGATGGGGCGGAATGTGCGGGCAAAAGTGCCTGGCATCGATGTAGATGGCATGTCCGCCGGGGGGCTCGACGATCTGGATGCCGGCCGCCAGCAGTTTCTCGCCCAGGTATTCGATGCTGCGGATGCGGTACTGGAGGTAGTCTTCCTGCACCACCTCGTCGAATCCCTGGGCCATGGCCTCCAGGTCGCGCCCCGCCAGCCCCCCATAGGTGATGAAGCCCTCGGTGAGGATCAGCAACTCGTCGGCCCGGCGGATCAGTTCCGGGTCGCGAAGCAGCAGCAGGCCGCCGATGTTGACCAGGCCGTCTTTCTTGGCGCTGATCGTCGCTCCGTCGACCAGGTCAAACATCTCGCGCACGATCTCGCGTACGCTCCGGTCCTTCTGACCGGGCTCGCGCTGTTTGATGAACCAGGCGTTCTCGGCGAACCGGCAGGCGTCCAGAAAAAACGGCAGCCGGTACCGGTCGCAGATCGCCCGCACGCCGCGCAGATTCTCCAGGCTCACCGGCTGCCCCCCGCCGCTGTTGTTGGTCACCGTGACCATCACCAGCGGGATCCGCTGCGGGCCGACCCGCTGGATCAGAGCTTCCAGCTTGGCCAGGTCCAGGTTGCCCTTGAAGGGATGACGGGTGGTGGGGTGCTTGCCCTCCTCGATGACCAGATCGACCGCTTCGGCGCCGGTGTGCTCGATGTTGGCCCGGGTGGTGTCGAAGTGATTGTTGTTCGGCACCACCTTGCCCCGGCCGCCGACCAGCTCGAACAGGATCCGCTCGCTGGCCCGGCCCTGGTGCGTCGGAAGGATCCCGGTGAAGCCGGTCAGCTCGGCGATCTTATCCCGCAGGACGTACCAGCTCCGGGCCCCGGCGTAGGATTCGTCGCCACGCATCATTCCCGACCACTGGAGACTGCTCATGGCGCCGGTGCCGCTGTCGGTCAGCAGATCGATCAGCACGTCTTCGGCCCGGATCAGGAACAGGTTGTACCCCGCCTCGGCCAGGATGCGCTCGCGCTCCGCCCGGGTGGTCATGCGGATCGGTTCGACGACTTTGATTCGGAAGGGCTCGATGATGGTCTTCACGGCTCGGTTCTCTACTGGCCGGCCCAAGCAGTCGGCCGACCTGCTTCTATGGGCTCCAGGCCCGCAGACGGTCCAGCCAGCGGTCGGCCTCCGGTCCAGCCACCGCCTCCAGTTCTGAATGATCCAGCAATTCAGCCAGTCGCGTTTCGTAGCGGTCGGTCGCGGCCCGGGTCAACAGGCAGGTTCCGGCGAGCGTCAGGGCCAGCAGCAGGCATGCGATGGCGGCAGTTCCGCCGGCGTGCGCGATTCGCCGGCCCGACCGGAACGAAAGGAGGGCCACCAGGGCCAACAGGGCGAACATTGCCCCGCCGGCCACGAACGGTAGACGCGGCCAGCCAAGCTGGTCGGACACCGTGCGGTGCAGATCATCCTGGACCGTCTGCTGGGCGGCCGAGAGAGCTACCAGCCCCGCCACCATGACCAGCACGACGATCGACAGCCCTCCAACCAGTACACGCTCGGCCTGGCCGGCCGGCTCCCCGACGATCCACCACCGCGCCAGCGCCAGGCTCGCCACCATCGCCGCGGCTGTCGCTCCGCCCAGCCAGAGGCACAGTGCCGCCAAATTCAGCAGCCGGTTTTCACTGGCCAGATCCAGGGCCGGCCCGTAAGTGGTGCTGAGCAGCGGGGCGCTGAGTGGTCGCTGGGCGGCCCGGTCGCGATAGGCGGCGCGCCACTGTTGCAGGTCGCGGGCTACGTCTTTGGCGGCACCGGTCGGACGGTCTAGGAGCGATTCGGCCAGCAGGTCGGCCGCCAGCAATCGCAAGGCCGGCGGTCCGGGGTCCAAGACCCACTGACGCAGCAGTCGGCGAACCATCCGGCGGCAGGCGTCGGCGCCCCCGGCGTCACCCGCCTCCTCCCGGGCCTGGGCCAGTTTCTCCATGCGGGCGACGAAGTATTGCAAAAAAGGGCCATGCGGAAAGCCCACGATGTTTCGCGCGCTACGCCGGGCACTGCCGGGACCGAGTCCCAATCCGGTCCAGATTTCGGTGTTCGCAGCCAACAGCTCCGGCAGGAAGTGTGCAAAGGAAGCGCTTTCCAGGCCGGCCAGATAGGGCTGGAGCTTGGGCCACCATTCCGCGATCGGCACGCCCTCCCGCTCCAGGCCCAGCATATTCAGGGCGACCAGTTGCAGGCGGCCGACCTGGGTGGTTGTCAACTGGGCGTTCCCGGCCCGGGCGTCCTCGATCAACCTCGGCAAGGCATCCGGCTCATGCAGGGCGGTGGTGAAGTGCCGGCTGATGATGGCCAGCAGGACGCCTGCCCGCGCGGGCCCCGGCATGCTGGAGCGGGCGTCCGCGATCGCCTTCTGGACTCGCTGCGGGCTGACCAGCTCCAGCTTGGGCACGGGCAGACCGCGCCAGGCCCAACGAAGCTCCAGCAGACTCCCGGCGCCCAGCAGCAGCCCGATGGCCAGCAAGGTCGGCCGACCCATCGGGCGTCTGACCCGAGGAGCCGAAACCTGCGCGCTCACAGCGGCGGGAGGGACCTTCGCCATGTCATGCAGGCTACGCCAGCCGCCGGTCATCGGCAAGCTTCCCCGCCCGGCCCCGCCGAGCGCTTCATCGGCCCGAATTCAGCCCGATCAGCCGATAGACTAGCTTGGCGGCCAGAAACTCAGTGGTCGTGCTGGGCGGCAACGGCCGCACTTCCACCAGGTCCGCGGCCACCACCCGACGGGTTCGAGACACGGTCTCCAGCAAATCGGTGACCTGATACCAGTCCAGGCCGCCGGGCTCCGGCGTGCCGGTTCCCGGGGCCCAGGCGGGATCCAGCCCATCGATGTCGATGGTCACATAGACCCGGTCCGTCAAGGTCGAGAGCGCCCGCCCGATCCAGTCGGGGCTGCGATGGCACTCGCGAGCCGTGATGACGGTCAGGCGGGATGAACGGATGAACCGTGACTCCTCGGACGAGTAGTTGCGAATGCCGACTCCGACCGCAGGCACGCCCAGTTCGTGGATGCGACGCATGACGCAGGCATGACTATGGGGGCTGCCCTGATACCGGTCGCGCAGGTCGGCGTGCGCGTCAAGCTGGAGCACACTCAAGTCCCGATAGCGAGTCCGAACCGCTCGGACCAAGGCGGCAGTGATGCTGTGCTCGCCGCCCAGGCTGATCAGGAACTTTCTATCCCGCACGATGCGACGGGCGGCAGCATAAATCCGGCGCTGCATATGTTCCGGGCCGCGCGCGTCCGGCTCCAGCGGATCCAAAGTCGCCACCCCGGCCCGGAAACCCTCCCGGCTCAACTCCTGATCGTACAGCTCGACCTGCCGCGAGGCCGTGATGATCGCCCGCGGGCCGTCGCGCGTGCCCGCCCCAAAGGTGGTGGTCGCCTCGTACGGAACCGGCAGGATGGCGAACCGGGCCGAGCGGTAATCGCAATAGCGCGGCGGCAGTCCCAGGAAGTTGTCAGGAAGGCTGGCGGACACGGCCCACTAGTCAAACAGGAAGATCGCCGCCGCCACCACCGTGGTCCATTTGCCGTTCTTGTCGCCCTCGGCCGTCTGAACCACGGCCCGGGTCTGAACGATCTGTCCACTCATCTTGTACACCTCGCGACGGGCATCGTAATCCGCCTCGGCGTTGAACTCGATGCCCAGCGTGGTGGCCAGCATGCTGGCGGCCATGTCTTCGACTAGATCGGCAGTCTTTTTCTCGGTCATCCCGTAGCCATGGTGCTCGGATATGTAGCCGAACTGGTCGCCGCGAGCCGGCACCGCCAGGCCGATCCCGGCCGAAACCAGCCGGTTCGGCTCGTCGGTCCGGGCATCGGCCATCACGCAGTAGGTGATTTGGCCGGGAATGAGTCGGGCCAGACCCAGCTTGCGCGGGATGATCTTGCAGCCGGGGGGAAAGATGCTGGAGACCTTGACCAGGTTGCACTGCGCGATGCCCGCGTCGCGCAGCGCGGCCTCGAAGGACTCCAAATTGTGGCGGTGCTTCCCCACGCCGCGGGTGAAGAAAACGCACTTGGGGACCATCAAGTCCATGCGCTGCCCTCCTGCCTGCCTCGGCGTGCGCTAAGGTGCGGCTGCGGGTAGCCTGCAACCTGGCTCACGGCACCAGGCGTCCACTCGCTCGTCTGCCCGCACCGGGGCCGGATTATAGCCGGCAGGGCGCGGCCGACAACGGCAGCGCCGAAAAAAGACCCGCCCCGGCCCCACCCAGGCCAGGATTTGATCCTGCCCGGCTTTTTTTGAATACTCCCGACCGGAGCCTCGCACTCGGGTTTAGGCC
>CAYZXK010000034.1:0-6971 GCA_964482395.1 uncultured Planctomycetales bacterium | reverse complement strand
AGCCTGGCGATCTTCCTGGGGCGCCAGTCTCGGCCGCGGCATCTGCTCAGCGCAATGCTCCTGGTGATCAGCGGGGCGTTGGCCGCCAGTGAACTGGGCGTGGTGACGAACCTGGTGTGGCTGGTGCCGTTTGCGGCCGGGTTCTGGGCGGTTCACGAGCCGGGGCCCCCGCCGGCCGGCCAGAGCCCCTCTCAGCCGCGTGCGCCCTACGAAACCGGCCCGCTGCCTGAGCCCCCTCGAATCACGGTCGACGCCCCGATGGCCAGCCCAACTCAATGACGTTACCGGCCCGGGCCAGATGGTTTGCCGCGTCAATCAGCCAGGCGATTGACCGGGTCAGGTAAGCGAGGTATCCAGAGGCCATGCCCGGGCAGGAAATGATTGCGATCTTGGACTTCGGCAGCCAGTACTCGCAGCTCATCGCCAGGCGGGTCCGCGAGACCCATGTCTACAGCGAGCTTCTGCCGCCAGACACCCCGCCTCAGCGACTGGTTGGGTCAGGCGTGAAAGGCATTATCCTGTCTGGCGGCCCGGCCAGCGTCTACGCCCCGGGCGCGCCGCGTTGCGATCCGGCCATCTTGGAACTGAACGTGCCGGTGCTGGGCATCTGCTATGGGATGCAACTGGCTTGCCAGCTTCTGGGGGGACAGGTGCGTGCCGGTCAGACCCGCGAGTACGGCCGGGTTCGGCTGCGGGTCTTGCGCCCGGTCGGAGTCCTGGCCCATTTGCCGCCGGAGACCTTGGTCTGGATGAGCCACGGCGACACGGTTACCGAGGTGGCGGACTGCTTTGAAAGCCTGGCGGTTACCGACGCCTGTCCGGTGGCCGCGGTGCGACACAGGACCTTGCCGGTCTGGGGGGTGCAGTTCCACCCGGAGGTCACGCATACTCCGGCCGGGGAACAGATTATCCGGAACTTCGTGTACGGCATCTGCGGATGCCAGGGGCAGTGGCGGGTCGCGAACGTGATCGACTCGGCGGTCGAATCGATCCGGAGTCGGGTGGGACCGCAGGACCGGGTGATCTGCGGCCTTTCGGGCGGGGTGGATAGCAGCGTGACCGCGGCTCTGGTGCACCGGGCGGTCGGGGACCGGCTGGTGAACATTTTCGTGGACAACGGCTTGTGCCGCCGGCGGGAAGCCGAGATGGTGCGGGCCACCTTCGAGGACCATCTGGGAATGGAACTGCGGGTAGTTGACGCCCGGCAGCGGTTTCTGGACCGATTGGCCGGGGTCGTGGATCCGCAGGAGAAACGTCGGATCATCGGCCATGAGTTCATCGCGGTCTTCAAGCAGGAAGCGGCCCGCGTACCGGGCGCCCGGTTTCTGGCTCAGGGGACCATTTATCCCGACGTGATCGAGTCTGGCTGCGGACCGGCCGGTCAGGCGGCGCTGATCAAATCTCATCACAACGTCGGCGGCTTGCCGGCGGAGTTGGGCTTCGAGCTAATCGAGCCGTTGCGACAGCTTTTCAAGGACGAGGTCCGCTTGGTGGGCGAGGCCCTGGGCCTGCCGGAGGACCTGGTTTGGCGACATCCATTCCCCGGGCCCGGCCTGGCGGTCCGCGTAGTGGGCGAGGTCACCGCCCAGCGCCTGGAACTGCTCCGCTCGGCCGACGAAATCCTCCTGGAAGAACTGATCGCCGCCGGCTGGTATCGGAAGGTTGCCCAGGCTTTCGCCGTACTGGTCCCGGTGGCCAGCGTGGGGGTAATGGGTGACGGGCGTTCCTACGAGGGGCAAAACCTCATCGTCCTGCGGCTAGTGGAGTCCAAGGACTTCATGACCGCCGACTGGGTGCATGTCGACTATGATTTGCTGGCCGCGGTTAGCAACCGGATCATCAACGAGGTGCCGGGCGTAAACCGCGTGGCCTACGATATATCCAGCAAGCCGCCGGCTACGATCGAGTGGCAGTAGCGGCGACAGCCGGTCCGGGGTGACCGGGCAGATGCCGGCCGGGTGGGCAGCGTTCCTGGCCGGCCGTCCGGATCGGGCAGGCGGCCCGCGACGGGTGGCCAGATAGGGCTATCTCAGGTTTCGCGGGTATTTGGCCGATCGGGAAAAGCAGATGACTGCGCCTGCGGGCGCAGCGCTTCAAGCTTCGGAAGGAGGATTCGGATGTCGACTGAAGGTGGCGTCACTGGCCTGCGAAACCGGCCGCGGTCTAAGGCAGTCCGGAGCATGCCCCCACCCCCACCTGGCCCGACCGAAGAGCAGATCCGCCAGCGGGCCTACGAAATTTATGTGGCACGTGGCGCTACGCCCGGTAATCCAGAATGGGACTGGCAGCAGGCGGAGCTGGAGCTCCGCGCTCGAATGGCCCTGCTCGGCCAGCCCTGATTATCGGTAGAAAGCGGAGCCACCTTCGAGGGTGCGCCGCGTCTTAAGTGCCTGAGGACCTCTGTCCAGAGGCGCCTCGCTTTCTTGCCGATCGCTCAACCGCGCTGGCCCACCGCGCGGTTGAAAAGCGACCTGTCGGAAACCCATCAGAGCGCACACCGTCGGACGATCAGAGCCCCAAGTGGAAGGCGATCGTCGGACCCGGGCGGCAAGCCACTTGCCGGTGGGCATCTGACCGCTACAGCTCAACCCAGACGTTGCCCTGCTGGTGGCTCTTGACCGCGGCCGCGATGAAGGCCATTCCGGCACGGCCATCCTCGACGTTGGCGTACCGAGTGCCGTCGCAATTGAACGGCTTGCCATCCAGGTACGCCCGCACGTCCCGCTCGAAGCAGCGGTGCAGCCGGGCAAACGCGTCGTGAAATGCCTCCGGGTGCCCGGAGGGAATGTTCGGCTCCGCCATCAACTCGGCAGGCAACTCGCCCAGGAATCCGTCATTGGCGGCGACCGCTCCGCGCCAGTAGACCCGGTCGGGCTGACTGGGCAGCCGAACTATCAGCTTCTCGGGCTCCTCCTGAACCCAGACCAGCGAACCCTTGGTCCCATTGACCTCCAGCCCCAGGTCGTTCTTGTGCCCGATCGCGATCTGGGAAGCCCGCACCAGGGCCCGCCCGCCATTGGACAACTCGCAGTACGCGGTGAAATGGTCGTCGAGCCGGCGGCCGGGGACGAAGGTCTCCAGATGGGCCCGCAGCCGCCTGACTTCCAGCCCGGTCACGTAGCGAAGCTGCATGAGGGCATGGGTTCCGATGTCGCCGCCGCAGCAGCTCGCTCCGGCCTGCTTCGGATCGACCCGCCACTGGGCCTGGGCCACGCCCCGGTCCTCGGCCCGGTCCGCCAGCCAGCCCTGGAGGTAGTATGCGTCGACCCAGCGGACTTCCCCCAGCAGCCCGCTGCGGACAATGAACCGTGACAGTCGACTGGTCCAGTGACCCAGGTAAGTGTAGGCGACGCCGAAGGGAATCCGCCGTTGCCGGACCTCGGCCACCAACTGGTCAGCCTGCTCCAGCGTGACGGTCAGCGGCTTCTCGCAGAAGACCGGAATGCCGGCCTGGACACACTTGACCGCCGGGTCGAAGTGGACGTGGTTGGGCGTAACGATGAGCACATAGTCGACCCGCTCACCGACCGGCTTGGCGGCCTCGGCCGCGATCATCTGGTCATAGCTGGGGTAGCCGCGGATCGGATAAGGCCAGTTCTCAGCTTCTCGCATGGCGACCTGCGGGTCGGGATGCAGGGCGGCCGCGACCACCCGCCGGGTGCCGTCGAAGTGGATGGCTCGCTGGTGAGGCTGCACGATGAAGGCCCCGGCTCCTCCGCCGATCAGGCCGACGTTGAGTGGTCTGGGTGACATGGTTGCTCCCTGCTTACATCGTCAAAGGTCATGACAGTCGGACTCCGCCACAACTGGCGGCCAGGGAGATTCTGCATCCACAAGGGGGTATTCACAAGCGGACCGGGCTCGACAGGAAAGCCGTTGGTTTAAAGTCTGGTCGCCCCGGCTATACGGTCGCCACCGCCTTGCCGGCCCGAAGCTCGGCTGGCAGTTCTCGAGTCGCCTTGCACCTGGGGTAATCGCTGCACCCCAGGAACCGGCCGCGGCGGCCGCTGCGAATCACCATGGGCTGACCACACTGGCTGCAAGCGATCTCGGTCACGGTCGGCGGTGGTTTGGCCGGCGCCGGCATCAGTTCCTCCGCCTGTCGCTTGGCCGGGCCGCGCAGGTTGGCGTTGAACTTGCACTGGGGAAAGCTGCCGCAGGAGAAGAAGGGCCCGAACCGGCCACGTTTCAGCTCCATCACGCTCCCGCACTTCGGACAGTGCAGCGTGCCCGGCTCCGGCAAGACCTCGACCACCGGCCGGCCGGTCCGCGTCAGGGCAAAGCCGGGCGGAGGGGCCGAGTCGTCCTGGGCCACGGGGGCCTGTTGGCCGGCGGTCACCTGCGGATCCGCCGGCGGCGTGCCCCGCGCGTCGGACGAGCTGGATTGGGCCCGCCGGCGGGCCTCCTCCAACTTATCCAGCGGCATCGTGTGCCGACACCGCGGAAATCCAGAACAGGCTACGAATCTGCCACGCCGCCCGGCCCGCAGCACCATCGGCCGCCCGCACTTCTCGCAGTTCACCCCCGCCGGCTCCGGCGCCGCGGCCGGCTTCTTCTCCAGTCGCACGTCATCCGGCAAAGACGCCGCATTCTTGCACTCCGGGTACCGGTTGCACCCCAGAAATGCTTTCCGGCCCTTGCGCTTTACGATCAACATCCCCTGCCCGCAGGCGTCACAGGGCCGTTTCAGCTCCTCCTCCTTGACCAGCCGCAACGGGCGACCGTCCGCATTGCAGGGAAGGGTGTTTCGGCATTCCGGGTAGCCGGTGCATCCCAGAAAATGCCCAGTCCGAGACTGGCGAACCACCATGGGCCGGCCGCACAGCTCGCAGACCTGCTCCGAAGCCGTGGGTCGCAGCGGCACGCCGTCGCGATCCACATCCAACGTGCCCTTGCATCGGGGATAGCGAGTGCAGGCCAGGAAACGGCCAGTCTTGCTCCACCGGTACACCAGAGGCGAGCCGCAGACCGGGCAGGGATGCCCGCTGGGTTGACTGCGAACGCTCTCCATTCCCTCCGCCGCCTTCGACAGCAGCGTGCGGAACGGATCGTAGAACTCGTGCAGGACCTGAACCCAGTCCAGATGGGCCTCCTCCACCTTGTCCAGCTCGTCTTCCATGTGCGAGGTGAACTGGACATCCATGATTTTGGGAAAATGCTGAATCAGCTTGTCGGTCACCAGCTCGCCCAGGGCCGTGGGGTAGAACCTGCGATCCACCTGCTCGACGTAGCCGCGGCTTTGGATCGTGTCGATGATGGTGGCATAGGTGCTGGGCCGTCCGATCCCTTTGGCTTCCAGGGTCTTGACCAGCGAAGCCTCGGTATACCGCGGCGGCGGCGAGGTGAACTGCTGCTTGGGTTCCACCCCCAACACGCCGACCGGCTGGTCGGGCTCCAGACTCGGCAAAAGCTGGTCCTCACTGGCGATGCCCGCCACCTTCAGGTACCCGTCAAAGACCAGCTTGCGACCACCGGCGCTAAACCGGGCCGGCCCCAGCGGCGTGTCGCAACCAATGCCGACCGAGGTCGAGTCCCACTGGGCGGCGGCCATCTGGCAGGCGATGAACCGCTTCCAGATCAACTCATACAGCTTGTACTGCTCCGAGGTCAGGGCCTGACGAACCTGCTCCGGCCTGCGGGCCGGATCGGTCGGCCGAATCGCTTCATGAGCTTCCTGGGCTCGCTCCTGCTTGGTTACGTAGGTCTGAGGACGCTCTGGCAGGTAGGCCGGCCCGTATTGGTCCCGAATGAACGTCCGGGCGGCTTCAATTGCTTCCGGCGCCAGGTTGGTCGAATCGGTGCGCATGTAAGTGATCAGGCCGACCCGGCCCTCGCCATCCAAGTCCACGCCTTCGTACAGCGACTGCGCGATCCGCATCGTGCGCGTAGCCGAGAAGCGCAAGACCGTACTGGCCTGCTGCTGCATGGCAGCGGTCGTGAACGGCGCCGGGGGTCGACTGGTGGTCCGCTTCGTGGTGACGCCTGAAACCCGGAGGGTCGGCGAACGGCCAGCTTCCAAATGGCCGACCAGAGTCACAAGCTCCAGCCCCAGGTGCCGGTATTCCTCCCATGGCCGGCGATCGACTCGCTCGACTACCAGCCCCAACGATTGGGCCACTGCCTGGACCTGATCCAGCTTGAGGCTTGAGGCCGGCTGGCCAGCCAGTTCGGCCAGCTCGGCCCGGAAGCAACCATTTTCCGCCAGCCAGGCCTGAATCTCCTTCTGACCCCGCTCGCCGCCCATCAGGAAGTTCGACCAGGCCTCCCGCAGGCCCGCAACCTGACCCAGATCGCAGGCCAGGTAAACGGCCAGCCTCCAGCTCTCTTCGGGAACGAAGGCGCGGATCTCGCGCTCGCGTTCGACGATCAGCCGGACCGCCACCGACTGGACGCGACCGGCCGAAAGCCCTTTCGCAATCTTCTTCCAGAGCAGTGGGCTCAACTCGTAGCCGACGATCCGGTCCAGGATCCGCCGGGCCTGCTGGGCGTTCACGCGGTCAAGGTTGATCTCGTGCGGATGAGCGAAGGCCTCGGCAATGGCGGACTTCGTAATGGCGTTGAAAATCACCCGTCGGACTTTCTCGCTGGGCAGATTCAGCGCCTCGACCAGGTGCCAGGCAATCGCTTCCCCCTCGCGGTCCATATCGGTCGCCAGGTAGACTTGTTGGGCCTCGTCGGCCAGGCGTTTGAGCTCGCTTATTACCTTCGCGCGGCCTTTGACGATCTCGTAAGTCGGCTTGAAATTGTTGGTTACGTCAATTCCGAAATCGCGCGGAGGCAGGTCGCGGACGTGTCCCAGCGACGCTTTGACAATGAAATCGCTGCCCAAATACTTGTTGATCGTCTTGGCCTTGGCGGGCGACTCGACGATCACCAGAGACTTGCCTCCGGACTTGCGCCTGGCCATATTTACGTACCTAACTTATTGATGGACCGGCAGTTAGCGTTTAGACTGCCCGGGTCCGTCACGC
>CAYZXK010000033.1:0-4412 GCA_964482395.1 uncultured Planctomycetales bacterium | reverse complement strand
GGATCGTGTACGGTCTGGTGGCGTACTACAACGCCAAGTACGCCACGCGGGTCTGCAAAGAATTCCGGGAGGTCCGCGGTGTGGCCTGAAATGCCCTTCTTAACCCGCAACAATTACACACGGGAATTGACGTTACCCCGGTCCGGGCCCCCGGCACGACAGGCCCCGGGCGGGCGGGTTATATTACGCCCCGATGAGCGACCAGATTACCGACCGCCGAGCCAAACTGGATTTACTGCGGGCCCTGGGCGTGGATCCGTACGGGTCCAGATTCGCCGGCCGGGTTCTGAACGCCCACATCCGGGCCGCGGCCGAGAAGCTTGATTTGCCGCCGGGACAGGTGCGGGATGCGGCGAACGCGCGGTTTCGAGCCGCCGGCCGGATCGTGCTCTACCGCGACATCGGCAGCCTGATCTTCATGACGGTGCGCGACTGGACCGGAGACCTCCAATACGGGCTGAGCAAGAAGATGCTGCTTGAGGGCATCGAAAGGGCCGAGGCGCCGACCGAGCGGCCAGGCGAGGAAAAGGACCGTTCCCACCTCCCCGACTCGCTATCATCCCACCTTTCGGGAGAGGTCCAGTGGAAGGTCGCCAAGTCGCTGGACCTGGGCGACATCCTGGGCGTAGAAGGCCAGCTCGGGCGAACCAAGACCGGCGAACTCACTCTCTGGGCTGACCGGCTGACTCTGCTCAGCAAGGCGTTGCGGCCGCCGCCGGAAAAGTGGCACGGACTCACCGACCTGGAAGCTCGCTATCGCCGCCGGTATGTCGATCTGTTCAGCAGCCCCGACTCGCAACGCGTGTTTCTGCTGCGAGCCAGGATCATCGAGTACCTCCGCGAAGTGCTGGGCAGGCGTGGGTTTATCGAGGTGGAGACACCGATGCTTCAGCCGATCTACGGGGGTGCGGCGGCCCGGCCCTTCACCACGCATCACAACACGCTCGACCTGGACCTGTACCTGCGAATCTCGCCCGAGCTTTACCTGAAGCGCTGCCTGGTCGGCGGGCTGGAGCGGGTCTACGAGCTGGGCCGCTGCTTCCGCAACGAGGGGATCAGCCCGCGGCACAACCCGGAATTCACCATGCTGGAGCTGTACCAGGCGTACGCCGACTATCATGACATGATGGAAATCACGGAGGAGCTTATCGCGGGCGCGGCCCGCGACGTGATCGGCAGCCCGCGAGTCGCGGTCGGGGGAACGGAGCTGGATTTCACCACCCCCTGGCCGCGCCGCCGGTACGCCGACCTGTTCGCCGAGCACGTGGGGTTCCCGCTCACTGAGATCCCCGCGGCCCGTCGGCGGGCGGCCGAACTGGGCATCGCGGAGCGCGGACTGGACGACGCCGTGGTCGTGAACCTGCTGTTCGAGCATTATGTGGAACCGCACCTGGTCAGCCCGACCTTCGTGCTGGATTATCCGGCCGCCCTCTGCCCCCTCACCAAACGCTGCCCCGACGACCCGAGCCTGGCCCTGCGTTTCGAGTTGTACATCAACCGCATGGAAATTGCCAACGCCTACAGCGAGCTTAACGACCCCGACGTCCAGCGGGTCACGCTGAGTCGCAAGCTGCGCGGCGAAGAAGACCAGACCATGGCAGTCCGAGACGACGATTTCGTCGAGGCCCTGGAATACGGCATGCCCCCGGCCGGCGGCCTGGGGATCGGCATCGATCGGCTGGTGATGCTCCTGACCGGTAGCCCCAGCATCCGCGACGTCCTCCTGTTTCCGTTGCAGCGACCCCAAGCATGACGCTGGAGGGCCAGAGCCTAAGCCTCCGTCAGGACCGCCAACGCAGCCCGCGGGTTGGCTGCAAGCTCCCCCCAGCTCCGCCGCTGCCGCGCAGCTTCTACGACCGTGATCCAGTGGCTGTCGCCCGCGACCTGCTCGGCATGCTGATCGTCCGCGTCACGCCCGAAGGACTGACCGCCGGCCGGATCGTCGAGGTGGAGGCGTACCTCGCCTCCGGCGATCCGGCCAACCATGCTTACCGCGGCAAGACCCGCCGGAATGCGTCCATGTTCGGGCCGCCGGGTCATGCTTACGTGTACGCCATCCATTCCCGCTGGTGCCTGAATGCGGTCACGGAGCCGGAGGGCGTGCCCAGCGCGGTCTTGATCCGGGCAGTCGAGCCGCTGGAGGGCTTCCAGATCATGCAGCTACGCCGCGGTAGGTCGGAGCTGCGCGAGCTGGCCCGCGGCCCGGCCCGGCTTTGTGAAGCCTTCGCGATCGACCGCACCCTAAACGGCTGGGACTTGACCCTCGGTCAGCAGCTCTGGATAGGCCAAGCGACAGTGTACCCCGAGTCAACTTCGCCTACCCGCTGCCGGGCAACCACAGTCTCTTCTTTCCTCCCACCCGACCGAGCACCACAGCTCGTCCACTCCGGGTCGGCGTCCGACCTGCGGATCATGACCGCCGCCCGCGTCGGAATAACGACCGGTAAAGAGCTTCCGCTCAGGTTCTTCCTGGCCGATAACCCATTCGTCAGCAAGCCGGGCCGAAGACCGGGAATTGCCCCACGCTGACTCCCCCACGCGACTGCGTGCTCGTCGCCGCGTCCCATAAGCCCTGGACGAAATCCGCCCCAGCCAGTACGGTAGGAACCGTCGGTTGGCAGGGAGTCAGCCGGCATCTTCAGGCTCGCACGGTGTCTGGCAGCCGCGGAGGTTGCGACGGGAGGCGGCTTGAACGATGAACAAGAAACGCAAGCTCGTTCGTATCAAACATCGTAAGCGCCGTGAACGCATGAAGCTTCGGGAGCGCCAGCGGCGACTGGCCGCCAAAACCACCTGATAACAACCACAGCTCCCCATACTTGTACCTGTTCTACGCCAGCTTGGCTTCCGAGAGGCAACTCGGTCGGCTGCGGGGTGGGGGGCGGGGTGGCAAGCGGCGCAGGTTCTACCGGCCGCGGGCGACCGGGCCGCCAGTCCCAGGTGGGGCCGGAGCGTGCCCGCCGCCAGTGGCGTTCCCAGAATGCTTGCTTTCCCAAAACGCCGGCCGGCAGCCGGTTCTCGGACTTTCCGGCTCCACCCATAGCTCCAACCCCGCCAGCCCGCCAAACTGCTCCCAACTCTCAAGCCCGACCCGCCCCGACCCCGATAGCAACCGGCAAGCAGGGGACGGTTGCTGCCCCACCCGGGCCGGCAACCATCCCCATCCCAGGATCATCTACCGTCGGCATGGATGCGGCGGCGTGAGTGCTGACCCGTCGCGGGCCTGCCTGGCCAGGCACACCCGGAGGGTGCGGGCGACGGGCTTGCTCGGGAGACTCCATCCATGCCGGAGCCCTTGCTGATCCGCTACTTGCAGCCCCTCCTGGCCGGCCGCAGGGCCGAATGCTTCGAGCTGATCGCCCACGCCCTGCGAGCCGGAAACCCCGCCGAGGACCTCATCTGCCAGGTCATCTGGCCCGCCATGGCCCAGGTCGAGCGGCTGTTCCGCGACGACCGGATCAATACCGCCGTCGAGCACATGGCGGTCCGAATCAACCGCACCGTCGCCGATCAACTCCAGGCCCACCTGCCCAAACGGCCTCCCACCGGCCAGCGAGCACTGATCGCCTGTGCCGACGCACCCCAGGAAGAACTCGGGGCCCAAATGGTCGCCGACCTGCTCCAGTCCCACGGCTGGGAAGTGCTCTTTGTCGGCGGCGGCGTCCCGGACGACGAAATCCTGGCGCTGCTGGGCCAGTTCCGACCCCAGGTCTTCCTGATCTTCGGGGCCGCACCCGAGGCCGTCCCCAACACCCGCAACCTCATCCAGCGCATCCGCGAGATCGGCACCTGCCCCACCATGAACATCGTGGTGATCGGCGGGATCTTCAACCGGGCCGAGGGTCTGTGGCGGGAAGTTGGCGCGGACGCCTTCTGCGAGCAGCTCCGGCAGGTGATCCCCACTTGCAGCCAGCTCGGGCCCCGACTGCCGAATGCTCCGCGTTTGGGCATCGTCAAGAAACGCCGTCGGCGACGCAAATCGGCCGCTCCGGCCCTGGCCAGTTCATAGTGCGTGCTGGCCGTAAGCGCTCGACCAAGGACAGGGGCGCGCTGCGGCTGATGGCCGGGGGCTGAGCGGGGTCGCCGCAGCAAAGGCCAACGCCCCCACTTCAAGACGCGATTCGCCGAGCGCTCACTGCTGGCCGGCCGGTCGGAAAGACCCCATAACCGCGCGTGAAGTCGCGGTCCATATCAGAACGCGAAGCGCCGGCCAGACGCCCCCGTCGGCACTCCGTTGAAAAACTGCCCGAGGTCCTTCAGTCCGTAGCACCGGACCTCCGGGTCTGGCGTTTTCGGCTCGCCAGCACGGTCACGCTGGACTGGCAGGTCCAGTGCGGCGGTTTCTCAACCGACGGCTAGGGGTTGGTCAGCAACTGGACAAACGGGTTGATGTCCGCAAAGCCCAACTGACC
>CAYZXK010000032.1:0-18918 GCA_964482395.1 uncultured Planctomycetales bacterium | reverse complement strand
GTTATCGGACAGCCCTGTCAGGCTCACTACCGGCGAAGCCTCAAAGGCCGCAGTACTGACGACGTTATTGAGAGACTGGCAGCTCAGGCCATAGCGCACCGTAGCCTTCACGGGCTCGTCGGCGTCGAACACCACCTTGGCCGATCGCGGCAGAATGTCTGTAACGTGCACGTTGAAGATAGCCGGTGGCTGGCAGTCGACGGTGGCGTAGTCGGTCACTACCACGTTCTGATTACCCTGTCCGTCGTCCGCATCAATGTAGGTCGCGGTAACGGTGTCGCCGTTGGCAACCAGCAGCTCGCCCTCTCCTGCGATGGAGCTCAGCGGAATGGATCCGACGAACGAGGCGGTAGCGGGGCCGGTTTCGGTCAGGACGACGGTTTCGCCGGCCGGCTCGGAGGTCGAAGCAATTGATACCGTGGCGGTTTCTATCAGTTGGTTATCGGCATTCAGGTCGCAATCCAAGACCCGGATCTGTGCCAGGCCGGAGCAGGTGTAGAGCTCCCGATCCAGACGGAGCGAGCCGTGCGAAGAGCAGGGGGTAACACCGCTGACCACCAGGGCGAAGTCGGCGTCGAGATCGGGCGTCTCGACATGGCCGTCCTGCACGAGTTCATCGGCTGAGACCCGCACTATCCACAGTCCGGGCTCGGGATTCTGGATGAAGACATTCTCG
Source organism: uncultured Planctomycetales bacterium (assembly GCA_964482395.1). Lineage (GTDB taxonomy): Bacteria > Planctomycetota > Phycisphaerae > UBA1845 > Fen-1342 > CAYZXK01. The sequence goes on along the minus strand of CAYZXK010000032.1, from coordinate 18,242 downwards.
ACCGTATCGACGGTGTTAGGCGAACCGCCCGGGATAGAGACGTTTCCGGTGAGCAGGCCGTAATTACCCCAGTATACGGTTCCGGAGGGCGAAGTGACCTTGAGGGTGAGGTCGTTGATGCGAGCTTGGCTGGAAGCGGGATTGCCGGCCGGATCAGCGTATACCAGGGTGGCCCTGAACTGCGGCTGACCGGGCTCGACATTGAGCGGGTAGTCCACACTTTCCAGATTGGACAGGAGTTCGGTTTCGTCGATGATGAACATGCTTTCGCGCAGGTCGTATATGCGCTGCACGTCTGGGAAGCCCCAACCCTGATGCACGCGCGTGAGATCGTGGCCGGCACCGCTGAAGGGCCAGGGCCGGGCAGTGTTGATCATAACCGCCTTGGCGGTGGTCATGTGGCAGCGGTTATCGAACACGGTCCCTTCGGGATCGACGTCGTTGCCGAAGATGCCGTCAGACCACATCTGAAAGAACAGCCCCACGTGTCCGGCGATGATAGGCGTGGCCCCGCTGGTGCCCCCGAAGTCGTAGGTGTAAGCCGTGCTGCTGCCGGTGGTGGTGGTGAGGATGGCGTCATAGAAAGCGGACAGATCGGGCTTGATTCGACCGTCCTCAGCCGGGCCGATGCTCGCGCCTCCGCACCAGCAGTCGTCATTCCAGTTTTGGTTGTCGTAGTGATAGATTCCGCCCCCGGACAGGATGTTCTTGGCCCAGGCCTCGGGCCGGGACATCTGGTCGCCGGCGTTGGACTGGGACTGGCAATGCAAGATGTCGAAATCGAACAGCATGTCGTCGGTGTCGGCGGAGATCGTGGTGTATTCAGTGGTACGTGCGCTTCCGACGCTGGCGGTCTCGAACACACAGAAGTAGGGCGATTGGATCTGCTCGGCGGTGTGGTTACGGCGGCTCTGTCCGGTCATGCCGATGTAGTTGTAGTCGCCGACGATGCCCTGCCCGGCCGGGAGCAGGCCGCGGGCCTGGGGGTTGCCGGTGCCATCGCCAAAGACGATGCCGGAGGTGGACGCGCCGTGCGAGTCTACTCCGACCTGTCCGTGCAGGATGAGCGGGCGGGACTGGAAGTCTACATGGGTCAGGTTGAAGCCCGCGTCGAAGACTTCGCCGCGCACGCCGGCCCCATCGTATCCGGCCACCGATTCGATGTAGTTGGCCCCGCCCAGGGCCCGGGCGTTGTTCATGTCTTTTTCCAGCGGACTCCAGCGATCCACATAGCAGACCTCGTCCCAGCGGACGACCGCCAGGAGCTGGTCGGGGGTCAGGGTTGCCACCAGCAGTCGCTTGCCGGCGTCGAGCTGGTCCACGTAGCCGCCGAGGGCCCGGATGCGATCGGCGAGGGCCTGTTTCTGTCGCAGGCCGGCCTGGCAAACCTGGATGTTGTACCGCCGGGCGTTCCAGGACTCCTTCGCGGAGGCGGGCTGGTTGAGGAGGTACCTCTCCAGCCGGTAAGCTGGGTGATACCAACCGACCCAACGTACGTACGGCAAGGCGGCGACGGCATCTCGCACGGGCGGGGTCATTTCGACCACGAAAGCGTGATTGGCGATGAAGTGCCGAACCACGCCACCCAACTGTTGGATCCGAGCCTGGAACTCCTCCAGCGGCTGGGTGAAGAACTGAACAATGTACAGATTGCAGTCCGAATCGGCCGACAGGCCCGCTTGGACCGGGGGAACCGACACCAGCGGGTCGAATGCCCCATGGCGCAGTTTAAGTATATAGGACGTCTCGCTCACTCGCGCCACTCGCCGGCCGTCCGGGCTGATGGCATAGAATGGAACGCTTGGGCCCGCCCCGGCCTCATCCCACAGGATCAATCGAGTAGTCGATTCGGGGACCGGGATCACTCGCAGGTTTTGTACCGCCGAGCCGGTTACATGGAAGGGTGGTTGGCCCGGCAAGGCCAGGGTTGTGCGTCCATGCCCGGACCGGACACTCAGCTCTTGGGCCGGCGGGTTGCTGGCGATCTGCGCCCGGGCGCTGATTGCCAGCAGCAGGCCAGCGCTCACTGCCATCGCCGCTGAAATCAGTTGCGCGGCAGGTCGGCGCTGCCGACGGCGCGCTTTGGTGATCAGGTCCCGTGCGACTGGGGGGATTCCGAAGGATGACATGTTGGTGCTCCGTGGTTGCTTCCTGAGACCCGGCCCGGCGGCCAGCGTGCCGCCTGCGGTCCTCCAGACTGAAGGATAACGAACCTTGTGCCTGCGATCAACGAAAAGTCTCTCGCCGGTTGCCCGGATGGTGATCGCCGCCGCGGTGGGATGGACGACGGCCGGCCGGTGGCGCGGGTACTCGGCGTTGCATCAAGGAGCAGGGCCAGCCGGCGGCGGCCGAGAGCCCGCGGCCTTCGGACGGCCGCCGTGGCTGAGAGCCGGTCCCTTTTTTCAGCCCATCGGACACCTGCTTTGGTGAACGGGCGGGTTTCTGCCGGATCTAGAGTTCCGGTCCGCCGTCGTAGCGGCCGTAAACTGTTTCCAGCGTGTGCATCATCTCACCGAGGGTGGCGTGGGCTTCGGCGGCTTCGATCAGAGCGGGCATGACGTTTCCGCCCTCTGCGGCCACCTCCCGGAGCTTGCGCAGGGCGGCGGCGTGGCGCTGCGGATCGCGCCGGGCCCGGAACTCCCTCAGGCGGGCGACCTGCTCGCGCTCGACCGATTCGTCGATTTTGAGGATCGGGATGCGCTCGAAGTCGTGCTCGATGTACTTGTTTACGCCGATCATGATCCGCTCGCCGCGGTCGAACTCGGCCCCAAACCGATGGGACGAATCGGCGATGGCCCGTCGGAAGTAGCCGCGTTCGGTGGCGGGCAGCACTCCGCCCAGGTCGTTGTAAATGTGATCGATGATTTGCTGGGCCTGGCGTTCGACCTCGTTGGTGAGCGACTCGACGAAGTAGCTGCCGCCCAGAGGATCGACGGTCCGGGTCACGCCGGTCTCGTCGGCCAGGACCTGCTGAGTGCGCAAGGCGATCTTGACCGCATTCTCGGTCGGCAGGGCCAGGGTTTCATCCATGCTGTTGGTGTGCAGGGACTGGGTCCCGCCCAGCACGGCCGCCAGAGCCTGGTAAGCGACCCGGATGATGTTGACCATGGGCTGCTGCTCGGTGAGCGAGACTCCGGCAGTCTGGCAGTGACAGCGCAGCCACCAGCTCCGCTCCTTTTTGGCGCCGAAGCGATCGCGCATAATCCGCGCCCACATACGTCGGGCGGCGCGCAATTTGGCGATTTCCTCGAAGAACTCGTTGTGGATATCCCAGAAGAAGCTCAGTCGCGGCGCGAAAGCGTCCACGTCCAAACCGCGCTTGATGGATTCTTCCACATAACACATACCGTCGGCGATAGTGAAAGCCAGCTCCTGCGGAACAGTCGCGCCGGCCTCCCGGATATGGTAGCCGCTGATGCTGACGGTGTTCCACTGCGGCATATGCTGGGTACAGTACTCGATGGTGTCGATGACCAGCTTGACGCTCGGTCCGGGCGGGAAAACGAACTCGTTCTGGGCGTGGAACTCCTTGAGGATATCGTTCTGGAGAGTGCCGCGCAGCTTGTCCAGGGGTACTCCCTGCTCCTTGGCCACGCAGATGTAGAAAGCCAGCAGGATGGCGGCCGGAGCGTTGATAGTCATGCTGGTGCTGACTTCGCCCAGGTTAATCCCGTCGAAGAGCACTTTCATGTCCTCCAGAGAGGCGATGGCCACCCCGCACTTGCCGACCTCGCCCAGGGCCAGCGGGTCGTCCGAATCGCGGCCCATCAGAGTCGGCAGGTCGAAAGCGGTGGACAGGCCAGTCTGGCCCTTTTCGAGCAGGTACTTGAAGCGCTGGTTGGTCTGCCGGGCGGTGCCGAAACCGGCGAACTGCCGCATGGTCCAGATCCGCCGACGGTACATGTCCGGGTGCATGCCGCGGGTAAAGGGGAAATGCCCCGGCTGGCCAATCTGCCGATCAAAATCCAGACCCGCGATGTCCTCGGGCCCATAGACCCGCTTGATCGGAATCCCGGAGATCGTGGTCGGATCGCCGGCCTGGTGGCCGGGGCCTCCGCGATGGCGGGACGCCTGTGGAACAACACTCGTGCTCATGCCTGGTCTCCAACTCACTTGTAAAGCGAGCGGGTCCGGAAAGCCCGAGCAGGCTTTCCGGCAGCGCCTGTACCGCATATTCTACCCGAACCGGCCGATTTTTGCCTCTCCTGGCAGGATGGTGCAGGCTCGCGGGGACGCGGACTTGCGGTACAATTCCGGCGGCGGACTTCCAATGACCCACTCCTTCGACGCCCAGACGCCTCCCGAGCGCGCGCGCCGAGCCGATCCCGCCCTTCACTTGTGCCGAAGTCTGGGGCGGCAACCGGCCAATCAACGCCCCGATTCAGCTTCCGGGCGTAAGCGGCTGGGTGTTCTCGCGGCCCAGCGAGGGTAGCCGGGGCGGAGACATCCATTATGTCTCGATATGCAGTTCGGGGCTGATCTCGCGGTTCTGCCTGGCGGACGTGGCCGGCCATGGGGAGCAGGTGGCCCGGGTCAGTGCCGAGATTCACCGACTGCTCAGAAAGTACATGAACAATCCCGACCAACGCCGGGTGCTGGTCGAATTGAATCGCCGCCTGACTGACAGCCGAATCGGGATAATGACCACGGCGGCCGCAGCCAGCTTTTTCCCGCCGACCCGCACGCTTTCGGTTAGTTATGCCGGTCACCCGCCGGGGTGGCTCTTCCGAAGCCGGTCAGCCCGCTGGATGCGACTGACCCAGCCCGGAAGTCCGCCCGACCACGGCCGGCCGCCAAGTAGAACGGCCGCACCAGCCGGCCAGTCGGGCCAGCCGGGTAAGCCCGGACCTGCCGAACTGCGTGCTGGCGAATCCCCACCAGCGCGGACCGGCAGCCCAGACCTCGCGACGCGGCTTCTGAATCTGCCACTAGCGGTCGATTCCCGGACCGCTTTCAGCCGCCGGAAAATCCGCGTCGATCTGGGTGACCGTCTTCTGCTGGTCACGGATGGCGTGCTTGAAACGCCGTCGGTAGACGGAGAGCTGTTCGGCGATTCCCGAATGGGTGAGTTGCTGCGAGCCCATTCCCAGGCGGGGGTAGATGAGCTGGTGGACCTGATTATCGGTTCGCTGATTGCTTACGCGGGCGGTAGAACCCTCTGGCACGATGACCTCACGCTCCTGGTGCTCCAATTCGTTCGCGGGCCTAGAGGATTTGGCATCTTGCACGGATTGAAGAACCGGATCCTGGGGCGACGTCCGCGTCGGCGCTTGGAGCCGGTCGGGCTCCGCTAACATTCCCGCTACCGGTCCTGCCGCTTCAGCGGAGCGTCTCAGGAAATGTGCCAGGCACGCCATCAGGGCCCGGAGCGTGAGTGACCGACCGGGTATGATCTCTGGGCCTGAGAGGCCGCCCGGGCTCGGCATTCGCCTGGCGGTAGCCCACGCTGTCGGCTGCGGCTGGCAGGCCCGAGGCCAGACTGGGGTAGGAGTTGAACATGATCCTGAGGTGGTAGAGCTACCGCTATGGTGGGTACTTTCGCGCACCGGGCTGCGAAACTGTCAGGCGGCGCGATTGACAAACGGCCAGTCCCGACTAAACAAAGGGGGTTCCGTTGCGAGCCGACCGCGTCAAGGTCAACCTGGCACGGGACTTGGTGGGTGGTTGGGTTATGGGCGGGTCTTGGCGGACCGTGCCGCCTCCGCCCAGGTCGAAAGCATGCTGTGCCTTCGATGGGGCCCTGGTCCACCTCGAGCGCAGCCGGAAGGAGTGGCGGTGATGGCCAAGTACAAGATCGAGATAGACCGCGAGTTGTGCATCGGCGATGGGGCCTGCTGCGGCGAAGCCCCCAATACGTTCGAGATGGATGACGATAACATCGCCAAAGTCACCAATCCGGACGGGCATACCCCGGAGGAGATCCTTCAGGCGGCCCAGGTCTGCCCGGTTGACGCGATCAAGCTGACCGACGCGCAGAGCGGCCAGCAGGTCTGGCCCAAGGCCTGAGCAAGGCCGGCCCTGAACGGGCCCATCCGCCCGCAACTGGTAGTGCGTCGTTGGAATCAATCGCAGCCGCGACCACCGGGAAGCGGCAGGCGCTGGTCTGGCGTTAAACCGCTCGCTTATGGTTGCGGCCCCGGTATGATAGGTCGCAATTCCGGCGAGGTACCACGCTGGCACGCTACCTGATTCTGGACGCCGGCGGCCGTTCATTCTGACAGGCGAGCTGATCATGGCCATTCACCAACTGACCGACGAGCAGATCCGCAGCATGTCCGTGGCGGAGAAGGACCGCTGGTGGCTGGAGAACGTCTACCAGGGCGACGTGCCGCAGATGACCGTTCGGGTGGTCATCATGGGGTTCATTCTGGGCGGGCTGCTGTCCATCCAGAACCTTTACGTGGGGGCCAAGTCCGGCTGGTCGCTGGGCGTGGCGATCACTTCGGTGATCATGGCCTTTGTGTTCTTCAAGGCCCTGGAGGCCATCCGGCTGATCCGCAACTACCACGTTCTGGAAAGCAACATCCTCCAGTCGATTGCCTGCTCGGCCGGGTATATGAACGGCCCCCTGATCGCCAGCATGGCCGCCTACATGATCATCACCAACACCGTCATCGCCTGGTGGCAGATGATCATGTGGCTGATGGGACTGGCCGTGCTCGGCGTGCTGTTCGCCTTCCCGCTCAAACGCCGATTTATAAACGAGGATCAGTTGCCGTTTCCGGAGGGGCGTGCGGCCGGGGTGGTGATGGAGACCCTGCACAGCGGCCAGTCCGGCAAGTCGGTCCTCCCGGCCAAGCTGCTGGTCATCTTCACCGTGCTGGCTGGCCTGGCCAAGTTCACCCAGTGGGAGGTGTATCACGAGTGGATGAACAAGATCCGGCTGGGCTTTCTTCGGATCCCCGAGTTCCTGGACGAATGGTATTACAACCTGGCGGCCAAGTTTGGCTGGTGGGCTCCCAACCTCTGGGGCACGCCGCTGCGCGAGCTGACCATCCGGCCCGAGGTGGACATCGCCATGTTCGGGGCCGGCGGGCTGATGGGGATCCGGACCGGCGTCTCCCTGATGATCGGAGCCGTCATCAACTACTTCATTCTCGCCCCATGGATGATTCAGCGCGGAGACATCAAGCCCATGATCGACGCCGCCGGCGTGCCCCATTATGGGCTGAGACAGATTACCACCTGGGCCTTGTGGGGCGGGGTGGCGATGATGACCACCGCCTCGCTGCTGTCCTTCTTCGCCAAGCCTCAAACTCTGGTCAGCGCCTTCCGCGGCCTATCTCGACGTGGCCAGCGGACCGTCGATTGCCTGCGGCACATCGAGCTGCCGCTGTGGGTCTCGATAATCGGCGTCCCACTGGTCGGAGCGTATATGGTCTGGATCGCCAACTGGCTCTTCGGCGTAGAAATCTGGCTGGGAATAGTGGCGATTCCGATGGTTTTCGTCTTCACCCTGATCGGGGTGAACTCCACCGCCCTGACCTCGATTACGCCGACCGGGGCTCTAGGCAAGCTGACGCAACTGGCCTACGGCGTGCTGGCTCCGGGCAACATAACCACCAACATCGCCACCGCGGGGATCGCGGCCGAGGTGGCCGGCGGGGCATCCAACCTGATCCAGAACATCAAGCCCGGATACATGCTCGGCGGCAAGCCGCGCTTGCAGGCCCTGGGGCACCTGATCGGGGCCTTCTCGGGCGCGATCTTCTCGGTCGCGGTCTTCTACCCGCTGTTTCTGCGGAACAACCCCGCTGGCCTGATCAGCGATCAATACCCGTATCCGGCGGCGACCGTCTGGCGGGCGGTGGCCGAAATCCTCACCAAGGGGCTCAGCCAGTTGCCCTGGACCGCGGTGGTCGGGGCCGCCGTCGGGGCCGGCCTGGGGATTATCCTGGAGCTGATCCGCATCCTCACCAAGAACCGGTTCCCGATCTCGCCGGTCGGCATCGGCCTGGCCTTCGTCATCACTTTTCAGACCTGCCTGGCGATGTTCATGGGATCGTTCGTCTTCTGGCTGCTGGGTAAAATCTGGCCCAAGCCCCAGCAGCGGGTCAACGAGGTCTTCGTTCAGAACCAGGAATCGATCTGTGCCGGGATTGTGGCCGGCGCGGCCCTGATCGGCGTAGCCCTGATGGCCGTCGAGGTAATCGCGGAACGGATGCACGTCCAACTTTACTGATCCGACGGCGGCAATGCAGGGCACCGGTTTTGGGGCACGCGGTACTGCGGCGTCCGTGCTCAGCCTGCCGGGCGACCAATCACTTTTCGGACCCGCTCCAGCAGGGCCCGTCGTCCAAACGGCTTGGGGAGCAACTCCACGCCGGGGTCCAGCACGCCACAATGAGCGATCACATTGGGCGTGTAGCCCGAGATGAAGAGCGTCCGGAGTGTTGGTCGAGCGGCGGTCAAGGCGTCCGATAACTGCCGCCCGTTCAGGTCCGGCATAATGACATCAGTGATCAACAGGTCGATCGGACCAGAGCACTGCTCAGCCAACCTCAGCGCCTCCACAGCATTTTCGGCGATCAGAACCCGGTAGCCGGCCTGACGCAGGAACTGGGCGGTCAACAGCCGCACGGTCTGGTCGTCCTCGCAGATCAGGATCGTCTCGTTGCCCGAGAGCTCTCGCTCATCCACCGCCGGGGTAGCGGCCCGAGTCAGGGGTAGTTCGGCGGCGGGCAGGAAGACCTTGAATGTTGATCCTCGGCCCGGCTCGCTGTACACGCTGACATGGCCGCCGGCCTGCTTGACGACCCCGTACACCGTCGCCAGGCCCAGGCCGGTGCCTTGGCCGGGCGGTTTAGTGGTGAAGAAGGGCTCGAAGATGCGATCCAGGATTTCGGGACTCATCCCGCAGCCCGTGTCGCTGATCACCAGCACCACGTGCGGTCCCGGCCGGCTTTCGGTGTGGGCCGAGACGTAAGCTTGATCCAGCTCCGCGTTCATGGTCTCCACGATCAGCCGGCCACCATCCGGCATCGCATCCCGAGCGTTGACCACCAGGTTCAACACCACCTGCTCGAGCTGGCCCGCGTCGGCCTGTATCAGAGCCGGCTCAGCCCCCAGCATAAAGACCAGCTCGATGTTCTCGGTTATCAGTCGGCGGAGCATGATCTGCATGTCCCGCAGGATCTGGTTCAGGTCGAGCACTTCCAGGCTCACCACCTGCCGACGGCTGAACGCGAGCATCTGGCGGGTGAGGCTGGCCGCCCGCTCGGCTGCGTGCTCGAGTTGCTCCAAGTGAATCCGGCGTGGATCGTCGGCCGGCAGGTCCGGTCCGAATTGCCCGCGCAGCAGCTCGGTGTTGCCGAGAATGGCAGTCAGGATGTTGTTGAAGTCGTGGGCCACTCCGCCGGCCAACTGGCCCAACGCCTCCATTTTCTGCGCCCGATAAAGTTGGGCCTGTAAACGCTGTTTCTCTTCCTCGGTCCGCTTGCGCTCGCTGATGTCGCGCGCAAAGGCGATGTTGTACTCCCGGCCGCGGTACTCTACATAGTTAGCCGTCACCTCTACCGGGAACACCTGACCATCTTTGCGGCGGTGGCGTGTCTCGAAGGTCAGCGAGCCCCGTCGCTTGAGTTCTTCCCAATGGCCGGGCCAGACCTGCGGGGTGTAATTGGGATCAAAATCGTGCACGGTCATCGAGAGCAGCTCCTGCCGCGAGTAACCCAGGCTGCGGCAGGTCGCGTCGTTGACATAATGCAGCCGCGCGTCTGGCCCGATCCAGAAGACCGCATCCGCGGCCCGGTCCACCGAGAACTGGGTCAGCCGCAGGGCTTCCTGGGCCCGCTGGTGCTGGACGGCGAAGGCGTAGAAGCTGGCCAGGCGGCCAACCAAAGCCAGGTCACGCTCGTCGTAATCCCGATCCGCGTTGGCCAGAGCGACCTGCCCCACCAGCGTGGCCCCGGCCATGGCCGGGGCCGACAGGAACCGCCGAATCGGCGCGTGCCCCAGCGGCGTGCCCCGACAGCGCGGGTCGCGGGCTGGGCAGTTGGTCAACACCGGCTGACGATTAACCAGCACCCAGCCGCACAGACCCGTGAACTCGCTGAACACCATGGTCTTGTTGGGTACCTGGCAGCGGTCCCAGCCGTGAACCAGGGTCGGGCAGATCAGGCTGCCGGTCTGGGGGTCGATGTACCCAACGAATCCGATCGGGCTGCCGGTCAACTGCCGGGCCCGGTCCAGCACCCATTGCGATAGCTCGTCCGCACTGGGAGGCTCAGGAGCCAGCAGGGCGGCGTACAAATCGGCCAAAGCCGAATTGACCTCCGACTCCCAGCTCGAATCTCGTAGGCCGGCCGACGTTGATTCTGGGGCCATGACGCCGATTAGTCTTCGATGATCTGGGTGATCCGCCGAACACGCGGGTCGGTGAACACGTCCGACTTGTCCCGGCTCGTGCTGGAGAACTCCGACACTATTGCTCCATCATCCCCGGCCTGGAACCAGTGCAAGGTATCCGGCGGAATGGTGTACTGGTCGCCGGGGTTCAGTTCGATCTCGTGGAACACGGTGTAGTGTGCCTCGCTGCCGGCCGGGATGCGAGCCTTCAGCGGGTCGGTGGACGCTCCCGGAACGTAGAGCCACACCCGGCCCCATCGGCAGCGGAACGTCTCCATCTTCCCGGGCTCACCGGCAACCGGCGGGTGCCGGTGTTCCGGGCAGGTCTGGCGCGGGAACAGGATCAACTCTTTGGCGCAGTAGCGATCGGTGTTGATGTAGGTCACCAGTTGGAGGCCGGTCCGCTCCAGCTCGCCCAGGCCCAGCTCGGCGACCTCGATCTGCTCGGCTTCCCGGGCGGTCAGGACTATCCCGGCTGCCCGGAGCATCTCCAAGGCACGCTGCTGAGCTTTGCGAACTTCGCTGCGTCGAATCACAGGTTGTCTCCGATCCTGAAAGCCGGCAACCGGCCATGGGCGGGGTTCGCGGTGGCCAAGTTCACTCGGCGCGGCATGAAGCCGGTCCTCCCTGCGTAACCACCCCGGAGCTGGAGCTGCGGGCCGGCTTCTGGTTTGCGGGACCTTGGGTGTCGCCCGATTCGGGCTGTTCGGGGCGAGCCGCGGCCAGATAGACGCGGAACTCGGCACCGCCGTCGGGCGGGTCGACCAACTCGATCCGGCCACCCAGTTCCTGGACGATCTTGCGAGCGACGGCCAGGCCGAGACCGGTTCCGGCGTGTCCCTTGGACGAGTAGAAGGGTTCGAAGATTCTCTGCCGCTGGTCGGGTGGCACCCCGGGGCCGTTATCGGCCACCGAGAAGATCATCATTCGTTGCTGCGGATCATAGCGGGTGCGGACGTTGATGATGCCCTGGTCAGGTTGGACGGCATCGATGGCGTTGCTGATGATGTTCAGGGCCACCTGATGGAAGCCGTCGTAGTCGAGCGGGATGGGCGGGGCCCCGTCGTCCAAGTCGGCCAGCAGCAGAGCTCGTTTGGCGTCCGCGTGCTTGGCGACCAACTGGACTACCTCCTCGACGATGCGGTTGACCTGGAGCAGCTCGAAGCGCGGCTCGCGGGGCTTGCTGAAGGCCAGCATGTTGAGCATCAGGTTGTAGCAGCGGTCCAGGTTCCGCTCGACGATGCCCCAGCCCTGACTGGCGGTCGGCAGATCGCGCTTCTCCAGTCCCCTGGTTACCAGGTCCGCCCCGCTGCGCATCCCCTGGAGCAGATTCTTGATGTAATGGGACAAATACGCGACGGTTTCGCCGGCGGCCGCCAGACGCTCCCGCTGGAGGTGCCACTGCACCAGCCGGGCATTTTCGATTGCCAGGCCGGTCTGATAACCGATGGCGGTGACCAGGCGCAGCTCATACTCGTTGTAGGTGTGCCGGGTCACCGGGCAGTCCAGGTGGATGACGCCCAGGACCTGTTCCCGGGCCATGATCGGGACGCAGATCACAGAGCGCATCCCCAGATTCTGCACGCTCTTCCCGCTCTGGAACCGCTGATCGGCGACCACGTTCGAGCACAGAACCCCCTGACGAGACTCGACCACGTGATTGATGATGGTGCGCGAAGCGATGATGGGCTGGCCATTAGCGTCCGGCTGCTGCCCCGGGTGCCGGTACCGGACCACTTCCGGCAGCAGCTCGCCGGTCTGCTCGTCCTGGACGAAGATCACGCCGCGGTCGGTCTCGGCCTCCTGGAAAATGATGTCCAGCACCCGGGCCAGGAGCTGATCGGGCGGCAGCAAGCTGCTGATAACGTTGGACAGCTCGCCCATGACTTTCCAGGCTTTGACCGCATAGGCCGCCTCTGGGGCAGCCAGTACGAGGCTGTCCTCGTTGGCGGCCACGCTGGCCACCACGGCGACGTCCGCCGACCTGGCGCCGGCGTCCAAGGTCACCAGGTCGGTTGGGATTCCGGAGCCGGAGTATTGCCGGATCGAATCGTCCCCGCTGTAGACCAGCAGGGTGCTGCCGACCCGGATCTGGTCGCCGTGTTTGAGACGGGTGGGTTTGGAGATCCGCACGCCGTTGACGTAAGTCCCGTTGGTGCTGTTGAGGTCGCTGAGGACCCAGCCGCCATTGACCATTCTCAGCTCGGCATGTCGGCGGCTGATGGTGGGGTCGGTGAGCGAAATCTGCGAGCTGACCCGCCCCAGCAGGACCATCTCGTCGCTGGTCCGAAGGGTGCGTCCCTTATCAGGTCCCTGCAAGACGGTCAGGGTTGCCAAGCCTCACCTCGGATCTGGGGGCACCGGCTTGTCGGACAGGCGTAAGTATGGCCGGCGCCCGGACGGGCCGCTGAAGTGGGCAATGGGAACCGGATTCGCCCGGCATCATCCTTGATCGGTCGGGCCGGAAGGCCAGTTCAGGACTCCTTTCCGTTGGAGCCCGGACTTGCGCCCTTGCTAACCGCTTTCATGGCGGCCTTACGCGATAATTTTACCCGGCCCTGCTCGTCAATGGCAATCACTTTGACCGGCACCAAATCCCCCACTTTGACCACGTCGGAGACGCTGCGGACGTAGCTGTCGTCCAGCTCGCTGATGTGGCACAGGCCGTCCTGGCCATCCTGAATCTCGATGAAGGCCCCGAAATCTTTGATGCTGATCACCCGGCCTTCGTAGATCCGTCCCACCTGCACGTCCTCGGTGATCCGCTGCACCATCGCCAGGGCCTTTTCCGCCCCCGCCGCATCCAGGCAGGAGATCACCACCGTGCCGTCGTCCTCGATGTCGATGGTCGCCCCGGTCTCGGTTTGGATGGCCTTGACCGACTTGCCGCCCGGACCGATCAGCTTACCGATCTTCTCCGGGTTGATCTTGATGGTCAGCAGGCGGGGCGCGTACTGGCTGATGCTCGGCCGCGGCTTGGAGATCACCTTGTCCATCTGGTCCAGAATCTGCATTCGGCACTGGTTGGCCAGGGTCAGGGCCTCGCGCATGATCCGAATCGGCAGGCCGGTCGCCTTGATGTCCAACTGGACGCCGGTCACCCCCCGCCGGGTGCCGGCCACCTTGAAATCCATGTCCCCGAAGTGGTCTTCCTCGCCGATGATGTCCGCCAGCAGGCGGTAGCGGCCGTCGGGAGCGCTGACCATCCCGATCGAGATGCCGGCGACCGCCCGGGTGACGGGCACGCCAGCGTCCATCAGGGCCAGCGACCCGCCACATACCGTGGCCATCGAACTGGAGCCATTGGACTCCAGAATATCGCTTACCACCCGGATGGTGTAGGGGAACTCCTCCGGCCCCGGCAAGACCGCCTCCAGACTCCGTTCGGCCAGGGCGCCGTGCCCGATCTCGCGGCGGCCAGGCGAGCCGATCCGTCGCACTTCGCCCACCGAAAACGGGGGGAAATTGTAATGCAGCATGAACTTCTTGCTGTATTCCTCGATCAGATCGTCGATTACCTGCTCATCCCGGGCCGTGCCCAACGTGCATACTACCATCGCCTGGGTCTCACCGCGGGTGAACAAGGCCGAGCCATGCACACGCGGCAGCCAACCCACCTCGCAACTGATCCGCCGGATTTCGTCCGCCCGGCGACCGTCCGGCCGACGGCCCTCGTCCAGGATCATGCTGCGGGTAATCTGCTCCTCGACCTGGGAGATGGCGGCCTTGACCTGTTCCGGGCTGTGTGGCGGCTGCAAGAGGCCCTCGGGGCAGTACTCGGCCACCACCCGGTCATAGATCGCCTTGACCGCTTCGGCCCGTTCCTGCTTGCCCTTGAGCTGCTTGGCGGCCCGCAGATCCGCTTCCACCTTGGCCCGGATCTCATGCAGCAAGGCGGTATCCTTCGCCGGGGGCTGCCAGGTTTTGGGCTGGCCGGCGTGCCGCTCCAACTCCCGCAGCATCTCGCAAATCGGACGGACCCCGTTCTCATGCCCGAACTGCACCGCGTCCGCGATCACCGACTCCGGTAGCTCGCGGCAGCCGACCTCGATCATGGTGACCGCGTCCGCGTGGCCGGCGACCACCATGTCCAGGTCGGAGTATTCGAGCTGGGCCACGGTGGGGTTGATGATGAACTTGCCATCCACCCGCCCGACCCGGACCCCGGCAATCGGCCCGTTGAACGGGATCGGCGAGACGGCCAGGGCCGCCGCCGCCGAGACCACCCCGATCACGTCGGGATCGTTCTGGAGATCCGCCGCCAGCACCATGACCTGGACCTGCACCTCGTTGTTGTAACCCTCCGGAAACAGAGGTCGGATCGGCCGGTCAATCAAGCGACAGGTGAGAACCTCCTTGAGGGTTGGTCGACCTTCGCGTTTGAAAAACCCCCCGGGGAACTTGCCAGCCGCGGACATCTTCTCACGGTAGTCGACGGTCAGGGGGAAGAAGTCCACCCCTGGCCGCGGGTCGGCCGAGACGACCGTGCCCAGGACCACCGTATCTCCGTATCTTACAACCGCGGCCCCCGCTGCCTGCTTAGCCAGTTTACCGGTTTCGATTGACAGTACACTCCCCCCGATTTCGCGCTCCACCTTAAACGTCATTGTCTAGCACTCTCAGTACTTTCCTGCTGCCAGCCGTCTTCCGCTGTCCGACACATCCAACCACCGGCTGCCTACAACGACACCTTCCCGGCCCAGGCTGTCCGCCCGGCCTGACACCCGCCGAGCCGCCGCCCCACGGGTCGCGCCGCTACTTACGCAGTCCCAGTTTCCCAATCGTGGCCAGGTAGCGCTCACGATTCTGGTTGGCCAGAAACTTGAGGAGGGAGGAGCGTTTGCCCACCATTTTCAGCAGCCCCCGGCGCGATGAGTGGTCCTTGGGGTGAACCTTCAGGTGCTCGGTAAGCTGACTGATGCGCTGGGTGAGCAAAGCGATCTGTACCTCGGCAGAACCTGTATCGTTCTCGTGCCGCCGGTACGCCGCGACCAGTTCGGTTTTCTTCTCGGCCGTCAAAGCCATGGCCCATCCTTTCGCCACTTGGGCTGGCCCCAGCCGTTTCCGCCGGGCCCCAGGAAAGCCGGGGGCAGCCTGCCAACTTCCAACTTGCTGGTAGTATAGGCAGGCAGCCCGGTTACGGCAAGGGCCGGATGGCCGCCGTGGTCGACGCGAGCCCCCCCGCCGCACAGGATGACGCATGAGACGATTCGGGGCGACAGGACTCGAACCTGCGACCTTCTGCACCCCATGCAGACGCGCTAGCCAGACTGCGCCACGCCCCGGCTCTCAGCCTACCTTATGGCTGCTGAGCGGCAGAATCAAGAGCCGGTCGGCCGCCGGGCCGGGCAGCCTTCCGGTCTTTGATCATCCGGACCGCCAGAATCGCCACTCCGCCCACCAGCAGCATGTCAGCCACGTTGAAAACCCATGGCCAGAGTTCCCGACCCCGGATACGGGCCGGAATCCAACTCCACTGTGGCGGCTTGGTCGGAATCTTGATGAAGTCTCTCACGTATCCTACCGGCCGGCCCAGCCGCTCCTTCTCGGTGATCGGCAATCTGTGCGGCCTCTGGCCGGGGTCAGGCGGGTACTCGTGCAACAAAATCCATTTGCCATCCGGGCTTTGGCTCGGTACGTAATGGCGGACCACCGTGCCATCGACCGTCGCCTGACCATATACCACCAAGTCTACGAACGCTCGGTCGTACATGTTGCCCAGGGCTCCGGCTAGGATGGCCCCCAGCGCCACGTGCGTCAGCCAGCGCCTCGGAGGGCATTGGGCGAACATCCATACAACCAGCCCCAGAGCCAGCACCGAGGCGACCAGGAAGACTTCCGTATGTCCGGCCCCAATGCCGAACAGGGCTCCCGGGTTCAACGTGGTATGCAGCTCCAGGACCTTGGGAATCAGTGTGCGGTGTCCGCCCTGCCGCAGGCTGTGAAAGGCCCAATGCTTGGACCACAGGTCCGAAACCAATCCGGCGATCACTACCGTCCAGAAGCGGATTTGGGAAGGCAGGTGGCGAAAAGCCGACGCCTGCCCGCACCATGAGTGCCCGGTCGACACGTCAGCGATCGATGTGGCAGTCCCGTCGGACCCGGTCGGCACGGACTGGAGGCTGGGGCGAGCAGACAAGGTGCTAGAACCTGCGCATCTGGCCCTGTTCCTGAGCGAGGGTGTATTCGTAGCAATACTTGGCCCAGGGCTTGGCTCGCAAGCGGGCCTTGCCGATCGGCTTGCCGGTCGCCAGGCAGATCCCGTAAGTACCCTGCTGGATTCGCTTCAGCGCCTCGTCGACCTCCTTCAGTATGGCCCGTTCACCTTCGATCAATCCGAGCGTGAACTCTAGCTCGTAGTTGTCGGTGCCCAGGTCGGCCATATGAATGGGCATACTGGACAGGTCGCCGGCCGCCTCCCGACGATCCTTGTTGAGAGCTTCGTTGTGCAAGGTCAAGACGTCGCCCAGAATCTCGGCCCGCTTCTGTAACAGCATCTGCCGAAATTGCTCAATTTCCTCGGGCGTGAGATTCGACTCGGGTTTGGTTTCCGCGGCTTGGGCCTCACTGACCGGACCCTGGCTCACAACCGGGCGGACCTTGGACGCCCGACTCTTGGTGCCGCCCCGGCGGATCTTCTCAGCCGGGAGCGCTTTAGACACCCGCGGCCTAGCTGTCGAGCCCTTCCTTTTCGGCTTCGATGCCTGCAACGCCGCCCGCGACGCCGACTTCTTCCCCGAAGACGCCCCGGCCCCCCGGGACCCGGTTGCAACGGCCTTCTTCCCCGCCCGCCGGCTCTTGCCGCCCTTCCGCTGGGCTTTCTTGACCACGACCACCCTTCCGGCTCAATAGAGGAACCTGCTTCACTCCTTCCCGAGGAACAGCGGCCTCGGCTCAGGCCTGCCCAAGCCCTGCTAGTATCGTCAACTAGTCGGCGGAGGTCAAGAGCCCGAACCGCTCGGATCGCAGCCTCCGTGGAAACCACAAGCGCCAGGCCCCGGCCTGTGCCCCGGGCCGGCCCTGGCGCAACTGGTTGCTCCGCTCAACGTCCAGGTGTCTACCGGCGGTAGACGTACCTGGTCCGATAGGCCGGATAGCGGTCGTAGTACCGAACCCGGTAGCTGGGCGAGCAGTGCACCCGGTAACTGGGGCCGTACGCCCGGCTCACGTAAGTCGTCCGGTGATACACCCAAGGCCGGTACTCTCGGTACACCACGGCTGGACGCCAGTACTCGCGGTAGTAGTACACCCGGGGTAGCGGGTCGACCACCACCACATCCGGACAGTAATCTCGGTAAACGACCACTGGCGAACAGTACTCGCGGTACACGTAGGTGCGCGGCACGTAGGTACGGCAGTATCGCCGGCCGTAGCCAAAGCTGAAGCCGAAGGAGAAGTCGTCCGCGCTGGCGGGAGGCGCACTGGCCAGGCAGATGCTGCCGGTCGCGATCATTAACAACTTGCGAAGCGTCATGTTCCGGTCCTCCATTCAGCAGCCCGCTGATTGATTTTACTGCTTTTTAGACAGCGCCTCCCGGAGAATGGTTGGGCCGGCACGCCACAATCGCGTCAAAATCGGCAGCCGCCGGCTTTTCCGGACCCATTTCCCGGCATTGTCCCTAATTGGTTGGCGGAACGAGAGTTAGAGTCCTTTTCCGCCCCCCGGCCCTGACCAGCAGGGTACTCAGCATTGACTCTGCCACGGTTATCATGTCCGTTCAGTGGCAGGCAGAGAATGAACGGCACCTGGTACATCTCCGAAGTCGCCTGGCCCAGCCAGGTAACCGGCGCGGCGGCCGTATTGGCTGGCGGTCTTGAACTGGCCTGGCTGGACAGCCCGGTTGACGTTCAGCCGCACGGCCTGCGGGGACGCTGGAGCATGCTGTGCACTGAGC
>CAYZXK010000031.1:0-21027 GCA_964482395.1 uncultured Planctomycetales bacterium | reverse complement strand
AGCGGCCGACCGATCCGCCAGTCTTTCACCTTACGGTGATCGCGTTCCTGGTGAAATAGAAGAAGACCGCCGCCGACAACACCACGGTCAGTACCACGGCGTTGAGAAAGAAGCCATTCCAGGCCAGTCCGGACCGGGTATTCCGGCGTTGACCGGCACTGTTAAGAGCGATAAAGAAGCCCAGAGTACTGGCCGCCAGCCCACCCAACACCCCAAGGCCAAACAGCGGAAGGAACGGTCCCTTGGAGTTATAGTTCACATAGAAGGTGGTCGAATCGAATTTCCATGCAATCAGGCCGATCAGCGCCAACCCGGCTAACCCCCCGACGGCAGCCAGGATGATGCTCAAAACCGCTTGACCCTCATATGTCCTGAGCTTCAGCGCCACTGCTGTCCCCTATTGACCGAATGTGCCTTACCGCCCGCTGCTGCAATACGCCTGACCGGTCCGAGTCCACGGTCCTCTAACGCCCGCCTAACCCGCCCGGCGGGTTGTCCATCGCCTGCGGATATTGTACCGTGCGGCCAGCGGCTGGCCAGCACTGCTGACACGACCAGCGAGGTGGAATTTGGCTTGGGCAAGCGGTGACCGTCCTCCCCTCAAGCTGGGCGTCCTGATCTCTGGGAGCGGGACGACGCTGGAAAACCTGATCCAGCGAATCCGCGACGGCCGCCTGCGGAACGTCGAGATCCGGCTGGTCATCAGTTCCCGCCGGGCAGTTCGCGGCGTAGACGTTGCCAAAGCCGCAGGCCTGCCCCTGGAAATCATTCGTCGGAAGGATTACCCGGACGAGGCGGCGTTCTCGCAGGCCATAACTGGCGCGCTGGACCGGGCCGGGGTGGACCTGGTGGTGTTGGCGGGCTTTCTGTGCTTCTGGCGGCTGCCGGCACATTATGAGGGCCGGGTGCTCAACATTCACCCGGCACTGCTGCCCGACTTCGGCGGCAAAGGGTTCTACGGACAACGGGTCCATCAGGCGGTGCTGGCAGCCGGGGTGACCGAGAGCGGCTGCACCGTCCACATTGCCGATAATCTCTACGACCACGGCCCGATCGTGGCTCAGGTCCGGGTCCCGGTACGTCCCGACGACACTCCGGCCTCGCTGGCCGAACGGGTCGGGGCGGCCGAACGCGAGCTGTACCCTCAGGTCATTCAAAAAGTGGCCGACGAAGGGCTGGACTGGCTCAGAGGCTTTCGCTAGTCCCCCCGGTCAGGCGGGCAGGTGGCCGGGCGAGCCTTCAGGCACAGGTGGAGCAGATAATCGAGGGCCGGGCGTACCTGCGTGACCGGTGACCCGCCGGCAATCAACGCCTCGACCTGAGCCGCTTCCTCGGTAAGCGACTCGAACCCATAGGAGCCGGCTTCGGCCCGCAGGGCCCGGACCATGCGTTCCAGGCTGGGCAACTCACCGGCTTGGATCGCCCGTGTCATCTGTTTGACCCGTTCGCGCAACCCCCCCACAAACCGGTCGATCAGCGGCGCCAGGGCCGGGTCGTCAGCGAGCGAACTGGTCAAAGGCTGGTCCGAAAGCGATTCCAAGAGATTCTCAAGCTGGTCGCGCAGAATCGGCTTGCTCAGATAACCAGTCAGGCCGGCCGTCACGCACCGCCCGTGAACCTCCGCACCTGGTCGGATTGTCACCCCAATGGCCGGCCAGAGGTACCCCTCGCTGCGCAGCCGACGTGTGAGCCCGAACCCGTCCACGCTCGGGTCGTCCAGGTCGACCAACACCAGGTCCAGCTCGCCGGCGTTGGCCGCCGCCACCGCTTCCGGCTCGCTTGCTGCAAATTTCAACTCAACCCGACGAGGTCGGAGAAAGCCGGCGATCAACTCCTGAGTCGCGGGCGTGAAACCGACCAGCAATATCCGAAGCAGCCGGGCCTCCGGCACGTACCGCGACACCTCTACCGGCCGCTCAAACTCCACCCCGACCGCGTAAAGCCAGCCGGACCCGGCCAGATAGCTACAGCGTGCGATCCGACCCTCCGCAGTCTGCCGGGTCCCATGGGCATCGACCAACGTGGTTCGGCAGGGCGTCCCGGGATAAACGAAGCGGCCCACCAGGCACCCCAGGCCCTCGCGGCTCAGGTCGCGTCCCGCCGCAACGCAGCGGGTCGGCAACCGGTCCGGCTCCAACAGTTCGAGGGTGAGGCTGGGCGGCCGGTAGCGGAAGCGCTGCGACCGGCGCAGCAACAGCGGGTTGCGTGGGCCGGCCTGCTGGTCCAGCCTGTCCAGCCAGGCCAGCACGTTCTGCGGGCTGGCCCGCAGGGCTACCTCGGTACCCGGACTTGCGCTCACACCTTCCCTATCGTCGGGGCCTGCCGCACCGCGTTAGCCGCCCAGCCTGACAGGTAGCTGCCGGCAAAAGCTGCGCCGGCACCCGGTTGCCCCCTTGTTCCGCGGTGGCGGCAGCTTGAAAACCATCCGTCGGGCAGGTAGTCTCACGATCCGGGGCGCCGTTGAAGGTCAGGCGGCGGTGAGAGGCGCGGGCGGCTGAGGCGTGGAGCCAATGATGATTAATAAGAGTGAACGGAGGGCGGCGTGCATGCTAGCGTCTGCGGCCGCATTGGCGTGGCTGGCTGGGACTGTGGGGCTGATCCGACCCGCCCAGGCCGGTCCGGACCCGTTCCAGGAAAAACCCGCAGGCGAACCGATCCTGATCGGCGAGTACGGGTCGCTGACCGGCCCGGAAGCCACTTTCGGGCAATCCACCCATAACGGCATCCTGCTGGCGGTCGAGCAATTCAACGCCGCCGGCGGCCTGAACGGGCGAAAGGTCGAGGTGCGGGTCTACGACAACCGCTGCAACATCCAGGAAGTCGGCACCGTGGTCCAACGTCTGATAAACCAGGACAAGGTAGTCGCGGTGCTGGGTGAGGTGGCCTCGTCACGTTCCATCGCCGGGGGCCGGATCTGCCAGAAGGCCGGCGTCCCCATGATCACTCCTTCCTCGACCAACCCGCAAGTGACCCAGATCGGCGACATGATCTTCCGGGTCTGCTTCATCGACTCCTTCCAGGGCTACGCGGCCGCCAAGTTCGCCCGCGACAACCTCAAGATGAGCCGGGTCGCCATCCTCTACGATCAGGCTCAGGCCTACTCCAAGGGCCTGCGGGACGATTTCAAACGCGCCTTTACCCAGATGGGCGGCGCCATCACCACCGAACAGGCCTACACCGGCGGCGACCCCGACTACAGCGCCCAGCTCAACAACATCCGGGCCAGCAACCCCGAGGCGGTCTTCATCCCCGGCTACTACACCGACGCGGGCAACATCGCACTTCAGGCGCGCAAGCTGGGGCTCACGATTCCGCTGATCGGCGGCGACGGCTGGGACTCCCCCGAGCTGGCCAACATCGCCGGCCCGGCCATCGAGGGCGCTTACTACGCCAATCACTACGCCCCGGATCAGCCGACCCCCGAGGTCCGCGAGTTCGTCAGAGCCTATCGCGAGCGCTTCAACGCGGTCGCGGACGGGATGGCCGCCACCGGCTATGACGCGGCCAACGTGCTGTTCGACGCCATGAAGCGAGCCAAGTCTCTGTCCGGCAAGGACCTGGCCCAGGCGATCGCCGAAACCAAGAACTTCCGTGCCGTCACCGGCACGATCACCATCGACGCCAATCGCAACGCTCGCAAGCCCGCGGTGATTGTGCAGATGCGCGGCGGCGAGCCGCGGTACGTCGCGACCATCGAGCCGCCGGAGCAATAAACCACCCCGAGCGGGATGCCGAAGTTCGTCCAGACGCTAGTGGATGGGCTCTCCGTCGGCAGCCTCTATGCGCTGATCGCGCTGGGCTACACGATGGTGTACGGCATCCTCAAGTTCATCAACTTCGCCCATAGCGACATATTCGTTCTGGGGGCCTGGATCTCACTGGCGGCGGCGGTGGGAGCCGGCTGGTCCACCACCGGACAGTTCCTGCCGGTGCCGACCTGGCTGTGGGTGAGCTTGTGCGGCCTGACGGGCGTGGCCCTGCTGATGACGGCCGCGCAGCGATTGATTGCACGCTTCGTGCACGCAGAGCCCGACCGGCTCACAGCCCAGGTCGCCTCGGCCGGCGGATGCCATCCTTCCCCGCGGGCCCCAGCCCGCGGCCCAAGCGTTTTAACCGGGGCGGTTCGTGGTTTCCTGGGCTGGCGCGGGGCCCGCACCCTGACCATGGCGTCTCTGGCAGCCTGGCTGCCATTGTTGCTTTACCACGCTGCGGGCGCGGTCCGGGCCGCCGCGGGGCCTGAGTTATCGGCTGCACCGGGCGGCGTGCCGATCTGCGCGGCCGGCCTGCTGAGCGCTCTGCTAGTGCTGCTGTGTGCCGTCTCGCTGGTCGGCTGGGTGGGGTTCGGGATCGAGCGTCTGGCTTATCGCCCCTTGCGCACCGCTCCACGGCTGAATGTGCTGATTACCGCGATCGGAGTTTCGCTGCTGCTCCAGAATGTCGGGCAATTGCAGTGGGTTTTCGGCACCCAGCCCCGCCGGATGCCTTCCTTGCTGCCCGACGTGACCCTGGCCCGGCTGGCCGGCGTCAACATCCACCTGGTGGATGTGATCGCCACCGGGACGGCGGTGATCCTTATGCTCCTGCTGGAGCGGCTGGTGTTTCACACCCGCGTCGGCCGGGCCATGCGGGCGGTCTCCTTTGACACGCGGATTGCGGCCCTGATGGGCGTCGCGGTCGATCGGGTTATTTCTTTTACATTTGTCCTCGGCTCGAGCCTGGCCGCAGCCGCCGGCTTCTTGTACGCCATGAAGTACCCCGGCCTGAATCAGTCGGCGCACATGACCTGGCTGCTTCTGGGACTGAAAGCCTTCGTCGCGGCGGTAGTGGGCGGCATCGGCAACATTCGGGGCGCGATGCTGGGCGGTTTTCTGATCGGGCTAATCGAGCTGTTCGGGGCCGCCTACCTATCGCCACAATTACGGGACGTGTACGTCTTCTCGCTCTTGATCGCGGTTCTGCTGCTGCGGCCCAGCGGCATTCTGGGTCGGGTGGCGGTGGAGAAAGTATAGATGGCCCTCCGGCCCACACCGATCAACCCGTCCCAGACTCCAACCGGACCGACGCCCACCCTGCCCCACGATCACCTGTTGGCCCTGCCGCGCAGTCTGCTGCCCTTGCTGGCGGGGGTCGGCCTGGCGGCAGGCCTGCATTTCTACGTTGGGCCGGCGGTGGGGCCCTTCTACGCCAAGCTGCTGATCGACATCGGGATCGGCATTCTGCTGGCCAACTCGCTCAACCTGGTCAACGGCCTGACCGGGCAGTTCTCAATCGGACACGCGGGCTTCATGGCCGTCGGCGGGTACACCGCCGCAGCTATCACCTATTATGGCTCGATGCGATTGTGGGGCAGTCCGGCCGTGCACGGAGGCTTCCTGGGGAGCGGAGAGCTGCTGTTTGCCGGGAGCTGCATCGCCGGCGGACTGGTCGCCGCCGTCGCCGGCTTCATCGTCGGCCTACCTTCCCTGCGCCTCCGGGGCGATTACCTGGCCATCGTAACCCTCGGCTTCGGCGAAATCATCCGAGTCCTGCTTCAGCAGACCGGCGACGTGCTGCTGACCGCGGACCAGGTGCGGGAAACGCCGTGGTGGGTGCTCCCGACCAAGGCCGGAGGAGCCCTGGGCTTTACCGGGCTGCCGTACTACACGTCGCTGTTCTGGGTCTACTTCTTCGTGACGGTGGTGCTGATCGTCTCGCTCCGGCTCAAGCACTCCAGCCTCGGACGAGCCTTTCTCTCCATCCGGGAAGACGAGATCGCCGCCGAGGCCATGGGTATCCCGACCACCCGCTTGAAGGTCACCGCCTTCATGCTGGCGGCATTCTTCGCCGGCATCGGCGGCGGCCTGTTCGCCCACGAAATCGGGGTCACCCTCAACCCGCAAGACCTGGGCTTCCAGAAGTCCTTCGACATCGTGGTCATGGTCGTGCTGGGCGGCATGGGCTCCATCTCGGGCGTCACCCTGGCCGGCGGGCTGCTCACCGTGCTGCCCGAAATCCTCCGCAGCCTGGCCGACCCCGCCGTGGCCGGACTGGCGGCGATTTTCCCAATCTCGCCCCAAACCCAGGACGAGCTTCGACAGGTCATCGGCAGCAACTTCCGCATGATCCTGTACGCGCTGGCCCTCATCGTCATGATGATCGGTCGTCCCCAGGGGCTGTTTGGCCTGCACGAAATCTGGGACTTCCGCTGGCCCGGCCGCCGTCGATCGCGACTCTCGGCCCGAGGCGCCCCATGAGCCCGTTGCTGGAGATCGACAACTTGTCGCTCTCTTTCGGCGGCTTGAAGGCGGTCGTGGACTTCACGCTGCGACTGCACCCCGG
The DNA here is from genome assembly GCA_964482395.1 of uncultured Planctomycetales bacterium. Lineage (GTDB taxonomy): Bacteria > Planctomycetota > Phycisphaerae > UBA1845 > Fen-1342 > CAYZXK01. The sequence goes on along the minus strand of CAYZXK010000031.1, from coordinate 14,709 downwards.
CGACTTGCAGGGCCTGATCGGCCCCAACGGAGCCGGTAAGACCACGGTCTTCAACCTCCTCACCGGCGTCTACCAGCCCCAGCGGGGCGAGATCCGCCTGGAGGGCCGACGGCTCAACGGGCTCAAGCCCCACCAGATCGCCGCCGCCGGCATCGCCCGTACTTTTCAAAGCAGCCGGCTGTTCTCAAATCTGTCCGTGCTCGACAACGTACGTGTCGCTTGCCACCTGCGCACTACCCGCGGTCTGGCCGCAGTCATGGCTCGGTTGGCCAGTCAGGTAGCCGAGGAGCGACTCATTCGGAGGTGGTGCGAGGAACTGCTGGAGATATTCGGACTGGCGAACCGTCGAGACCAGCTCGCCCGCAATCTACCCTTCGGCTACCGCCGACGATTGGAGATGGCCCGGGCCCTGGCCACCCAGCCCAAGGTCCTGCTGCTGGACGAGCCCGCGGCCGGCATGAACCCCCAGGAGAAGCTCGCGCTGCGCGAGCTGATCCGCCGGGTTCGGCAGCAGTTCAAGGTTACCATCCTGCTGATCGAGCACGACATGGGCGTGGTGATGGACATCTGCGAGCAGATCACCGTGCTCGACCACGGACAAACCATCGCGGTCGGAACCCCCCAGCAGGTACAGCGAGACCCGCGGGTTATCGAGGCTTACCTGGGTGCGCCGGCCGAACTGCCCGGGGAGGCCAGGGTGTGAGCATGGCCGAGCCGCTCCTCGAACTGCGCGGTCTGCATGTCCATTATGGTGCGGTCCACGCGCTGCACGGCCTGGACCTGCGCGTGCTGCCCGGGCAGATCGTGACGCTGATCGGCGCCAATGGAGCCGGCAAGAGCACCGCCTTGCAGACCATCTCCGGCCTGGTGCGGCCTTCAGCCGGCGACATCATCTACCAGGGGCGCTCTCTGGTCGGCCGGGCACCGCACGAAATCGTTCGGCTCGGCATCGCTCAGGCGCCCGAGGGCCGCGGGATATTCCCCAACTTCACGGTGGAAGAGAACCTGGAAATCGGGGCCTATGCCCGGACCGACCGAGCCGGAGTCGCCCGCGACCGCGACCAGGCCCTGGACCTTTTCCCGGTCCTGCGGGAACGTCTTCACCAAAGCGCGGGCACCTTGTCGGGCGGCGAGCAGCAGATGTTGGCCATCGCCCGGGCCCTGCTGGCCCGGCCCCGGCTGCTGCTGCTGGACGAGCCGTCGCTGGGTTTGGCGCCCCAAGTGGTGCAGACCATTTTTCGCATTATCCGCGAGATCAACGCCGCCGGCACTACCATCCTTCTGGTCGAGCAAAACGCCCATATGGCCCTGCATACCGCCCACTACGGCTACGTCCTGGAGGTCGGGCACATCGTCATGCACGACACGGCGGCCAATCTGATCCAGAGCGACGCGGTCCGCAAAGCCTACCTGGGAGCGGCTTGACCAGCGCTCACGGCCGACAAGTCCGTTGCACCGGGCGGGCGGACACGGTATCCTCAACTCGAGACGGCCGGTGCGGTTGCAGGAGTCGGAAAGGTGCCCGGCCGGTGCCCCAGTCACTTCGCTGCCTAGTGAGTCGGCCGCGTCGGCCAGCTTCCAAAGGTCCGGCGCGCCAGCGATCTGCAAGGAGGATTCGAAAATGTCTGCCTCTACCGTGACATTCTGCCACCAACTGGCCCCAGTGCTGGCCATCGCCCTGTGGATGACGCCGCGGGCCGGGGCTCAGTGCGTGACCCCGATTGACGGCATGGTCATCACGACCGATACTGTTTTCTGCCCCGGCAGCTATTACCTTCCCAACGGCTTCAGCATCGACGCGGACAACGTGACGGTCGAGGGCGACGACACTGTCATCTACGGCGCCGACGCCGGCAATGGTCTGACCGTGGACAGCAATCACCACGTAACGGTGCGGAACCTGACGATCCGTCGCTACTACAACGGCATGCGTTTCCGCACCTGCGACTACGTGTGGATCGAGAATTGCACGGTGGCCGACACCTACAACGATTGCAAGGTGAATCCCTGCGCGTTTCTGGACATCTTCGATGCTCCTGAGGGGCCCGGTAATAGCTATGGCCACGCGATCTGGCTGCGCTACTGCGATCACGCGACCATCCGCTACAACCAGGTGGGCGGTCAGCAGAATGGCATCAGCCTTTTCGACTGCGACGACGCCCTGGTGGAGTACAACCAGGCTTCCTATAACACCGGCTGGGGCATCACGCTGTATAACACCAACTACTCGACCATCCAGTGGAACATCGCCAACCACTGCAACCGGATCGGCCAGGGCTACAACGGCGGAGATGCCGCCGCCCTGCTGATGGTCATGGGCTCCAGCTACAACCAGATTCTGGACAACAGCTTCGTGGGCGGGGGCGATGGTCTGTTTCTGGCCGGGTATCGCAACCAGAAGTTGCCCTGCCACGACAACTACTTTGCGCGCAACGATTGCTCCGACAGCCCCAACAACGGTTTCGAGGCCACGTTCTCGTACAACAATGTCTTCGAGGAGAACACCGCCGACCGCTGCAATTACGGATATTGGCTGGGCTACTCTTGGCAAACCACGGTCCGCGGCGGGCAGATCAACAATTGCTTCACAGCCGCGGTCGCAATCGAGCATGGGAACCACAATGTCATCGAAAACAACACCATGACCGGCAACTACCTGGGCATCTGGCTCTGGACCGATCCGGACGAAGACCTGGTGCAGGTGTTCCCCGAACTGAAGGATTCCCACACCTACACCATCTCGGGCAACCTGATTCGCGGCAGCGTCTATGGCATTCTGTGCGAGGCCAGCGGCACCAATCGGTATAGCTATGGCTATACCATCAGCGGCAACCGGATCGACTACAATTTATACGGCGTCCGCTTCAGCGCCACCGATACCAGCACGCTGCACTCCAACTTCATCCGGAACAACTCCATCCGCGGCCTGAGCCTGAACAGCAGCCCAAACAACACGATATACAACAACTACTTCCGCAACGGCATAAACGCCAGCGACAACAGCACCAACACCTGGAACATCGCGAAGACTCCGGGAGCCAACATTGTCAGCGGCGGCTACCTGGGTGGCAACTACTGGTCGGACTACGCCGGCATCGACCTCGATGGCGACGGAATCGGCGATACGAACCTTCCCCACAAGTCCGGAGGCTACATTCAGAACGGCGGAGACAACCTGCCCCTGGTCTGGAACGACCCCGACTGCAACCTCAACGGCGTTCCGGACGCGACCGAGCCGGACTGCAACCAGAATGGCCAGCCCGACGACTGCGACATCGCTACCGGCGCGAGCCTGGATTGCAACCAGAACCAGATCCCCGACGAGTGCGACCTGGCCGGCGGCCAGGCCACCGACACCAACGGAGACGGGATCCTAGATGAGTGCCAGGACTGCAACTCCAACGGTGTGCCCGACCCTGTGGACATCAACCTGGGCACCAGCCTGGACTGCAATGGCAACGACCTTCCCGACGAGTGCGATATCGCGGAGGGCCGAAGCGCCGACTGCAACGCCAACGGCGTGCCGGACGAATGCGACGTCGACAGCGCCAGCAGCCCGGACTGCAACATTGACTGGATTCCCGACGAGTGCGAAAACACCAATGGCCTGCTGGGGGCCTACTTCGATGAGCCGAACTTCAGCGGAATACCGCACTACCGCATCGATGCGAACGTCGACTTCAACTGGGGACTTCAGGCCCCCTGGCCGGATTTCGGCACCGACACCTTCAGCGTCCGCTGGACCGGCCTGATCAAAACCGCCTCAAACCCGGGGGTCTACACCTTCTACACCTTCACGGACGACGGCGTGCGCCTGTGGGTCGCCAATCGCCTGATCATTAATCGCTGGGTGGATCAGGCCCCCACCGAGGCGGTCGGCACCATAACCCTGGCGGCCGACGCCTTCTATGTGATAGTCATGGAATACTACGAAAACGGCGGCGGAGCCTGCGCCAGCCTATACTGGCAACCGCCGGGCGGCCAGAAAGCCCTGATCCCGCCCGACCATCTGCTGGTCGACCGGGACTGCGACCAGAATGGAGTTCTGGACTTTTGCGACGTTTTGACTGGAACCGTGCCGGACTGCAACGGCAACGGCGTCCCCGACTCCTGCGACATCGCCTCCGGTTTCAGCCAGGATCAGAATGGGGACGGCGTTCCGGACGAGTGTGCCGACTGCAACAACAACGGTGTTCCGGATTGGCAGGACATCGCCAGCGGAACCAGCGAGGATTGCAACAGCAACGGCGTCCCGGACGAGTGCGAGCCGGACTGCAATGGCAACGGGATTCCCGATGACTGCGACCTGGTGGCGCGCATCCAGTTCGAGGATCCCGCCTTCTACAGCAGCGTCCCGGCGGCCATCTGGCTGGCGGTCGGCCTGCTGAACGGCGACGCGGCTAACGATATCGCGGTCGCAACCGGCAGCACCTCCGAGTCAATGTGGTTGCTGTATAACGACGGCAACGGGGCGTTCCCCACGCATGGGACCACCGGCCCGGCGGCGTCCGAGCATTCGGTAGCCCTGGCAGATTTCAGTGGCGACGGCCTCACCGACATCGCGATCGCGGAGAATTCCGCTCGGCGTGTGCGCATCATGCGGAACAACGGTAACAGCACGTTCACACAAATCCATGCTACAACCTGCGTGGCTGACCCGGTGTCGCTGGCCGCCGGCGACGTGGACGGCGACGGCGACATCGATCTGGCGGTCGGCCTCTGGGGCAGCATCCTCTACATCCTGAAGAACACCGGCAACGGGACCTTCGCTGCGCCGGTCAGCTATTCGGCCGGCCCGATCTCCTACGTGGTCGCCCTGGGCGATCTGGACGGCGACCTGGACCTTGACCTGGCCGTCGCCAACCTGACCAACGTGCTGGTCTTGAAGAACAACGGCAACGGCACCTATGCGGCGGCAGTGAGCTATCCGGCCGGCGGATCGGCCGCCTGTGTGGCACTGGAAGACCTTGACAGGGACGGAGACCTCGACATCGCCGCCGCCAACGAGCAGCACAACACCGTTTCGGTCCTGCGGAACAACGGCAACGGGACCTTCGCCACCCCCGTCAATTACCCGGCGGGCGCGACCTCGCGTTTCGTAGCTGCGGCCGACCTGGATCAAGATCACGACATCGACCTGGCGACCGCCAACCTCGGGGCCGCCTATCTATCGGTCTTCCAGAACAACGGCGACGGAACCTACCAGCCGGCGATCAGCCTGCCGATTCCCGGCTCGGCCCAGATGCTGACCACCGGCCGGCTGGACGCCAATGCCAGTACCGACCTGGTGGTCGCCATCTCCGGCGGCGGCGTAGCCGTGCTGCTGAATGCCTCGACGCCGGTGAGTCCAGATTGCAACGCAAACGGTTCGCCCGACGAGTGCGATATCGCCGACGGAACCAGCACCGACTTCAATCACAATGGTGTCCCCGACGAGTGCGACGGCCTGGGCGACATGAACTGCGACGGAATACTGGGCTTCGCGGATATCAACCCCTTCATTCTGCGGCTGACCGACCCCAACGCGTACCACAACCTGTATCCGAATTGCCCGGACTCGAACGGAGACATCAACGGCAACGGGAGCGTGGGATTCGAGGACATCAACCCGTTCGTGGCCCTGATGCTCGGCGGTTGATTGCCGGTCGGACCACTGCCGAGGCCCCCGCTGCGAGGTTGATTAGAAGACCATCACACCAGCAGGAGTAGCCACGGACCGGGTGGGCTTCACGGCCGGCATGGGATGCAAACCCGCGGCCTCAGACCGGTTTTCGGGTCGGCGCAAGTCCAGGTAGCGCTTGGGGGCGGATATTCTTCTTGCACCCGAGCTGCCCGCGGGCTAATCTTGATCTGGCGGCCGTGGGCTGGATCGCGCGGCGAGCCACGCCAGCCCGGCAGCGGCCGCCTGCGAGGTTGCCGAGGCTGTGGTCGGCGGGGCACGGGCCTGACGGTCACTATTTTCATCATCACATGCAAGGAGTCCGGAAATGGCATGGGTGCACAGGGCAAGCATCTGGGGGCTGACGGGAGCGCTTCTAGTTATCGGTCCGGCCCAGGGCGCCGTCATCTATCTGGACGTGGCCGAGTTGACGGCCGGAGCCCAGCAGATCGTGATCGGCGACGTGGTCGGGCTGACCAGCTTCTGGAATGACGACCACACCCTGATCAAAACCCGCGTCGTAGTACAAGTGGATCAATACCTGCTCGGCCAGGGCAACGGGACGGAGGTCCTGGAAATGAGCGGCGGCACGGTGGGTGACCTGACCCTTCGCGTGTCGGTGCTACCCACCTTCGAAATCGGCGACCACGTGCTGCTTTTCTTGGATAGCAGCGAGATTCGGCTGGTCGGATGCTTCCAGGGTGCATATCTGACCGACGGAAGGCTGGCCGCCCGGATGGGGCCGGCCTGCGTGCGGATCATACCGGAAAGCGTTCAGCCGCTGTCGGAGCTGCTGACCGAGATTCGGCGGGCGCTGCCGGCGGGTACGACGATGCCGGCGATTCCGCCCTATGCGGGGAGCTTCCAGCTCCCGGCCGCCGAGCGCTACGCACTGTGCGGCGCGGATTGGAGTTACAAGCCCAGTCCGATGGGCGAGAATTACGTCATCAACCCCAACTGCGTGGATTCCTCGGCCGGCAACGCCGACTCGCAGCGCACCCAGATTCAAAATGGTCCGGCGGCCTGGAACAACGCCGGGGCGGACTTCGTGTTCACCTACGGCGGCGACAGCACCCAGACCGCGGTGTCCTATAACAATGTCAACCTGGTCTACTTCGATACCACACCTCCGGATGGAGGCGGGTATGTGGCGGCCACCTACTACTGGGCCAGCGGCGGCAACATGCTGGAGTGCGACCTGGTGTTCAACGACCAGTCATACACCTGGTGGAACGGGAGCGGCTCGTGCGGGGGCGACAAGATGGATATCTGGAACATCTCCACGCACGAGTTTGGGCACTGGCTGTGTCTGGGCGACCTGTACGGCGGCGGGGACACTGAGAAGACCATGTACGGGTACGTCGCCTATTGCGAGACCAAGAAGCGTACGCTGCATACCGACGACATCAACGGTATCATCGCGATCTACGGGACGGCTCAGCCGCCGGACACCACGCCGCCCACGCCCGATCCGATGAGCTTTGCGACGCCGCCGTACCCGGCCGGCGCCACCTCGATCTCGATGGTGGCCACCACCGCGACCGACTCGCAGTCGCCGCCGGTGCAGTATCAGTTTGTGTTCGTTTCGGGCGGCTCGGGCGGGACCAGCAGCGGCTGGATCAGCTCCACCAACTACACCGACAGCGGGCTAACGGCCAATACCAGCTACACCTACAAGGTCAACGCCCGGGACAGTGCCTCGACGCCCAATGAGACCGCGTTTTCTCCGGATGCCAGCACCGTGACGTATATCCAGACCCCGACCGGCGTCTCATTCGGTCCGGTGAGCGAAAGCTCGATAGTGCTCCAGGCGACCGGCACATTTACGAATCTGGCCGTGGGGATGTCGGGCATCTACTTCGATTCGACCACGCCGGGCGGGGACGGTGGGATCAACGAGTGGATTCAGGTCACCGCCGACACCGCGACCGGCTTGAGCCCGAACACCCAGTATGCCTTCCGCGCCAAGGCCCGGAACCAGAACGCGGTGGAGACCGGTTACTGCACGACCGCCAGCAAGTACACGCTGGCCAACGTGCCGGGTGCGCCGACCCTGAGCAACGTGACCTCGTCCACCATGGATCTGGATGTCAACCCGAATGGCAACCCCGCCACCACCGAGTTCGCCGTCCGCTGCGCGTCGACCGTGGATCCGACCTGGAACGGGATGTACGTCGATGCCTCCGGCAATCCCAACGCCACGGCCGTGTGGCAAACCGACTCGACCTGGGGCGCAATCACCATCCAGGCCCTGGATCCCAATACGCAGTACTGCTTCGATGTCAAGGCCCGCAATGGCGAGCTGGTTGAGACCGCGTTCTCCGGTCAGAGCTGCGCTCAAACCAGCGGCAGCCCGATCGTGCCCGGCGATATGAACTGCGACGGAACGGTCGGCTTCGCCGATATCAACCCCTTCGTTCTGGCCTTGACCAATCTGCCTGCCTGGCAGGCAGCGTATCCGGGTTGCCCGTTGCTCAACGGCGACATCAATCAGGATGGGACTTTCGGCTTTGCCGACATCAATCCCTTCGTGGCCTGCATGACGAGCGGGCACTGCCCATAGGCCTTTGGCGGATAAAGCGCCGCTCCGAGCGAGTGGCACTGCGGCCGTGCCGGCGGGTGTATTACCCGGGCGGGCCCGACCCGCCGGCATGGCGGGCGCGCCGGGCAAGCCCGGCCGCCACCCGCCGCGCATTTTACCGATGCTCTCTGCGGGGCCTCCCTGGCTCGCGGTCAACCGCCGGTAAGGAGTTGGACAAACGGATTGATGTCCGCAAAATCGACGTTACCGTCGCCGTCTATGTCCGCGTTCAGGTAGCGGCATTCCGGGTACGCGGCGGCGTAAGCATCCGGGTCGGTCAAAGCCAGGATGAAGGGGTTGATATCGGCGAAGCCGACCGTTCCGTCGCAGTTCATATCGCCCGGAATCAGCACCACCGCTTGCACGCCCCAGATCTCCACGTCGTCTATGTTCCAGCCCGAAAATTGCCAGCTTGAGTCAGTGGTGCCCATGGTCCAACGCAGATAAACGGTGGGCTGGTGGTCGGCGTAGGCCGAGATGTCGAACTGCTGGTAATTCCAGGATGAATCGGTGATCTGAGTGCTGTTCTGCCAAATGGTGGTCCAGGTCGTGCCATTGTTGCTGACTCGAACGTAGGCGTGATCGTAGAGCGGCTGTTCCACATTCAGCCAGCGCCAGAAGCGGAGCGAGACCATCGAAAGGTCGCTGCAATCGATAGCGGTACTGGTCAGATGCCGTTCTGGCAGGTTGTTCTGGTAATCGCCATTGAGGTTATACCCGTAAACGTTGCTGCCGGTGTGGCCGCCGGTCGGGTCGGGGTTGCCGTACTGGCCGCCGCCGCCGGTCGGGTGTCCCCAGGCCCACAGGTCCTGGGTGGTCCAGCCGGGGTTGGTGTCCAGGTTCCAACTGTAGACCACGTGCGGCACCCCGACATGGAGCGTGACGGTGCGCGAGGTGTCGCCCTGATGGCTGGTGGTGTTAACGAAGTACACGGTGTCGGTATAAGTACCGATAACGAGGGAATTAGCGACGGAGTTGATGGAAACGGTCACCTCGGCGGTCGCGTTAGGCGCCAGTGTACCGCTTGCATTGGTCAGTGAAATCCACGGTTGGCTCTTGGTGACCTGGTAGTTGAAGGACGTTGAACCGACGTTCTTGAGGGTATAGACGATGCTGCCGGGGGTAAAGGGGCCGCCCGGGTCGCCCCACGACTCCAGGTTGCTGGTTGGAGTGACCTGAAGGCCGGTTGCACCGGGCACCAGAGTGTCCACGTACATCAGGCCGGTGCCGGCCGCGTCCAGCCAGTTGCTCAGCCGCGTCGTGTTCGAACCGCCGCCGGTCCAGGACCGGTAAAAGCGGCCGTACCAGTCGCGCATATCGGAGCTATTGCAGGCCGAGTAGCCACCGTGCAGTTGCCCGATCACGCGGTGGTTCTGGTCGAAGAGCGGGGAGCCGGAGGAGCCCGGCTCGGTGACTCCCAGGTCCCAGTCGACCTTGAGGTGGGTTCCGTCGCCTGGCGAGGAACTGCCCAGGTAGCTGGTTATGGCCGAAGGCTGGTAATCGAAACTGATGCTTTTTTCGTCGCAGCTTGGGTGGTGGATGCAGACGCTGCTGGTGGAGTTGGCATCCGCGCGGCTCCAGCCGGCGTAGGTAATATTCCAGCTCGGGTTGGGCTGCTGGCTGAGCTGGACCAGGGTGAAGTCGGAGGTGGACCAGCCGGCGCGCCAGGTGGAGCCCGACTGATACTGGCTGAGTGAGCCGCCGCCGTGCTGGCCGCAGGTCGGGCTCTGGTAGTTCCAGTACACCACCAGCGAGGGTGCGTTGCTGGAGGTGACCCCGCAGTGGTAGGCGGTCATGAAATAGGGCGTCTGGTCCTGGGCCGTGTTGTTGACCATGAAGCCGGTGCAGAAGAGCGAGCCCCCGGTGGAGATGACCGCCACTGCCGGGATCTCGTTCTGCCAGGCGGCCCCCTCCGGGCAGACCACGTCGATGTTGCAGCTACCGGAGCGCTCCGGCATCTGGCCGAAGCCCCGGTACCCCACGTTGATCGAGGTCAGCTCCAAAATCAGCATGTGTTCCAGACTGCGGGGCACACGGACCTCGAGGGTGATATCGTCGGACAGCACTACCGGTGTCCACAACTGCCCGTGGTCGGCGTTGTCGGCGTCGGTATAGGGACGCAGAGCATGGCTGCCGTCGGTGGCGTAGACGCGCAGCTCGCCCCCCGCCGGCATGTAATACGCCTCGAATCCCAGGTTCAGCGACAAAGCGCCCGGCGAGCTGATCCGCAGTCGCCACCGACGCGTCTGCGCGTCCAGGTCCTCCCAGACCCCGTCCAGGCTGGGCCGGATGACCGTCTCGCGCGGGATGGCGTACCGCGGCGGCAGACCCTCAAACTCCCGCTGAACGTCCTCCGCCCGAACAGCTTCCAGGTCGAGTGGCGGCACGGTGATTACCGGTATCGCTTCGGACGGACCCTGGGCCAAGCAGACGGGCGTCGGCCCGGGCAACGCCGCAAACACAATCGCTACCAACGATCCAGCAAGTAGCGCGCTTCTAACCATTTAACTGATCCTCCTCTGATCCCTTGGCGCTGGTCGGGCGGGCGGTGGTCCGCATCGCCGTGCCCGCAACAGGCCAAACAGCACTGAAGTCAGCAGCAGTGTACTCGCGGTCGGACAGAGAGCCCCGCGAGCTGCCGGTGTCGACGGGGTTTCCTGCTCGGACTGCTCGGGCTCGCCCGCGACAGGCTGGTTAGGCTCCTGGGGTTCTTCCTCGGGCTCCGTTTCTTCGGCGGGCGTCTGCGGGCTGCCCGTGGCGGAAGAAGGCTTGCGGAAATCCGGGTCGCAGGCATCGCCGACCCCATCCTGGTCAGCATCCGTCTGCGACGGGTTGTACACCCCCGGGCAGTTATCGCAGGCGTCGCCCACCGAGTCGCTGTCGCGGTCGTTCTGATTGGGGTTGGCCAGAAAGACGCAATTGTCACACAGGTTCCCCACCCCGTCGCCATCCAGGTCGGCCTGGCTCGGGTTGACTACCTCCCGACAGTTGTCACACACGTCGATCACGCCGTCGCCGTCCGCGTCGTCTTCCACTTCATCCGGCACGCCGTTGTGGTTGCAGTCCAGGCTGCGGCCGGTCGCGAGGTCCCAGCTATCCGGCGTGCCATTGGCGTTGAGATCGACCTCGCAGGAATCTGGGATGCCGTTCTCATTGACGTCTGGCGCACGCCCGGCCGCGATCTCGCAGACGTCCAGCACGCCGTTGGCATTGCAGTCCGGCCCGAGCCCGCGGGCCAGTTCGTAGTCGTCGGGCAGACCGTTGGCGTCGCAATCGGGATCGCAGGAGTCGGGCCAGCCGTTGGCGTTGAGGTCGGCCGCGACGCCGATCGTGATCTCCCATCCGTCCGGAATGCCGTTATGGTTGCAGTCGTTCTCGCACTCGTCCGGGATGGAATTGCGATTCACGTCTGCTGAAGTCCCCGCGGCCAGGTCGCACTCGTCCGGGACGGCGTTGCGATTGCAGTCCCGGGCCGTGCCCTGGTCGATCTCGCAGAGGTCTGGAACCCCGTTGGCATTGCAGTCCTTAAGCCGGCCGGCGGCGATGTCGCAGGAGTCGGGCACCCGGTTCTGATTGCAGTCCCGGGCGGTGCCGGCGGCGATGTCGCAATCATCCGGCAGACCATTGGCGTTGCAGTCGGCGCCCTGACCGGTAGCCAGCTCGTAGTCGTCGGGGAGGCCGTTGAGGTTGCAATCCGGGTCGCACGCATCCGGCACGCCGTTGGCATTGAGGTCCAGGTTCACCAGTCGTTCCTGAACAAACGCCAGGTCGGCCGGGTCGCCGTACCAGGCGCTGCCGAGGAAAGGTTGCGTGCCCTCGCCGAACCCGCCGCCGGGGTTGTGAATGTAATGCTGGGACCCATTGGGGCTGCCCAGGTTGGTGCGATACCAACAGACCAGGCCAAACGGCCAAAACCCGCCCCGAGCCTGAACGGAGATCCAATACTTGCCGCGTGGCAGCACCGCCCCGCCAAAATCCCAGGTGACCAAACCGGTGCCGAAATGTCCGGTTCCGACCGTCGACAGCAGGGTGGTTCCGCCCTGCGCCTGGTATCCGCCCGGCCGGTCGGCAATCTCGACCAGGAAGCTGATCCGGGCAAAGCCGGTCCAGTCTTCCGGCCAGAAGTACGCCTGTCCGGTGGTCAGGGCCGAGGCCGAACTCAAGGTGAAGTCGTCCCACCCCTTCAAGCTGAGCGTGGGATACCCAAAATCATCGAAACTCTGGGCGTAGGCGACGTCGAACAATCCCTTGGGCGGCTGGTCGGCGACCGCGGCGACCGCCGTCAGCTCGCATTCATCCGGCCGGCCCGTGGTGTTGCAGTCCGGACTGCTGCCGCCGGCAATGTCGAGGTCATCGGGCTGGCCGTTGCCGTTGCAGTCCGGGTCGCACTCGTCGGGTACGCCGTTGGCGTTGGCGTCCGGGCTGGTGGCGCTGGCCACGTCGCACTGGTCCAACGTGCCGTTACCGTTGCAATCCCGCGAGGCCGCCCGGCAACGGATCAGCCAGTTGCCGGGGTACTCTTCGTCGATCAGGAACAGGTTGGCATTGGCCCCCAGGTTGGCCAGGTCGTCGCCCTCGACCAGCCAGCTTCGACCGCGAGAGGCGGAGCCATCCAGAGCGGCCGGGAAACTCCAGGTCAGCGCTGAGATATATGCCCCGACGAAAAACGAATCGCCCGCCTGACCCACATCAATGCCCGGGACCTCAATCGCGACAAACATGTTGGTCAGGGGATTGATGACTCGCACCGGCGGACTGGTCCAGAGCAGCTCCCCATCGTCCGGATTGCCGTCGTTGTCCGGGTCGCGCCAGATCGCGACCGTCGCCTCAGTCCCGTAGTCGACCCAGCCCCAGGCGATCTCGACCGCCACGATGCGGTCGTTGCCGGGCCGGACGGTGAAATGGTTCAGCCAGATCGTGCCGCCCACATCGGACTTGAACAGCATCTCCAGCGTCCCGTCGTCCACGCGGTAGAGGGTGTCCAGGTCGCAGGTGTCCAGAACCCCGTTGCCATCGCAGTCGCGGGCGGGATCGGCCGCCAGATCGCATTCGTCGGGCACATGGTTGGCATCGCAGTCCGAGCTGGTGCCGGCAAACAGGTCACACAGGTCGGGCGTGGCGTTGGCGTTGCAATCCGCAGTCCCACCCGGCTCACACTCGTCCGGGACCGCGTTGAGATTGCAGTCCGGGCTGGTGCCCGAGTCGATATCCTGGGAATCGGGAATCGAGTTGTGGTTGCAGTCGGGCGGCTGGTAGTTGACGTACAACGTGACATACCCCACGTTGCAGCAATCGTATTCGATCCGCATGTAGCCGCCTTCGCCCCAGTACGGCCCCCAGGAGTTGCGCAGTATCCATACCCCCCGGCTGCCCTGAGTGTCATCCCACCCGACCAGCACCACCGCGTGGTTGATCATGCCCGGCTGACACAGATTGAATATTCCGCCGGTATAGGCCGAGAACGGATCATTCACGTAAACGGTGGTCGCGACCGGCCCGTGGTCGTAGATGGCCTGCTTGATCTGCTCGACGCTCGGCGCGCCCCACTCGTCCCCAACTACATACCACGAATCGACACAATGGCTGTGCGGATAGGGGCAACCGCAGGGCAGATCCCGGGCCTGGTAGTGAAAGCTGCTTTCCGGCACCGCCCCGTTGCCGCCGCAGGGATCCATCAGCCCGCCGCAGCGAATGTACTCAAGGGCATCGGTGTGCCAGCCGCCGTTGCAACTACCGGCCGCAGTGCAGCTTACCAGCCACTGCTCGGACAGATCGGCCTGCGGGCTCCCGCTGATCAGAATCGAGCTTTCTACCGCTCCGACGGCCGCGAACGCCCAGCAACTGCCGCAGTTCCCCTGGTCGCGCACCGGCGGGCAGGCGCCCTGGGTCCGCCAGTCGAACTTGGCCGGCAGACTGCGACGCGGTGGAGAGGAATCGAAACGAGCCCGGCTTTTCCAGTCCGGCGGCTCGACCAGGCCGCACAACTGGCTGAGCGGACGCTCGGTAGCCGGATTGCGACCAACCGTGAAAGTCCAACCCTCGCGGGCTCCGCGCTGGCGCAGGGCCTCAATATCCGCATCCGATAGCTGAGCTTGAACCGGTCGAACCACCCACAGCGTGCCCGACCATAACCAGACGGCGGCGACCGCCGTCGCCCTGCTGGACCTTAAAGCAATCATGTTGGTTTCCTTCTTCCGTAAAGGACCGTTTGCTCGGCCGGGCGGAGCCGAAGCGCCGGCCCTCCCCCAGGTTCCCGAACCGGTCCCCATCCCAAAACACACAATCTACTTTACTGCCTGGCCGCCCTCGACTCAACCTCCGAGTCAGTCGCGGTGGCGTATCCTTTCGTGTGTAATCTCGTTGCCGAGGCGTAGGAAGGGCGTATCCTCTGGCCCATATTGAATTAACAGACAAGGAGGACACGCCCATGAGGATCGTAGCGGCGGATTTGGAGCGGACGCCAGTTACC
>CAYZXK010000030.1:0-5724 GCA_964482395.1 uncultured Planctomycetales bacterium | reverse complement strand
GGTTTCGACTACCCCGGCCTGCCGTTGCCGGGGCAGCGGCGAGTGCGTCAGCGAGACCGCGAAAATCTGATTAGGCCGGATGGCCGGGTCGTCGCCGCGCGGCCCGTCCAGCACGTCGTAGAGGCACTTGGTCTGCGGGTTCCAGAACCGGCCAAATGACCGGCGGGTGCTCTCGGCCAGGCGGACATACTCCTTGCCGGACCGGTCGAGGAGATCCGCCAGCCGGGCCAGATTGCACAGCGCGTCATACCACAGCGCGCTGAGTTCCACCGGCTTGCCGGTCCGAGGGGTGATGATGTAGTCGCCGTACTTGGCGTCCATCCAGGTCAGGTTCAGGTCGGTTGGGCCGATGCAGACCAGGCCGTCCACGTCGACCCGGATTCCGTGTCGGGTCCCACGCTGGTGCCAGTCGATGATCTCCTGCATGACCGGGAAAAGCTGGGCAAGGGTTTCAACATCGCCGGTGGCCCGCAGGTACTGGTCGATGGCCCAGAGGAACCAGAGGGTGGCGTCGGCCGTGTTGTATTCGGGCGGCTGACCCTGGTCGGGGAAGCGATTGGGGATCAGACCCTGATCCACGTACCGGGCCCAGGTCAGCAGAATCTGCCGGGCTATCTGGGGACGCCCGGTCGCGAGCGTCAGCCCGGGCAGGGAGATCATTGTGTCGCGTCCCCAATCCGTGAACCAGGGATAACCGGCTATCACCGTGTAGCCGGTCGAGCGGTCGGCGGCGGACTCCGACCCGGGCTGAGGACTCGACTCCGGCCTGGGCAGTTCCGGCCGCGGTGGGCCGCCGCCGGCTGTCGGCGGGGCAGCCGGGTTGGCGCGGGTCACCAGGAACTGGTCGGCCGCCAGGATCAACTGGGTCAAAGCCACCGGTACCGAATCGACACTCTGGCCGGTCTGCTCACTCCATTCACCAAGCCGGTCCCGGGCGTGCTTCCGGCGACGGTCCAGTGCCGCCAGGTCATCGCTCCCGTCGCCGTCTCCGGCCGCGATCGCGAAGATCACGCTTTGACCGGGCCCGATTTCCAGCTCGCAACGGCCGATTGCCAAGTGATCCTCTAGATAGGCATGCCCGCGGGCGGCCTCCACCGGCAGTTGGAAACCCCGACACCAGGCGTAGTCCACTTCCCAACTGACGGCCGCGACTCTATCGGTCGCGCATCGCACCCGCACCGGCACGCCGCTGACCGGCGGCCGAATCTCGATCGCCCGGTCACAGGCCTGGACCTGAAAGGTCGCCTGCCCGGGGTTGACCAGATGATGGTAGTCGCGGTCGTTGACCAGCAGACGGCAACTCATGGCCAGCGGGCGGGAGTGTCGGTCGAGCTGGTATCGGACGAAAGTGAGATTCTGCCCCGGTTCCATCCAGACCTGCTTCACCAGCCGGCTCCCGGGAAGTTCGAAGGTCCAGGTCGGCACGCCTAGGCGCAGATCGAACCGTCGCAGCCATCGGCAGCCCGGCGGTTCCTCCAGGCCGCTTTGCCAGATGTTGGTGTAGAGCTGGAATGGTCGGCCGTCGATCCGGACGGTCTCGTCCAGCTTGGCCACCAGCAGTCTGCGGCCCACCGGAGGGTTGACGGCGGCCACCAGCAGGCCGTGATAACGCCGGGTGAGCGCGCCGGCCACCGTACCACAGGCAAAGCCGCCCAGCCCGTTGGTGACCAGCCACTCGCGTTCCAGCGCGGCCGCAACATCGGTACACAGACGCTCGGGAAGATGAAGGTTCATGTGCGATGACTCGTCAGGTTGAAAAGCCGAAGCGCCGACGACCGCCTCCGCATTCCGACTGGGCGGTTGAGGCGACCGCCGCCGGAAATGGGCCCCAGCCCGCCGCCTTTCAGGCCGTTTTGCCCGAGGCTTCGGCCGCCACCGCCTTCTCCATAAGCTCCATCAACTGCTCGACGCGGAAAGGCTTGAACAGCACGCCGGCCAGTCCTTCCCGACTGGCCCGCACGATCGAATGGTCCGGATCGTAGCCGAAACCGGTGATGAGGATCACCGGGCAGTGCGGATTGGCGGCCCGACTGGCGGCGAACACCTCATAGCCGTTCTTGTAAGGCATCTTGATGTCCGAGAGCACCAGGTCGAACCGCTGGGACCCGATCAGGGTCACCGCCTCCTCCCCGTCGCAGGCCATGACCGGCTTGGCACCACTCTTGGCCAACACGTCGGCGATGGTCTCGCGAATTACATCTTCGTCGTCCGCGACCAGCACCCGTTTGCCCCGCAGCAGCGGGCTGGCGGTCCCCGGCTCCGGCGCCAGGCCGCCAATGGCCGGCGGCTCGGCAATGTTCTGCAAGGCGTCCTGAACCCGATCGACCGTGGCGATGATCTTGCGCAGCCTACGCTGAGTGTCTTCCGGGCTGCCCGGCCGGGTAAGCAGATGGGTGGCTTCGGTCAGGATGTCGTTGAGGGGCTTGGACAGCTCGGCCCGGACGTCGGCCGCCAACTGACCGCTGGTCTCGCTTCGCTCCACCACCAGCAGCTTGAGCATCTGCAAGGCGACGGCGATATATCGACCGAAGATTTCGGCGAATTGCCGGTCCTGATCGGTGAAGGCCGCCGGTTCATCCGACTCCACGTTCAGAACCCCCACCACTCGCTCATTGAGCCGAAGCGGCACAGTCAGGGAGGATCGGGCGCACTCGATGCCCGGCAGGTACAGCGGGTCCTTGGTGATGTCGGGGCAGATATAGGACTCCCCGGTGGCCGCCACATACCCGGTGATTCCGTTCCCCTCCTTGCGAGCGTAGATCGGCCGCAGGTTGGCCTGCTCCGAAAAGCCTCCCGACAACACCGTGTCCAGCCGTCCGGTCTTAGGGTCCAGTACCCGGACCGAGAAATGGGTGAAGTCCAGCAGCTCGCGGCAGCAGCGGATCAGGTTGTCTTCCAGCAGTTGCAGCCGCTCCGGCACTTCCAGATGGGCGGTCGCGTCAACGTCCAACGCGACCAGCTCTCGGCCGGCAGCGTCGATCGCCTCCAGCTTCTCCCGCATCCGCGTCAGCGAGGTCGTATCACTGACCAACCCCACCACGCGGTCCAGCCCCCCGCTGGGGTCTCGCAGCGCGGAAACGGTCAGCTCGAAGGATTGCGGCCCGACCCGCAGTGCTCGCTGTGCGGTGGCGTGCGCATTGCCGGTGGCCAACTGCGGCATAAGCTCGACACACGCCGACCGCACTGCCTCCGTGACCGCTTCCGGATACCCCCGCAAAGCGGTGTTGGACCAGATCAGTTTCCCCTCCCGGTCCACCACACACACTCCCTGGGGAATCCCGTCCAGAACCATGCGAGCCTGGTTGCGGCCAACCGTCGAGGTCAACGGGAGCAGTTCTGAACTCGGGAAAATCACCGCATCAAACGATTCTGCTGCCAACGCGGCCTGAACCTCCGCGACGCTGCCCGCCACACGGACATCAGCATGAGCCGAAAGTATCGGCAGCCATTCGGCTGCCGGACTGTCGGGGCCGGCGAAAAAAAGAATCCGCCTTTGCGGCCTGGATTCAGGTTGTGCGGTCATGTGCGGTCCAGTAGATGATTCCGCCGGCGTACGCCACCCGGCAGCTATCGTATACCTTAATCCGCCCGGTTTTCCAAGCCCGGCGCTGGCGCCGGTTGTTCTCCGACTTTCCCCAGCATAAGCTGTGCCGCATGGGTAGCTTCCGGTCGCGACCTCTCGAGCTGCCGGAGCTCTGGCGGCGGATGTCCAAGTCGAGTCACAAATCCGATGAGGACCGACCTCCGACGGGACAGGTACCCTTCGGCTGGGCACGCATGTACGCTCTGGTGCTGGAGTTCCTAGCCTATCTGGGCGTGTTTGGCTACGGTGGCTGGTGGCTGGAGCGACGCTATGGTTGGCAGCCCTGGGGCCTGTTTGCCGGCTTGCTGCTCGGAACCGTCATCGGCCTGTACTGCCTGATCCGCGAATCCAAGCGTATCGGACTGTGACCGGCGTGAAATACGTTCTGCTCCAACTCGGCGTGCTGATCGGGGCGGCCCTCCTGTTGGTCGGGCTGGGGCGTTCGTTGGCCGTCCGCATGTGGGGACCGGCCGGGGCTGCGTCGCTGGACGC
Organism: uncultured Planctomycetales bacterium; assembly: GCA_964482395.1. Lineage (GTDB taxonomy): Bacteria > Planctomycetota > Phycisphaerae > UBA1845 > Fen-1342 > CAYZXK01. The sequence goes on along the minus strand of CAYZXK010000030.1, from coordinate 1,649 downwards.
CGCCGCCGGCATCTGCCTGGCTGCCGCCGCTCTGGCAACCCTGCCCGTCGGCCTGGCGGTCGGCTACCGACGGACCTACGCCCCCTACGCGGCCCTGGCCGGCACGGTTATTCGTCTGCTTACCACCGCGGCTCTGGCAATCGGCTACCAGGCCCTGGTCCCCGTCCATCGGGCTTCGTTTTTCGGCTGTCTTCTGGCGATATATCTAATGCTGCTGATAATTGAGACCGGACTCAGCATAGGTATCCTGCTGCGGGTCGACGCCCGCCCGCATGGAAAGTCGGAGTGAGCCTTCAGTGCTGACACTGGCGGTCCATGACCCAGTCGACCATGTTCTACCTCAGCCGCTGTTCCGCATCTGGTCCGGGAATCTGAGCTTCGGCCGCCAGAGCATCCCGCTTCTGGGCTTCCCCCTGGCCGGCGACTTCTGGTTCACCAACCAGTTGCTGATGACCCTGGTCGCGGCCGGGCTGTGCCTGCTGATATTCCCCCGGCTGGCCCGGGCCTACGGCGACGGCGGCGAGCCGCGAGCGCCACGCGGCCCAATCCTCAACTTGTTCGAAGCCCTGCTGCAATTCATTCGCGAAGAGGTAGCCCGGCCGGTCCTCAAACACCGGACCGACCGCTTCATGCCTTTCCTGTGGACACTCTTCTTCTTCATCCTGTTCTGCAACCTGCTGGGAATGGTCCCCCTGGCCGAAATCATTCAGCTCATTACCGCCGGCAGGATCAAACACGTCGGCGGTACCGCGACCGGCAACATCGCGATCACCGGCGGACTGGCAATCTGTGCCTTCTTTGTCATCCACGCCAGCGGGGTGAGCGAGGTGTACCACGCCCTGGTCAGGGGAAGTTTCGGACACCACGGGGACGGGCACGCCCCGGATGACCATTCGCGAGCGACCGAGTCGCCACCTGCGCGGCGGGGGATGTCGCCTGGGAGGGCAGCCTGCCTGGCTCTGCCTGTGTACCTGTGGAACTTCGCGCCGCACGTGTTTCAGCCGCGGCCGGGCACCAGGCGGTTGGTGGCGGTCCCGCTTTATCTGGCGGATCTAGCCACGTGGCTGCTGCTGGTCGTTTTGGAGCTGATCGGGGCGGTCATCAAGCCCTTCGCCCTAATGATCCGTCTGTTCGCGAACATGGTGGCCGGGCACATCGTGCTGGCTTCCATCCTGTTTCTGATCTTCGGGGCCCGGACCGTGGCTCTGGGCTACGTGGTCGGGGCGATCAGCACCGTCGGCTGCGTGGCGATAAGCTGCCTGGAGCTGTTCGTCGCCTTCCTCCAGGCGTATATCTTCGTCTTCTTGACTACCTTGTTCGTCAGCATGGCAGTGGCGCCGGAGCACTGAATGACCGTGCGTGAGTCTACCGCCCGGACCTGCAAGAGCGGCTGGCGCAATGATGGGTGCGTAGAGTAAATCGCAGGAGAGCAAACCATGTTGAGCACGCTGGCGGAAACCGCCCCTTTGTTCAGTAACACCGGCCTCATGGGCCTGGGAGCCGGGATCGGTGCCGGTCTGGTATGCATCGGCGCAGCCAAGGGCATCGCCCACCTGGCCGGCAATGCGGTCGAGTCCATGGCCCGGCAACCGGAGGTCCGGGGCAACGTCTTCATCGCCATGATCATTGCCGCCGCCCTGATCGAGGGC
>CAYZXK010000029.1:0-1581 GCA_964482395.1 uncultured Planctomycetales bacterium | reverse complement strand
GCTCTATTCACTGACGATCCGGCCGGCCAGGCGTTCATCGCCGCCGACCCGCTGAAGCTCAGCAGAGCCACTGCGCGATTCTTGTATCACTCGGTTCGGCTGGACCGCAGGCTGCTGGGTGCGCGGCCGGGGTCGCTGACGGCGCCGACTACTTTGATTCTGGCCGGTCGTGACCGGATCATACGGAATGAGCCGACAGTGGAGTGGCTGACCCGGGTGGCGGCCTCTCGGCCCGAGATTCACGTTCTGCCCGGCGCAGCCCACACCCTGGAGTTCGAACCGGACCTGACAGGGTTCGACCGACTGATTGCCGGGTGGGCCGGCCAGTAGATGGCCTGTCACGCGGTCGGCTGGAGCGCGGTCGGGGCGATTTCCGCATCCCGCAACTTCTGCTTGTGTTGCCGGTAATAAGGGCTATAATCTCCGCGGTTGCGCCTGAACTGACGGGCGCCGCCCGGTCAGTGGGTTGCACTGGACGTCCAGTGTGCGGGCTGATCGGGTCGATGTTATTGGAGGCGTCGCGCTGGCAGGCGTGGTGGCGCGCGTCGTCCGGATCGGAAAAAGCGGATGTACAAGCGGCGTGGCATCCTGTACGTGGCCAGTCTGGCATGCCTGGCCGGTCCGCCGGCGTGGTGGCTGCTGGGCAACCTGCCCAGCGGCTCGCCGCCGGCTGCGGTCAGTTCTATCGCTCTGGTGGCCGACCGGGCTGGCAATTCGTCAGCCGAGTTGATCGCTGCTGCGGAGCGCGACCCCATGGTGCTGGCCCGACTCGGCCGGCAATGGTATGAGCAGCACGTGCGCGAGTACCGCTGCGTCCTGGTCAAGCAGGAGCGGCTGGGTAACAAGCTTTCTCAGGTGCAGGAGATCGAGCTGCGGTTCCGGGAAAGCCCGCGCGCCGTCTACATGCTCTGGAAAACCAACGCCGACCAGGCCCGTCGGGCCCTGTTCATGGACGCCAGAGAGTTCGTCGACCAGAACGGGCAGAAGCTGGCCCGGGTCGAGCCGGCCGGTGCGGTCGCTCGCCTGTTCGTCAAAGACCTGTTCCTGCCCATCGACGGACCGGAGGCCCGCAAGGCCAGTCGGCGGACCATCGACGAAGCCGGGTTTCGAGCTACCTTTGACCTTCTGGAGACCTACAACGCCGTCGCGGCCGAGCAGGGAGTGCTGGATATCCGCTTCGGTGGCACCGGCATGGTTGACGGACGCCCGACCTACATCATCGTTCGTGACCTTCCCTACACCGGCCCGACCGGACCGTATCCCGACGCCCGATTAGTCCTTCACCTGGACCAGGAGTGGCTGCTGCCGGTGGCGGTGTATTCCTATGCTGATCATCAGGAGAAGGAGCTGCTGGGCAGCTATGTCTTCACGCACGTCGAGCTGAATCCGGGCTTCGACGCCGACGATTTCGAGTTCTGAGAAGCCGGGCGTCACGCCGTTCTGGAAGCAGTACCTGCTGGAAGTCTCGCAGGTTCAGACTGGTGCGCCGGCGTGCAGTTGGACTGCGGCCGGGACGAACCTGGATGATCCGTGCGACGACGTGAACGACTATGACACCAACGCGGGCTGCGACGATCCGAA